>NZ_JBNHGJ010000024.1:0-75635 GCF_059091165.1 Arthrobacter sp. Hb9-2 | reverse complement strand
CCTCCCGCGCCTTGGCGATGTTGCTGCGCGCGGCACTCAGGAGGCGGCCGCCCGTGGCGGCAATGCCCGCAGCGGTGGCAGTGATCCCGGCCGCGGCAAAGAAGCGACGGCGGCTTGTCCCCGGGTGCGGCGTGTCGCCGGCAACGTCGGCGGGGGCTTCAGGCCAGGCTTTCACCGTCCACAGCGGGGCGACCAGGAACCGCAGGGCCGCCAGGCCCGCGAGGGTCCCCAGCACTGACGGGATGGCGTCCACCGGATCCACACCTGCCCGGGTCACCACGCTGGCCACGATGACCGTACCCATAAACAGGACGCCCAGAACGCCCAGCGCCCACCGGCGGTACGCCACCACGCCCAGCACGCAGGCAAGGGCGCCAATGGTCAGCGCCATGCCAACAAAGAGGGCGGCTTTGTCATTGGTGCCGAACGTAGCGATCGCAAAGTCCTTCAGCCACGACGGCGTGAAATCGATGAAGGTGGACCCCAGCGCGAGAACGGGTGTGGCGCGGGCAGTAAAAAACGCTCCAACCAGCTCAGCCACGGCAAGGACGACGGCGGCAGCCACCACGCCTGCCAGCGCGGCCATTGCGGTGGGACCCTTGAGCCAATTCCGAAGCATTTTCATGACATAGGTTCGGAGCGGAGCGGGCCGGGGATTGTTTCCGGAGCTGACACAGCTTAGGAGGGGGCAGGGTGCACAAAGTACCCTTGGAGACTGTGAAGGTACTCGTCATCGGCCCCGGAGGCCGCGAACACGCCATTGTCCGCTCCCTGCTCGCCGACCCCAACGTGTCCGAGGTCCATGCAGCTCCCGGCAATGCCGGCATCAGCAAGCTGGTCCCCACCCATAAGATCAACGGCAATGATCCCGACGCCGTAGCCGCCCTGGCCACGAAGCTCACTGTGGACCTTGTGGTCGTGGGCCCGGAGGCGCCGCTCGCAGCTGGCGTTTCCGACGCCGTGCGCGCAGCAGGCATCCCGGTGTTCGGCCCCAGCAAAGCGGCCGCTCAGCTCGAAGCCTCCAAGGCATTCGCCAAGGAAATCATGGCCGAGGCCGGTGTGCCCACGGCCATGGCCATGGTCGCCACCAACGCCGACGAAGCCGCCTCAGCCCTGGACACCTTCGGTGCGCCCTACGTGGTGAAGGACGACGGGCTCGCCGCCGGCAAGGGGGTGGTGGTCACCAGGAACCGCGACGAAGCCCTGGCCCACGCACAGTCCTGCTTCGACGCCGGCGGCTCGGTGGTGATCGAGGAGTTCCTGGACGGCCCCGAGGTTTCCGTTTTTGTCCTCTGCGACGGCCAGAACACCGTGCCCCTCTCACCGGCCCAGGACTTCAAGCGCATCTTCGATAACGACGAAGGACCCAACACCGGCGGCATGGGCGCTTACACCCCACTGGAATGGGCGCCGGCAGGCCTTGTCCAGGAAGTGATTGACCGCGTGGCCCAGCCCACGGTCAACGAGATGGCCCGCCGCGGAACCCCCTTTGTTGGCGTACTGTTCGTGGGGCTGGCGCTGACCTCGCGCGGCACCCGCGTCATCGAATTCAACGTCCGCTTCGGTGACCCGGAAACCCAGGCCGTGTTGGCCCGGCTCAAGACACCCCTCGGTGCCCTGCTCCTGGCAGCCGCCAAGGGCGAACTGGACAAGGCAGAAGAACTGCGTTGGGCGAAGGAAACGGCAGTCGCGGTCGTCGTAGCGTCCGAAAATTACCCTGACACTCCGCGCACCGGCGACCGCATCCGCGGGCTGAAAAAGGTGGAGGAGCTGGAGGGCGTGCACGTGATCCACGCTGGCACCTCCTTTGACGAGTACGGCAAGGTGGTTTCCGCCGGTGGCCGGGTGCTCGCGGTTGTCGCACTCGGCAGCGACCTGGTGGAGGCACGCGAAAAAGCGTACGACGGCGTGGAGCTGGTCCAGCTGGAAGGCTCGCAGTTCCGCAGTGACATCGGTGGCAAGGCTGCCCGTGGCGAGATCAAGGTCCCGTCCGCATCGACCAGTTCCCTGCCTGTGACGAAAGCGAAGGCCTAGCATGAGCGACAATCCTGCAGCACGCGGTTTCAACGCCAGGACCTTGGACCTGCCGGGCTGGACGCACGTCTACTCCGGCAAGGTCCGTGACCTTTACGAACCGGCCGACGAGTCCATCCTGCAGCGCGTAGGCCAGGATTGCGTGCTGGTGGTGGCCAGTGACCGCATCAGCGCGTTCGACCATGTCCTCACGAGCGAGATCCCCGACAAGGGACGCATCCTCACGCAGCTGAGCCTGTGGTGGTTTGACCAGCTGGATGTGGAGCACCACGTGCTGGGCTCCACGGTGGCGGACGGTGTGCCCGAGGCCGTCGAAGGCCGCGCAATGATCTGCAAGAAGCTGGACATGTTTCCCGTGGAGTGCATCGCCCGCGGCTACCTTGCGGGCTCCGGGCTGCAGGAGTACCGGTCGTCCGGGACGGTATGCAGCATTCCGCTGCCCGAGGGCCTGGTGGACGGCTCGCGGCTGGAACAGGCCATCTTCACCCCGTCGGCCAAAGCGGAAGTGGGTGAGCATGACGAAAACATTACCTATGACGCCGTCGTGGCCATGGTTGGTGACGATATCGCTGCCCGGCTGAGAGACCTCACCCTGCAGATCTATACGACGGCGGAAGCGGTTGCCCGGGAGCGTGGCATCATCCTGGCCGACACCAAGGTGGAGTTTGGCTACGACGCCGTCTCTGGCTCCATCACCTTGGGTGATGAGGTGCTCACCCCGGATTCCTCACGGTTCTGGGACGCTGCTACTTACCAGCCGGGACAGGCACAGCCTTCCTACGACAAGCAGTACGTCCGGGACTGGCTGACATCGGCCGAATCGGGCTGGGACAGGGCTTCCGATACGCCTCCGCCGGCGCTTCCGGAAGAGGTCATCGCACGTACCCGCAGCCGCTACGTTGAGGCCTACGAGAAACTGACCGGAAAAACCTTCGCCTGATACCGTCGCCTGACGGAGCCCCAGCTGCTCCCGGCGAATCGTGTGCTGCTAACTGGCCGCCGTGGCAGCAGCTGCCCGCTTTTGGGCCAGTTTTATTTCCAGGACCGCGTCCAGTGCCTGCTGGACGCGGTCTGCTGCTCCTGCCGCACTGAAGGCCTTCTGGGCTTCCTCGAGGTACACCAGGGCTTCGTCCGACTCGCCGGCCGCCTTCAGCGACTTGCCCAGGAGGAGGGAAACTTCTCCTGCCGTGTGCTTGGCAAGGGCCTCGCGCTCGGCGTGGATTTCCCGGAGCTTCTCCACTGCGGCAACAATGTCGCCGGTCAGGTACAGCCAGCGGGCGCGGATAAAGGCGACCTCCAGCTCATCACTCTTGGTTCCACTGACGATTGAAAAGGCAAGCTCAGCCCGCTCGATGGACGAAAGCGTTTCAGGTTCCACTATTCCGGACGACAGCCGTACCGCTGCGGAAGCCTTGTTGAAACGGGCCCACAACTCAATATCGTTTGCCGGTGACAGCAGTTTCGCGGCCCGTTCGTGGTGCTTGACGCCTTCGACGTAATCGTGCCGCATGAACGCCACGTTGCCGATGACCCAGGCCACCTCGCCGGCAAGTTGAGACATGGCGTCCTCATCTACCTGCGCCAGCAATTCCTGGCAATACTTCCAGGCTTCATCAAGGCGGCCACTTTCAGCCAACGCGCCGATCAGCGCCCGCAGTGCGCCGACAGTGATAATTGAGCCCTTGGGTAACTGCCCGGCGAAGGCGACGGCTTCCAGTGCATGGTCCACGGCAGCCGTCAGCTGGCCCTGGCGCTGGTAGACGACGGCGAGCATCTGGCGGGCACGCGCGCCCAAACCCACCGATTCCTTTGCCATAGGATGCTCGAGCAGCCTTTCCACCAGCTGCCTGCATTCCAGCAGGTCGCCATGCTTCAGCAGGCACTCGGCCTGCATGTAACTCATGTTCCACCAGGCGCTGGTGTTTCTTCCGTCCAATGCTATCTGTGCAGCTGCAGCAGCATGGCTTGCGGCGAGCGGGTAGTCCCGCAGGTCCCAGGCCTGGCGGGCGTACAGCCCGGCCAGAACGTATTCAGCGTCGCTGAGGGTGATCGGCTGGCTCCAGGCCTCCAACGCCTTGGGCGCAAGTTCCAGCCTGCGTGCCAGTTCTTCGATGACCTCCGCTGTTGGCTCCCTACGGCCTGTTTCCAGTAGAGATATGTAGCTGGGTGAATACAGGTCTTTGCCCAGTTCAGCCTGTGTAAGCCCCCGCTCGAGTCGCTCCGCCCGGAGCTTCTCCCCGAATCCGTTGCCCACGGGATTCCTCCTTTCTTCACAGGTTTCCGTTTAGCGCTTGACAGCCCCTGTGGAAAACATTTTACAATGTATGTCAACAAGGACAGTGCTGGCTTTGTAACGAATCCGACTCGTATTGAGGAACATATATGTTGAAGAAGATTGCAGCGGCAGCCGCGCTGGCTGGGGCCTTGGCGTTTTCTGCGGCGGCTCCGGCCGTCTTGTCTGCAGGTTCCATCGCCGACACAGAACAGGTCTCTGTAGCGAGGACCGGGAACTGGCCGGATCCTGTATCGCAGCCGGTCAAAGAGAAGAAGTCCGGCAGCACCTACACCGCCTACACGGGCAACTGGCCTGACCCGGTTTAGTAGCTTCCTCAACTAAGGAGGCGAGGGTGGCCCCGGAGCATCTGCTCCGGGGCCTTTCCCTTTCCCTGGGAAGTCCATCCAGTCAGGCTGCCAGGAACGCAAAAAGAGGGCCTCCGTAAGGAGACCCTCTTCCATTTGGTCGGGATGACAGGATTTGAACCTGCGACCTCTTCGTCCCGAACGAAGCGCGCTACCAAGCTGCGCTACATCCCGATCCGCTGCAAAAGCAACTTTACAAGAATAGCCGATACCGGTGCCTGATGCGAAATCCGCAGTCAGGGTGGGCGGCTAGACCAACGAGTCCTTCCATGCCCCGTGTAGGTCGGCGAAGCGTCCGCCGCCGCCGATCAGATCTGCGGGCGACCCGTCCTCCACAATTCGGCCGTCGTGGACCACCAACACCCGGTCCGCCGTCTCCACCGTGGACAACCTGTGGGCAATGATCAGGGCCGTCCTGCGGGCAGCGTCCGTGCCTGCCAGCAGCCGGGCCAGGCCGCTCTGCACCAGCCTCTCCGAGGGGATGTCCAGCGAGGATGTGGCTTCGTCCAGGATCAACACGGCGGGGCGGGCCAGGAACGCCCGGGCAAAGCTGATGAGCTGGCGTTGCCCCGATGACACCCGGCCGCCGCGCTTGTTGACGTCCGTGTCATAACCCTCAGGGAGGTCAAGGATGAATTCGTGCGCGCCCACGGCCTTGGCCGCTTCCTCGATCTCGGCGCGTGACGCTTCCGGCCGGCCAAGGGCGATGTTCTCTGCAACGGAGCCGCTGAACAGGAAGGCCTCCTGGGTGACCATCACGATGTTCCGTCTCAGGTCCGTGGTGCTGAGGTTGCGGAGGTCCACTCCATCCAGCGTGAGGGAGCCGGACGAAACATCGTAGAAGCGGGCTATCAGCTTGGCCAAGGTGGATTTCCCGGCTCCGGTCTGGCCCACCAGGGCAACGGTCTGGCCCGCAGGGATGTGCAGGTTCAGGGTGGGAACGATGACCGGCCCGTCGCCGTAGCGGAATTCCACGTTCTTGAAGTCGATCGAACCCCTGGCGTTCTTCAGGGCGACAGGATTCTTGGGTGGCCGCACTGTGGGGACTTCCTCCAGGAGGCCGGACACCTTTTCCAGCGCTGCCTGGGCACTCTGGAAGGAGTTGTAGAACATCGCCATCTGGTCCACCGGCTGGAAGAACCTCTTGGTGGAAAGGATGAGGGCCAGCAGCACACCTACCGCAAGATCTCCGGTGAGGACACGGAATCCGCCGAAGAGCAGGACCACGGCGACGCAGACGTTGCCGATCAGCACCAGCCCGGGTTGGAAGATCCCGTTGAGGTTGATGGACCGGACGGTGACCAGCCTGTAGTCCTCCGCGAGCTTCCCGTAACGTTCGGCGTTTTCGCGTTCCTTGCGGAAGGCCTTCACTGCCCGGATCCCGGTCATTGTCTCCACGAAGTGCACGATCAGCCGGGCAGACACCACCCGCGACTCCCGGAAGGCGATCTGGGAGTGCTTTTGGTACCAGCGGGCCAGGAAGTACATGGGCACGCCTGCCGCGAGCACCAGCAGGCCGCTGCGCCAGTCCAGGGCGAACACCGTTATTGCGGTGAAAATCATGAACAGCATGCCCGACGCCAAAGAACTGACACCGGAATCCAGGAGCTCGCGGAGTGCTTCCAGGTCTGAGGTTTGCCGGGCAATAATCCGGCCGGACGTGTACTTTTCGTGGAATTCAAGGCTCAACCGCTGGGTGTGCCGGAAAACCCGAAGGCGCAGGTCCAGCAGCATGGCCTGGCTCAGCTTGGCAGTGGAGGTTACGTACAGGGCGGTGAGTCCCGCCGTCGCAATCGCTGCCAGCAGATACGCGACGCCGGTGAGCACCAGGGGCAGGTTGTCTCCGGCCTGCAGGGCGGGCAGCGCGTTGTCGATGCCGAAGGCGATCAGCGCCGGGCCGGCCACCCGTGCGGCCTGGGAGAGGACCACGGTGGCTATCGTCAGCCAGAACCGCAGCCGGACCGGCCGGATGAGGGAGCGCAGCAGTGCCAGCGACCGGCGTCGTACGGCCCTGCTGTCGCTCTTGCTGAGGTGGGCGTTGTCTTCGTTGGCGGTGCCAAACGTTGCGGTGCTCATCGGGTTACTTCCTCTGCCGGGATACCCGCTTCTTTGAGCTCCGACAGCTCGGAGTCCAGGTCCCGGGGTTCCTGGTCAAGGCTGGCGATGACGTAGCGGTAATGGTCGTTGCCGGCCAGCAGTTCCGTATGGGTTCCGACGGCGGTGATGCGGCCGTCCTCCAGCAGCGCCACCCGGTCCGCCAAAGCAACTGTGGACGGCCGGTGGGCCACGATCAGCGTTGTCGTGTCCTTCAGTACGGCGCGGAGCCGCGTTTCCACGAGTTCCTCGGTGTGGACGTCCAGGGCGGACAACGGGTCATCCAGCACCAGCACCTTCGGGCGGGCGGCAATGGCCCGGGCCAGGGCTATCCGCTGCCGCTGCCCGCCGGACAGGCTGAGGCCTTCCTCGCCGATGAGGGTGTCCAGGCCCTCGGGCAGGGAATAGGCAAAGTGCGCCTGCGCCACGTCCAGGGCCTCCTCCAGGACGGCATCAGTGCGGACCGGGGCGCCGAGCAGGACGTTGTCTCGCACCGAATTGGAGAACAGCGTGGTGTCCTCGAAGGCGACTGCCACGATGCGGCGGAGCTCCTCCACGTCAAAGTCCCGCAGGTCCACTCCGTCGATGGTGATGGAGCCGTCGGTGACGTCGTACAGGCGCGGCACGAGCTGGATCAGGGCGCTCTTGCCGCTTCCGGTGATTCCCACCAGGGCCATCGTTTCACCGGGGCGGAGGTCGAGGTTGATCTCCTTCAGGATGGGCTTGTCCGGAGCGTCCTCGAAGGCGAAGGTGGCGTTGTTGAAGCGGAGGGCACCAGCGATGTGGGCTGGCAGCCGGGGCTCGGGCGGGCTTGTGATGCTGTTGGCCGAGTCCATCACTTCGAAGTGGCGGTCGACGGCGGTTTTGGCAGTGAGTGCCATGGCCAGCAGCATGCCGGAGAACTCAACGGGGGAGGCGATGACGGCTGCGGTGGCAAAGAAGGCCACCAGCGCACCAATGCTCAGCTGGCCGCTGGCGCACAGCATCACGCCCACCACGAGTCCCGCGCCAAGGGCGAGCTCCGGCAGCAGGGTGACCACCATGGTGAAAGTTGCCTGCTGGCGTGCCTTGTCAATCTCCGTCTGGCGCAGTTCCTCGGCTTGTTCCTCGAAGTTTTCGAGGGCTTCCCGGCTGCGGCCAAAGGCCTTGAGGACGCGGATGCCGTGGACGGATTCCTCCACGGTGGTGGCAAGGTCGCCCGCCTGGTCCTGGCTGCGCCGGGCAACCCTGCTGAAGCGGGTCCGAAACCGGAAACTGTAGGCCATGATGGGCACGGCGGCGGCCAGGAAGATGAGGGCCAGTTGCCAGCTCATGGCGAACATCACGCCAATGCCGATGATCACCGTGAGGGTGGTAACCACCAGCATGATGGCGCCGAAGGCCATCCAGCGGCGCAGGAAGTTCAGGTCCGTCATGGCGCGGGAGAGCAGCTGGCCGGATCCCCAGCGGTCATGGAACGAGACCGTCAGGTCCTGCAGGTGGTCATACAGCGAAATCCGCATCCGGGTCTCAACGGAGGTGGCCGGATTGATAACGAACTGCCGTCGGAGAGCCACCAGCCCGGCCTCAGCCACCCCCAGCACAAGGATGAGGCCGGCCGAGATCCACACGGCTTCCGTGGTGCCCCCCGGGCCAAGCGATTCATTGATCAGCACCCGGAGGACCTGGGGGATGGCCAGGGCAACAACGCTGGCCAGGAGTGCGCACAGAAGTCCCAGGAGAAGCCGGGGGATGATCGGCCTGACATGTGGGTAGAGACGGCTGATGGATCGAAAAAATGGAGTTTGCTTGGCCATGCCCGCTTCTCAAGCTCTAAATCGAATGTAGTTTCCCGTAGCAACTACCCTATGCCATGCCGTGAGCCGATTCACAGGCTTCCGGACCGCATTCGAAGCTTGGCCAGTTATTGCTCTTCGCAATGCTTTCCGCTACTCAACCATCCCGTTGCGCCAACGGTCCACCTGCGGAAAACTGCTTTTCGAAACGGGACTTTCTAGCGCAGCGGAGTCAGTTGGGCGAGGTGAGGGTGAGCAGGACTGCTTCCGGCTTGCACGCGATGCGGACGGGCGCGAAGCGGGAGGTGCCGATGCCGCCGGAGACGTTGACCGGCGTCGTACTGCCGTTGCTTTGCCAATCATTAAGCCCCTTGGCCCGCCACGTGGGGAGGTCGCAGTTGGACACGAGGGCGCCGTAGCCGGGAAGGCACAGTTGGCCGCCGTGGGTGTGGCCCGCGAGCAGGAGGTCGGCGCCGTCCTCTGTGAAGTGGTCCAGCACGCGCTGGTAAGGAGCGTGGATGACGGCAACCTTTAAGTGGGGGGTGGCGTTCTGGTTGATGGTGCCACGGGGCCAACCCGCGTAGCGTTCGCGGTTCAAATGCGGATCGTCCACGCCGGAAAAGTCGAAGCGGATCCCTTCAAGAACCACTGACTGGTGGCGGTTGGTCAGGTCCACCCAGCCGCTCATGCCGAAGCCCGAACGCAGCCGCGGCCAGTCCAGCACAGTGGGTTTGGGCTTGGCCTTGGAGGGTCCCAGCAGGTAGGAAGCCGGGTTCTTCAAACTGGGCGCGAAGTAGTCATTGGAGCCCGGGACAAAAACGCCGGGGAACTCCATGAGGGGGCGGAGAGCCTGCAGGAGCGGGTCCACCGCCTTCGCGTGACTGAGGTTGTCGCCGGTATTGACCACCAGGTCCGGCTCAAGACCGGCCAGGGACTCCAGCCAGGCAGCCTTCTTTTTCTGGCCCGGGACAAAGTGAATGTCGCTCAGGTGCAGGATCCGGAACGGTGCCTGCCCGCGCGGCAGGATGTCCAGCGTTTCTTCGCGGAGGACAAACTGGTTCTTCTCCCACAGGCCATATCCGAAAGCGGCAATACCCGCTGCGGTCCCGGCTCCGGCGGTGACGGCAAAGCCGCGCCCGATGGTTCGGGCGCGGCTGGCCAACGCACTGGTTGAAAACATCCGGCTAGTCGTCATTGTTCCCGCTGTTGTTCCCGCTGCCGTTCCCGTTCCCGTTGCCGTTGCTGCTCGGCTCGGGCGCGGGCTGTGGGGCTGCGGGCGCTGGGGCTGCCGGCGCCTGGGTGGCCCTCGGCGCGGTGGTTGCGGGAGTCCGCGTATTGGTTCCGCCGCCACCGCCGTTCAGCAGGTTGCTGGGCGGCGCGGGGAAGGGCTCCGTGCCGTAGGCAGGCGCGATCCGGGACATGAAGTTGGAGAACATGGGCCCGGCGATCATGTAACCGTCAATGCCCTGGTAGAACTTCCCGTTGACGGTGATGTTCTGGCCGGAGCGGTCCTGGGCGCCCAGGGCGTCACCGAACCAGGCAGCGGTGGCAAGGCCGGTGGTGTGGCCAACAACCCAGGTGGAGCCGTTGTTGTTGGACGTACCGGTCTTGGCGCCGATCGGGAAGCTGGTGCGCGTGGAGATCCGGGGCTGGATCAACGAGCCCGAACCCCGATTGAGGACTTCCTGCAGGGCATAGTTCACGCCGCGGGCAACCTCGGGCTTGACCGCATCCCGGCAGCTGGTGGACTGTGCCGGAAGCTGGGCGCCGGTCTGGTCCGTGACGGAGGTGACGGCGATGGCCTCGCAGTACTTTCCGTCATTGGCGAACGTCGCGAAGGCACTGGCCATGGTCAGCGGGGCGGTCTGCGTGGAACCCAGCAGGTTGCCCAGCGTGGACATGTTGATCTTGGGGTTCGGTTCGCCGTCAGCCGGAAGCCCGCCATGGAGTCCCGTTGCGTCAACGATCTTCTGGATTCCGCAGAAGTCCAGTTGAGCGGCGGAGGCGAAGGTCACGGTGTTGATGGAGTTGTAGAGGCCCTCAAGCACGGACAGGGGCCGGTACCACTGCGGCTCGGCGTTCTGTAGGTCGTCGGCAGCGCCGAGTGCCTTCTGGGCGGTGTTGTAGGCACCGGTGACCTGGCCACAGGTGTTGCGCCACGGGAAGTTCAGCGGGTAGCGGCGCTGGGCTGCGTTCACCACCGTGTTCATGGACTTGCCCTCATTCAGCCACTCGGCAAAGGTGAACGGCTTCATGGTGGAGCCGGGCTGGGCACCGCCCAGGCCGTTAAGGTCGTTGCCGTCCTTGTCCAGCTTGTCCACGTTGAAGTTCACCTGCGAGTCGAAGGACCCTTCGGCCGGCAGGAACGTGGTGTTCTGGGCCATCGAGACAATCTTGCCGGTGTTGGGCTGCACGGAAACCATTGCCGCGCCCCACTTGTCCGGGTTGGCGCCGGCAGAGGCGTTGACCTGTTCCTGCGCCGCTGCCTGTGCGTTCGGATCCAGCGTGGTGGTGATGGTCAGGCCGCCGCCGTAAATAAGGCGTTGCCGCTCTGCAAGGTCCGCTCCGTAGGCCGGGTTGTTCTCCAGCAGGTGGAGGACATAGTCACAGAAGTACGGCGCGGTTGAAGCGTAGGCGCAGCCCTGCTTGGGCTGCGTCACCTTGGTCTCCACCGGAGTGGCGACGGCGGCATCGTAATCAGCCTGGGTGATTTTGCCCTGATTGAGCATCAGGCTCAGAACCAGGTCGCGGCGCTGCTTGGCATTCTCCGGATTGCTGATGGGGTCGAACGCGGACGGGCTGTTGACCAGCCCGGCCAGCAGCGCGGCCTGGGGGAGCGTGAGGTCCTTGGCGGAGGTGCTGAAGAAGAAGCGGGATGCGGCTTCAATGCCGTACGCGTCGCGGTTGAAGAAGACGATGTTCAGGTAGCCCTCAAGGATTTGCTCCTTGCTGAACTCCTTTTCCAGGGCGATGGCCAGCTTCATTTCACGGAGTTTGTCGCCCACACCCTTGTTGACGCCATTGAGCTTGATGTCCTCGTCCCGGCCCTCGGCGGCGAGATTGGAGTTGAGGACGTTGTTCACATACTGCTGTGTGATGGTGGAGGCACCCTGCCTGTTACCGCGCGCAGTGCTGACCAGAGCGCGCAGGATACCCGTGGTGTCCACGCCGCCGTGGTCATAAAAACGGCTGTCCTCGACTGCGATGACAGCTTCTTTGACGAACGGCGAAATCTGGTCCAAGGCGACCTTGGTACGGTTCTCCTTGTAGACGCTGGCGATCTCGCTGCCGTCCGCTGCGAGGATCCGGGTGGTCTGGTTGGGCGGATCGACCTTCAGCTCTGCCGGAAGGGTGTCGAAGAACTCGATCGAACCGCTGGCTGCACTGCCTGAGACGGCTGCCGCAGGGACCAGCAGGCCTGCTACCAGGACACCGCAAATTGCACTCACGCCAAGGAAAACTAGGATCTTTCCGAGGGTGGTGGCAGTGTCGAATAATGGGTTCTTACGAGTCGCCATGTTTTCCACTTTACCGGCAAGGACTAGTCTTTCTCTCATGACCAAATGGGAGTACGCCACGATTCCGCTCATTATTCACGCCACAAAGCAGATTTTGGACCAGTGGGGAGACGACGGCTGGGAGCTCGTCCAGGTAGTCCCCGGACCCGACGGAAACGGCCTGGTTGCCTACCTGAAGCGGGAGAAACAGTAGCATGAGCGCCTCCGCAGAAGCCCCGTCCGGCACCGCTGCCGCACCCATCTCAGCTGTTGAGCAGCGCCTTGCCGAGTTGGGAATCTCACTTCCTGAGGTTGCCGTGCCGGTCGCCTCCTACGTCCCTGCCGTGATTTCCGGCAACCACGTGTACACCTCCGGACAGCTGCCTTTCGTCAAGGGCAAGCTCGAAGCCACCGGAAAGGTTTCCGTCGGCACCGAAGGCTTTGCGGATGAGCCCACGGTTTCCCCTGAGGACGCCCAGCGGTTCGCCGCAATCTGCGCCGTCAACGCCCTGGCCGCCGTCAAGAGCGTCATCGGAGACTTGGATCGGATCACGCGCATCGTCAAGGTTGTGGGTTTCGTCTCGTCCGATCCCTCCTTTACGGGACAGCCCGGCGTTATCAACGGTGCCTCGGAACTGCTGGGCCGTGTACTGGGTGACGCCGGCCAGCACGCACGTTCCGCCGTGGGTGTTTCTGTACTGCCGCTCGACTCTCCTGTAGAGGTCGAACTGATCGCCGAATTCAGCTAGGACCGGTTCTTCCTTTGCCTCAGCTCGCCCGACGCTTGTTTGCACTTCCCCAGGATCTTGAAGGGGCAGCGCAGAGCTGGCTCGAACACGGCGAACGGACCCCGCGGGCAGCGCGCCTCGCTTCTTCCGTTGTCCTGTTGCGTGATTCCCCCACCGGCCTGGAAACGTGGCTGGCCTACCGGCCCGGTTCCTCGCCGCTGGGGGTCCTCGCGTTCCCCGGCGGTTCCCTGGACGCTGCCGACGACGATCCCGTCGGCTGGCTGGGCCCCTCGCCACAGCATTGGGCTGAGCAGATGGGAACGGACGACGTCGGGCTGGCGCGGCGCCACGTGGTGGGCGCCATCCGGGAACTCTTTGAGGAAACCGGTGTGCTGCTTGCCGGCGCCGACATGGCGAGTACCGTCGAGGCCACATCCACGCCGGAATTCATGCGCGCCCGCCTTGCCGTTGCCGAACAGGAAAAGACCTTCCCGGAGGTTCTGGCGAAGCGCGGGCTGTCAGTCCGGACCGATCTGCTGAAGTCCCTCGTGAACTGGCGCAGCCCCGACTTCGCCCACCGCAGGTTCGACACCCGCTACTTCGCAGCCACCGTGCCCCTGAACCAGCAGCCCACACTGCTGGAAGGCAAGGGGGTGTGGGGCAGGTGGGTAAACGCTGCCGATCTCATCGCGGGACGTGACACCACAGCCCTCGGCGATGAGGTGGGCCAGGAAAACACCGTGGGCCGCACCCTCGGCGAGCTCCTGGTGCCCGGGTCCGAGATCATGCTCGAAAAGATGGCGGCTGCGAACGGCTGCATTGCGTACCTCAGCTATAAACGCAAAGCCCATGTGTACCAGCCGCGGCTTGTGGAAGAAGACGGCAGGCTGCTGCTTGAAGTGGAAGCTGCGAAAACCGTCGCGGGGGACCCGCAGCGCGAACGCTAAATTCGGCGGAGCGTGGAGTACGGGCGGCTCGGAAGGTTCCCCGCAGTCCAAGGCCGAACAGACGGTTCCAGCGGAATCTGGCCCCGGCCGTCCTTGATCACCAGGACCACCGTGCCGATCACCGCGGCAAGGGAAGCCAACCCCAGCAGGATCAAAACAACAGCCATAGCCACGGACATCGCCAAGCACCTCTACGTCCAATTTTACCGCTTGGTTGCCTCCATGGCTTTGGTTTCGCAAGCTGCGGGAGGTGATGGGGCGTTCCGCGGACAAACGCAAAAGGCCGCCCCTTGGGGCGGCCTTTATGCTGTTGGGACTAGCGGGAGCGCTGGCGGAGGCGCTGCATGTCCAGGATGACGACGGCGCGGGCTTCGAGGCGCAGCCAGCCGCGCTGGACGAATTCGGCCAGGGCCTTGTTGACGGTCTCGCGGGAGGCGCCGACGAGTTGGGCCAGTTCTTCCTGGGTGAGCTCATGGGCCACCAGGACGCCGTCGGTTGCGGGGCGGCCGAAGCGGTCCGCGAGGTCCAGGAGGGCCTTGGCGACGCGGCCGGGAACGTCGGAGAATACGAGGTCTGACAAGGAATCGTTGGTGCGGCGTAGCCGGCGGGCAAGAGCCTGCAGGAGCTGCGCGGAAACCTCGGGACGGGTGCGCAGCAGGTTGTTCAGGCTTTCATTCTTCAGGCCAGCCAGGCGGGTTTCGGAAACCGCGGTGGCGGTGGCCGTGCGCGGGCTGGGATCAAACAGGGCCATCTCCCCGAAGAGCTCACCCGGGCCGAGGATGGCAAGGAGTGATTCCCGGCCGTCGGGGGAGGTACGCCCAAGCTTCACCTTGCCGGAAACGATGAAGTAGAGCTGGTCGCCCTGGTCGCCCTCACGGAAAACCGAAGCACCGCGGGAAAGGTCCACCTCGGTCAGCTCGTCCGTCAGCAGACGGAATGCGTCGTCGTCGAGCGTGGCGAAAAGGGGTGCTCGGCGCAGTACCTCGATGTCCATAAAATCTCCTGAATAAAAGTGTCGGCTGTGGCGCTTGTGCCATTGTTTCAGAATTTTCAAGGTTCTGTGACGAACTTGGCAGCCAAAACCCCCAAGCGGCGGGTGCCACAGGCGAAGGGGACCCACAGAAGATTGTCAGCGTACGCCACTAGAATGAGGTTTCAACTGTTGATAAGGAGCCTTAGTGGTCGGCTTGACTGTCCTGGACCTGGTCCTGATCCTGGCGCTGCTGTCCTACTTGATTTACGGTCTTCGCAACGGCTTCCTTGTAACAGTTGGCGGTATTGCCGGATTCGCTGCAGGAGCCGTGGCGGCATTTTTCGCGGTCCCCCTTGTGAGCGGCTTCGTTGAGGACTCCGGGTGGAGGCTGACCGCCATTGTGGCCGCCGCCGTCGCACTGGTGGTTCTGGGGCACGGCCTCGGAACCATGATCGGCCGTCAAGTCCGCGGCGCAGTGCGGATTCGGCCCCTACGGGCCGTTGACCGGCTGGTGGGCGGCGCCGTCAACCTGGTGGTTTCCGCGCTGGTGATGTCCATGCTGGCCTTCAGTGTCAGCTCCCTCGGCGTGCCCTTTGTTTCCCAGCAGCTGGCCGAATCCAGGGTTATCCGTTTCATCGACGGCCTGACTCCGGACCCGGTGAAAGCCACCATGGCCCAGTTGCGCTCAACAGTCATCGGTAACGGCATTCCCACCTTGATTGAGGGCCTGGACCAGGGCCCGACAGTGCCCGTGCCGAACGCCAGTACCGACACCCCGGCCCTGAACAGGGCGGCTGAATCAGTCCTGAGAATCGCCGGCACGGCATACCAGTGCGGCCAGAACCAGACCGGCACCGGCTTCGTTGTTTCCGAGGACCGGGTGGTAACGAATGCGCACGTCGTGGCGGGCGTGTCGGAACCCGTCGTGGAGATGCCCGACGGCGGCGCAATGCCCGGCCGGGTGGTTTACTTTGATACCCGGCATGATCTCGCGGTGCTGGCGGTCGACGACCTGCCTGCCCAACCGCTGGCACTGAGCGCGGACCTGCCCAGTGGCAGCCCAGCCGCGTTCGCAGGTTACCCGCATGGCGGACCCTTCCAGTCCCGGCCCGCCACCGTCCAGGACATCACGACGGTGCTGGTGCCGGACATCTACGGCAGCAATCCCTCGCCGGAAGAGATCTACCGGCTTGCTGGAAACGTCCAGCCGGGAAACTCCGGCGGTCCCCTGCTGACCACCGACGGCCAGGTGGCGGGAGTGATCTTCGCCAAGGCGACGTCGGACGCAGAGATGGGGTTCGCCATCACCATGGACGACCTCAACCCGGTCGCAGCGCAGGCGCCGTCGTTGAGTGCTCCCGTTTCCTCGGGGCAGTGCATCCAGAAGTAGCAGCGCCTCCGGAACCGGCCGCAGCGGAAAACCTAGAGGACCTCAGCCAGGTAGTCGATGGCCAGTTTGTAGCCGAATACGCCAGCGCCCACGATCACGGCGGTGCACACCGGCGACAGGAACGAGTGATGCCGGAACTCTTCGCGCTGGTGAACGTTGGTGATGTGCACTTCGACCGCCGGCAGCTGCACGGCGGCAAGGGCATCCCGCAAGGCAACGGACGTGTGCGTGAAGGCGCCGGCGTTGAGGACGATGCCAACGGCGTTTCCACGGGCGGCGTGGATCGTGTCCAGCAGGACGCCCTCGTGGTTTGACTGGACACACTCGGCCACGAACCCGTGTGCCCCTGCAGTCCGGGCGGCTAATTCCTCCACGTCAGCCAGGGTGGACGTACCGTACTTTTCGGGTTCACGGGTGCCCAGCAGGTTCAGGTTGGGCCCATTGATTACCAGGATGGTGCCGCGGCTGATTGATGAAGAGGGTTCGGTCATGCGAGCAAATCTATCGCCTGGGCGGGCTGCCGCGCATTCTTGCGGTGCCCGTCAGCGACGAAGACTGCCCCGGCGTTCCCCGCAGCTCAAAAGAACACGGAACGCCAGGGCAGCCTTCATTTGGCCCGCGGAGGCTACAGCGCCGTGAAACGAAGCAGCAGTGCGTGCTCGGGGTTGAGGATGGGCATGGGCACGCCCACCTCGGCGAGGAAGCGGCCGTTCGCCACTGCCCCGTCGGCCAGCCAGGCCGGGGCCTGGACCTGCGTGAAGGTGTGCGCGTAGTCGCTGTCACCGGGAACCGGCGAGATTGGCTCCAGCCGGTAGGTCCGATCCGGCTCAAGGCCGGGGATGGTGATCTTGCCGGGCTGCTCGGCGAACGCGGTGCGCGTGCTGACCAAGGCGAACAGCGCCGCCGTCGTGCCTGTTTGAGGCGACTCTCCGGAAACCGCACCGTGCAGCATCAGCGACTCGTCCGGCACGTCGGCGCGGACCATCCGTCCGCTGTGGATGAGGTCCCGGTGTTCCTTGAACAGCGCGATGAACCGTTTGAGTTCCTCCCGCTCGGCACCGGCAACCTGCCGGACGTCCCATTCCATGCCGAAGTGCCCGAAGAGGGCCGTAATGGCACGGAAGGACAGGTCATGGGTGCGGGCTGTGGTGTGCGAGGTGGTGGGGCCAACGTGCCCGCCCACCAGCTCCGGCGGAACCACCAGCCCGGTCCAGCGCTGGATACTCTGCCGCTCCAGCGCGTCGTTGCAGTCCGAGGCCCAGATCCGGTCCGTGCGCTCCAGGATCCCCAGGTCCACGCGCGCGCCGCCGGAGGAGCAGCTTTCAATTTCGACGCCGGGATGCGACCTCTTCAGCTCGTCAAACAGGCGGTAGGCCGCAAGGGTCTGCTCGTGCACGGAAGAGCGTCCGGCGTGGCCATGCTCCAGGAGGTCCCGGTTCTGGTCCCATTTGAGGTAACTGATGTTGTTTTCGGTCAGGAGGGCATCAATGCGGTCGTAGATGTACTGCCAGGCTTCGGGGTTGACCAGGTCGATGATGTGCTGGTTCCGCCACTCCAGCGGCAGGCGTCCGCCGTCCTTGTGGGAGAGGGCTGCCGGGCCCACGATCCACTCGGGGTGCGCACGTGCAACGTCCGAGTCGAGGTTGACCATTTCCGGCTCCACCCACAGGCCGAATTCCATGCCCCGCGATGTCACGGCATCAATCAATGGAGCCAGACCGTCGGGCCACAGGGACCCGTCCACGTACCAGTCGCCCAGGCCGGCGTGGTCGTCGCGGCGCCCGCGGAACCAGCCGTCGTCGAGGACAAAGCGTTCGACGCCGAGCTCCGCGGCGGAGTCTGCGAGCTCGATCAGCGTGGACACGTTGTGGTCGAAGTAGACAGCTTCCCAGGTGTTCAGCACCACCGGGCGCGGCTTGCCGCCGCCGGCAGTGGGGAGGACGTGGTGGGGGCGGGACCGGAACCAGCTGTAGAAGGCCTCGCTGATGCCGTCCAGGCCACGGTCGGAGTAGGCGGCAAACAGGGAGGGCGTGGTGTACGTGCCCTGCGGCTCGAGGATGACCTCGGCCGGTCCCAGGAGTTCCGACCCGCCGATCATGGTGCGGCCGTCGCCGAGGGTGTCAGTGAACTGCTCGTGGTTTCCACTCCACGCCAGGTGGGTGGCCCAGACTTTGCCGTGGCGGTTCCCGAAGCCGGCGGTGCCGGCGGCCAGCAGGAGGGACGAATCGTGCCCGGTGCGCCCGTGGCGGCCGGTCCGCACCCACGTGCCCTGCTGGATGGCCCGGCGCTGCGGGTGGTTTTCCCGGCACCAGCGGCCGGTCAGGTCAAGGAGTTCGACGGCGTCCGGGGCCACCGGGAGGACCGTCGCCAGTTCGTCCAGCTGGTAAGGGGTGGTGCCGTCATTGGTGACGGTGTGGCGCAGCTCCAGCAGCCCGCCGTCGTGCAGTGTCAGGCTGGATTCCACGGAGAGCCCAGCCTCCGGATCGGCCTGGCTGATGACCGCCCTGTTGCCCTCAATGCGCGCTGCCACCGCCCGGAGCCGCGGGGAGAAGTCAAGGCCGGAGACGCCGTCGGCAATGCGGTGGCCGCGGAGGCCGGGACGGCCACGCCAGCTGGAGGATGCCTGCGGGAGGAGGCCCGCTGGAACGGTGGCGTCCACCGCGGAGTGGGGGACCGGCTCGCCCAGGATGGTGAGGTCCGGCAGGGTGCTGCCAAGATCTGCGCCCCAGTGGATGATCTCGGCCTCCCCGCTGTCGAAGCTGATCACCAGGCTGGTGCCGGCGGAACGGAGGTGGAGGGGGTCCATAGGATCTCTTTCGGTGCTCAAGGGTGCGTCCGGTGACGCGGAACGGGTAGCTCGGAGGGGAAAAGGATGGGCCGGATGCCGCCGCCGCGAGGAGAAGACGGCGGCATCCAGTGCTGTGGCTGCGACCACATACGCAACCACGCCGTGGGGCAAGGCCTACTTGAAGAGGGCGTTGACCTGTTCGTTGGCCTGGGTGAGGGAACTGGCGGGGGCCTTTCCGGAGACGACGGCGTCCATGGCCGGTTCCATGATGCCCTTGACCTTGGCCGTGTTATCCGTGATCGGGTAGAGGAACGTGGTCTTGTTCTTGACGTGCTCGGTGAACGCGGTGACGTCCACACCCTTGGCCTTGAAGGCTTCCGCGGCCTTGTCCGAGGACGACTTGAGGGCGGGGAAGACGACGGCTTTGGAGGCTACGACGTCCTGGCAGTCAGCCGAGGCGAGGTACTCCACCCACTTGATCGCAGCGCCCTTCTTCTCGGTCCCGGCCCAGATGGAATCGGCGAGGCCGTTGAACATTGACGCGCGTTCGCCTTCCGGACCCACCGGGGTGGGGGCGATGCCGACTTCGATGCCCTTGTAGCCGGTGTACTGGCCGATCATCCAGGAGCCGTGGGCGTTGATGGCGGACTTGCCGGCCGCGAAGGTGTCGGCCATGGCGGCACCAACGGTGGTCTCCAGTTTGGGCATGTAACCCTTGTCAGCAAGGCCGGCGAACCAGTCCATGCTGGCCTGGAATTCGGGGTCGTCGTAGTTGTACTGGGTGCCCCACGGGTTTTTGTCCGTGTGGGACCAGCCGGTGGTGTTGGTGAGGTAGCTCCATTCGGTCTGGCCGGAGGAGTCGCCGCCGCCGTTCAGGCCCAGGCCGTAGACCTCAACGTTGTTCTTGTCGAAGCCGGGTTCGTCGCCGCGCTTGCCGCTCTTGTCCACGGTGAGGTGCGCGATGACCTTTTCGTAGCTGCCGCCGTCCTGCGGGTTCCAGGTAAGGTCCTTCATCTGGTCCTCGGTGATGCCGGCGCCGGCGAGCATCGCTTTGTTGTAGAACAGGCCAATGGTGTCCCAGTCCTTGGGCAAGCCGTAGCGCTTGCCGTCCTGGCCCACCCAGAGATCGGCGAGGCCCTCGTTGTAGCCGGCCAGGTCCACGTTGTCCTTTTCGACGGCGTCGTCGATCGGCAGCAGTTGCTTGTTTTCCGCCAGTTCGCCGTAGCGTCCGAGGTGGTTGGTGAAGACGTCGGGGGCGGTGCCGCCGACGAAACCGTTGGTGAGGGTGCTCCAGTAGTCGTCCCAGCCGCGCTGGGTGATCTTGACCGTGATGTCCGGGTTGGCCTTCGTGAAATCGTCAGCGCACTGCTGGTAGGCGGGGAGCTGGTTGGCGTCCCAGAGCCAGTAGCTGATTTCGCCCTTGGCGGCTTCTTCGGAGGAGGATCCGCCGCAGGCGGACAGGGAGAGCGCGACGGCTGCGGCGACGGCAACGGCGCCGAGGGATTTCTTCATGGTTCTACTTTCCGTTCGGGAATGGGATGGGAGTGCAGGAGGTAATGAGGGGCGGGTACCTATTTGATGCCGGAGAAGCCGATGGAGTTGACGATCTTCTTGCCGAAGGCGGCGAAGAGGATCAGTACCGGCAGGGCCGAGATGAGGGTTGCTGCCATCAGGCCGGACCAGTCCGGCGCTCCTTGCGGGGACTGTGATTTGAAGACGCCCAGCCCCACCTGGAGTACGCGGACGTCGTCCTGGGAACCGACCAGCAGGGGCCAGAAGTATTCGTTCCACTGGCCGATGAAGGTGAGCAGTGCGAGCGTGGCGAGGGGTGCTGCGGCGTTGGGGAGGATGATCTGGAAGAAGATGCGCAGGTGCTTGGCGCCGTCGAGCATGGCTGCCTCTTCGACCTCGCGGGACATGTTCAGGAAGAACTGGCGCAGGAAGAAGATGGCGAACGGGGTCATAAACACGTACGGCAGGACCATGCCGAGCATCGTGTTGAGCAGGTCCAGGTTCTTGATCAGCAGGAAGTTGGGCAGGGCCGTGAAGATCGGCGGGACCAGCATGGTGCCCAGGAACAGGCTGAACACTACGTTGCGGCCCTTCCAGCGCAGGCGGGCAAAGGCGTAGGCAGCCATTGCACTGAAGAACACGGCCCCGGCAGTGGTGATGGAGGAGAAAATGATGGAGTTCCGCAGGTAGAGCCAGAAATCGATGGCGGCACCGGAGCCGCCTTCTGCGACGGCGTCGGCCGGGCTCTGTAGCCCGAACACCCGCATAAACGCCCCAAAGGTGAATTCCGCGGGAAGCAGGCTTGTTGAATTCGAAGCCAGCGCCGCGTTTGTTGACAACGCTGTGCGCAGCACCCAGAGGAACGGGAGGACGGAGACCGCGATCGCGAGGACCAGGAGGGCCCAGGCACCCGCACGGCGGGGGTTGAAGGGACGACGACGGCGGGTTGCGGCCGGCAGCGGTGCGCGGCTCGTGGTGGTGGTCATGCGGGCTCCTAGTCCAGGTCCGACTCGTTGCCCTTGAGGAACTTCATCTGGATGAAGGCCACCAGGGCGAGGATGAGGAAGAGAATGACGGCGATGGCGGATCCGTAGCCGAAGTCCGACTCGGTGAAGGCGCGCTGGTAGATGTAGTACTGGATGACGCGGGTGGCGTTAACCGGCCCGCCGCCCGTGGTGACTGAAACGGTGTCGAAGACTTGGAATGAGCCGATGACCGTGACAACAAGGACGAGGACCAGCACCGGCCGCAGCAGGGGAATGGTGATCTTGCGGAAGGTCTGGAACGGTGAAGCACCGTCAAGTTTGGCCACTTCATAGAGGTGGCCGGGGATGGCCTGCATGCCGGCGAAGATGAGCAGGGCGGTGTAGCCCATGTGGCGCCAGGTGTTGATCAGGGCCTGGGTGGGGATGGCCCACTCCTCACTTCCGAAGAACGCGACGCGGGGGAGGCCGGCCCATTCGATGAACTGGTTCACCACGCCGATCTGGTAGTCGAGCATCCAGAACCAGAGCAGTGCTGCGATGACGTTTGACATCATCCAGGGCAGCAGGAGGGCGCCGCGGATAAGGGTGGACTTCGCGACCTTGTGCATCAGCAGGGCCAGGCCCAGGGCCAAGGCAGTCTGGACGACGATGTTGATGAAGACGTACTGCCCGGTGACAGCCAGGGAATTCCAGAACAGCGGGTCCTTGGCGATCGCCGTGTAGTTGTCCAGGCCGATCCATTCCGGTTCACCGAGGATGCTGTACTCCGTGAAGCTGAGGTACAGGCCCCGGATGGTCGGAACGACGTAGAAAACGATGAACCCGATCATTGCCGGGGCAATGAAAAGCAGTGCGATCTTAAGGTCGCCGAAACGGCGGTGGCTGCCCTGCGGCCTGGGGGAGGACGCCGAAGCGGGCGAAGCGGATCTCGAGTGTTTGGCAAGGGTGGTCATCTTCGACCCTTTCCTGACTGTGATGGGGGTAACAACTGGAAAGGAATCTACACGAGTAGAAAGGGGGTAGCAAGAAATTTTTCTCTAGCAGCAGGTGTGAACTTCCTCCCTCCGATTGCGCTGTTGACTCGAGTAGATTGTGCTGCAACACTGGCCTCTTGAGGGACAGCGCTTGCCCGGCGACCCCTCCTTACCTCCACGGAAGGCAGACAATGACGTTCTCAATCGGCGTAGTAGGCGCTGGCCAATTCGGCAGCCAGTTCGCCCACCTCTTCAATCTGCACCCCGGCGTGAGCGCCGTGTATGTGGCGGACGACGTGCCGGAACGCGCTACGGAGGCAGTGGACCGCTATCACCTGGCCGGATCGAAGGCGAGCTTTGAAGACCTGCTTGCCTCCGACGTCGACGCCGTGGCCATCTTCACCCAACGCTGGACGCACGGACCCTTGGTGGAGCAGGCGCTCCGCGCCGGCAAGCACGTCTACTCGGCTGTCCCCATGGCAATCTCCGAGGAGGAAATTGCCAGCATCATCGAAGCTGTCCGGGACACCGGCCTGGTGTACATGATGGGGGAGACCAGCTACTACAACCCGGCCACGGTGTACGCGCGAAAGCAGCATGCCGCCGGAAAGTTCGGCCGGATCTTCTATACCGAGGGCGATTACGTCCACGACATGGACCTGGGCTTCTACGAGGCGTACCAGTACAGCGGAGGTGACCGCTGGAAGGAAACCGCCAGCTACCCGCCCATGCTGTATCCCACCCATGCCGTGGGCGGAGTACTGGGTGCGGTTCCCGCCCATGCCGTCAGCGTCAGCTGCGTCGGGGTCAAGGATGACCGCAATGACGGTGTCTTCGACAGGGACGTCAGCATGTTCGGAAACGACTTCTCCAACGCCACGGCATTGTTTGAACTGAACGACGGCGGCGTGATGCGCACCAACGAGATGCGCCGCGTGGGCTACCCCTCACACATCCGCGAAGCCCGGTTCCGGTTCTTCGGGACCGAGGGAAGCTTCGAACAGCTGGCGAAAGTCACCGTCTGGCAGGACAAAGCGAACGTCCACGACATTTCGGAGCAGCTGGAAACCCATCCCAGCATGTCCCTGGATGATCCTTCCCTGGCCAACGTGGCAGTTGAACTAAGGGACGCCTTCGTTTCCGGCCTGGCCCCGGTTCATGATCCCGAGCGGCTTCCGGAGGAGTTCCGCGGCGCACCCAACGGCCATGAAGGAAGCCACCACTTCCTCGTGGACGACTTCGTGACCGCCGTCAACAACGGCACCGTTCCTCCCGTGAACGCCTGGGTGGCCGCCCGCTTTACCCTCCCGGGGATCGTGGCCCACCAGTCGGCCCTCCAGGGCGGCGCACGGCTTCCCATCCGTGACTTCGGCGATGCGCCGGGTACCTGTACCTAACATGGACAGCATGACTACTCCGGCCGTGCAGGCTGCCCGAGGCGGCCCGGTGACCCGCAAGGACGTGGCGAGATACGCCGGCGTCAGCACCGCCGTCGTCAGCTACGTTGTCAACGGCGGGCCCAAGAAGGTGGCACCGGCCACCGAAGCCAAGGTTCAGGACGCCATCCGCGTCCTGGGCTACCGCCCCAACGCGGCGGCACGCGCGCTAAAGCTGGGCTCCAGTGAAACGCTGGGGCTTGTGGTCCCGGATATCTCCAACCCCTTCTTTTCGCTGTTCTCGCACGCCGTGGAGGATGCTGCGGCAGCCCTGGGGTACGCCCTGGTGCTCAGCAACTCCGACGGAAACCTGGCGAAGGAGCGGCGCAACATCCGCAACCTTGCCGCCCGGCAGGTGGACGGGGTGCTGCTGGCCAGTGTCCTTTTTGAACCCGACCTGGAGGTCCTGGAAACGGCAGACATCCCTTCGGTCCTGCTGAACCAAGAACGGGATGCGCCCGGCTTCAACAGCATTGGCGTGGATCTGGCAGCCGGCGCCCGGATCGCTGTGGAGCACCTGATTGGCCATGGACACAAAAACATCGGCCTGGCCATGGGTACCAACGTCTCCGGCACCACTGACGGCCGTGAGGTGGGCTGGCGGGAAGCCTTGCAGGAAGCGGGCCTGCCGGAGGGGCCGATTGTGTACAGCGCATTTAACCGGCCCGGCGGTTATGTTGCCGGCCAGCGGCTGCTGGCGTCGGTGAACCGGCCCACAGCAATTTTCGCCACATCGGATATGCAGGCTATCGGCCTGTTGCGGGCGGTCCATGAAGCAGGATTGGACGTTCCGCGGGATATCGCAGTGGCATCCTTTGACGGTTCCGCCGAGTCCGAATACTCATGGCCTCCGTTGACCACGGTGGAACAGCCGGTTGCCGTGATGGCGGAGGCAGCGGTAGCGGCGCTGGTGGGAGCCAGCCGTGGGGAGAAACCCCGGCACCGGATTTTCGACACCACCCTGCATGTCAGGCAATCCTGCGGCTGCACGTAGCGGCTGCTACTAAAGGGCGTGCTACTCGAGGGCGGCGAGCCGCAGCCGGCCCACCCGCTCCTGGAGGATGCGCTGTGCCTCGGATCCAAGGCCGGGATCGCTGATGACCTCGTCCACTTCCTCTAACGAGGCGATGGAACTGATGCCCAGCAGTCCCCATTTGGTGTGGTCGGCCAACACTACGGTTTTGCGCGCGGCTGCCACGAACGCGCGGTCCGTCTCGGCTTCCAACAGGTTCGGTGTGGTGAACCCGGCTGCGGCATCCATGCCATGAACGCCTAGGAACAGCACGTCCAGGTGCAGCTGCTTCAGCGCCGCTGTGGCGATGGGGCCCACCAAAGCGTCCGACGGCGTGCGCTCGCCGCCGATCAGGATCACCGTGGAGGCGAAGCGGGCGGAACCGGCGGAGGCGCCGTGATGGAACAGGTCGGCAATGCGCACCGAGTTGGTGACAACAGTGATCCGGGGCCCGTTGGTGAGTTCCTTGGCCAGCGCCCAGGTGGTGGTTCCCGCACTGAGGCCCACGGCCATGCCTTCCTGCACCAGCCCGGCAGCCGCCACCGCAATGGCCCGTTTCTCGGCAGTCAGTTGGGTGGACTTGAGGTCGAAGCCAGGCTCATGGGTACTGGTGTCGCCCGGAATCTTCGCGCCGCCGTGGATACGCTCGAGGCGGCCGCCTTCCTCCAGTACTTCGATGTCGCGCCGCACTGTCATGAGGGACACCCCCAGTTGGTGGGCAAGATCCGAGACCCGGACAACCCGTTCCCGCTGAAGAGCGTCCAAAATAGCCTGGTGGCGTGCGACGGCGAGCATCTGGGCGGTTCCTTCGGGCAGGGGGCGGGGCTGCTCTCAGTCTAGGGTGCCCACCACGCTGATGGGTGGGAGTCATCCTCCGCGTGCTGGCTCGTCCCTCGCCTCTGACGCACGCGTCCGGATAACTCCCACCCATCAGCTGCAAGCGCCGGCCTGGAACCAGCGACTGCACATTCCTCGGAGGATGACCGCCAATCCTCTCCCTTTATTTCCTGAGTGACGCCGCGATCTGCTGCATGATTGTCGGGTCTGAGAGGGTGGTGGCGTCGCCTGGGTCGCGGCCTTCGGCGACGTCCTTGAGCAGGCGCCGCATGATCTTGCCGGACCGGGTCTTGGGCAGTTCCGGGACCACCAGGATGTTCTTGGGCTTGGCGATGGGACCGATCTCCTTGCCAACGTGGTTCCGGAGTTCCTGGACGATCTCATCTCCGGAGTCCACTGCGTCGCCGCGGAGGATGACGAACGCGACGACGGCCTGGCCGGTGGTCTCGTCCGCTGCACCCACGACGGCGGCTTCAGCCACGGCGGGGTGGGAGACCAGGGCCGATTCGATTTCCGTGGTGGAGAGCCGGTGCCCGGAGACGTTCATGACGTCATCCACGCGGCCCAGGAGCCAGATGTCGCCGTCTTCGTCCTTCTTGGCGCCGTCCCCGGCGAAGTACATGTTTTCGAAGCGGGACCAGTAGGTGTCCTTGTACCGTTCCGGGTCGCCCCAGATGCCGCGCAGCATTGCCGGCCACGGTTCGCGGATTACCAGGAAGCCGCCGTGTCCGTCGGGTACGGATTCGCCCATCTCGTCCACCACGTCCACGGCGATGCCGGGCAGCGGCACCTGGGCGGAGCCGGGCTTGGTCGCGGTGACGCCGGGCAGCGGGGCGATCATCTGCGCACCGGTTTCGGTCTGCCACCAGGTGTCCACGATGGGGGTCCGGTCCCCGCCGATGACCTTCCGGTACCACATCCAGGCCTCAGGGTTGATGGGCTCGCCCACGGAGCCGAGGACGCGGAGGGAGGACAGGTCGTACTTGTCCGGTATTTCCCGGCCCCACTTCATGAACGTCCTGATCGCGGTGGGGGCGGTGTAGAGGATGGACACCTTGTACTTTTCCACGATCTCCCACCAGCGGCCCTGGTGCGGGGAATCCGGGGTGCCCTCGTACATCACCTGGGTGGCGCCGTTAATGAGCGGGGCGTAGGTGACGTACGAGTGGCCGGTGACCCAACCGACGTCGGCCGTGCACCAGTACACGTCCGTGTCCGGGTGCAGGTCGAACACTGCCTTGTGCGTGTACGCGGTCTGGGTAAGGTACCCGCCGGTGGTGTGCAGGATGCCCTTGGGCCTGCCGGTGGTGCCGGACGTGTAGAGGATGAACAGCGGGTGTTCGGAGTCGTGGCCAACCGCGGTGTGCTCGGTGGAGGCGGCGTCCACGGTGTCCCCCCACCAGTGGTCCCGGCCCTCATGCCAGTCCACGTCCTGGCCGTTGCGCTTGACCACCACCACGTTCTGCACCGTATGGCCGTCCTTAGCGAGGGCCTCATCAACAGCGGTCTTCAGGGCGCTGGGCTTGCCGCGGCGGTACGTGCCGTCCGCGGTTACCACGAGTTTGGCCTCGGCGTCCTCGATCCTGGAGCGCAGCGCGTCGGCGGAGAAGCCGCCGAACACCACCGAGTGCACTGCGCCGATCCGGGCGCAGGCGAGCAGCGTGATGACGGCCTCCGGGATCATCGGCAGGTACACCGCCACCCGGTCACCCTTGACCACGCCGAGGGACTCGAAAGCATTTGCTGTCTTCTTCACCTCTTCCGTCAGCTGGGCGTAGGTGTACGTGCGGGTGTCGCCGGGTTCGCCCTCGAAGTAGATGGCCACGCGGTCACCGCGACCATTCTCCACGTGCCGGTCCAGTGCGTTGTAGGCGGCGTTGACTTCCCCGCCCACGAACCACTTCGCGAACGGCGGGTTGGACCAGTCAAGCGCCTGGTCAAAGTCCTTGCTCCAGGTCAGCAACTCCCGCGCCTGCCGGGCCCAGAAAGCCGGCCGGTCAGCAGCAGCCTCTTCATACTCCGCGGCGGTGGCCACGGCGTCAGCGGCGAACTCCGGGGACGGTGGAAACGCCCTGGTTTCGTGCAGCAGGTTTTCAAAGGCATCGCCCTGCTGGCCGCCCTGCCCGGAGCCTGAGGGCGCAGTGGCGGTGGAGCTTGGAGTGTCCTGGGACATGTGAACCTCATCATTGATCGATCTTTGCTGCGCGGAGATCCGCTGCCGGCCGGGCTCCGCCGCCTGCACGACGTCGGGCACCGGCTGCCCACGGGTCTTCCGCAAAGAGCTGTTCCGGAATCAAGACTAATGCGTGGGGGCAGCGGATGTGTGCGGTGTCACAGACCAGCCCGCGAACGGCATTTATTAAGCGATGAATGGTTCCACGCGCAGTCCCCGGCGGCTGCCCGGCGGCATGGCCAGCTAGTGATCAGTAAGGCTGTTGACTAGGCTGAGATGGGATTGTGACTTCACTGCGGACCGTCCTTCCCGGGCTTGGCAAGAGCCTGGAAAGGACGGAACCGCCGTACGACGGCACGGTTTCGGGCCACAGCCCCGGTGCCGCCACGCTAAGGAGAACAGAATGAACCAGCAGAGCTTCGGCCAGAAAACCGGCCCCGACACAGAGGCAGGCTCGGGGCCCGCCACCGCTTCGGCCCCCGGTGCAGGCCCGGAGGCCGCCACCGGAGTCAAGGGCCGGAATGGCAATGAGGCCGTGCTCGGTCCGTTCACCATCCGGGACCTGGCAGTGTTTGCCGGTACCGTCATCCTGTTTGTCGCTTCGTTGCTTCCCATGTTCGGCGGTCGCTACAACCTCTGGAACCTGAACAACCTCTTCTTCCTGGGGCTGGGTATCGTCCTGCCCTTGGCGGTGAGCGCACTCTTCGCCGCGCGGAGGCTGGCACCGGGTACGAAGATCAGGATCGGCTCGCTGTCCATCGACCAGTTCGCGTCCGTGGTGGCGTCGTTCGCTGTTGCCTTCTTCTTCCTGTCCGTGGCAGGAGCCTACGTTCCCAGCCTCATGGTGGGCCTGATCGGCGCGGTAGTGCTTTTCGCCGTGACCGTCCTGGGCCGGTTCCTTCCTTACATCTCCCCGGATTTCCAGGACCGTGCGGAAATCCCCGCCCATGTGGTGGCCCGTGAGGCTGCCGTTCCCGTACGGAAGCCGCGGGCGCCCAAACCGCCGAAGGCCGGGTCGGACACGGCAGACTCCCGCGGCCCGGAGTCCGCTTCCGCTTCCAAGCCCGGGGTCGGGAAGTTGCTCGGCGCTGCCGGCGGCAAGCTGTTTGGCGGTGCCGGGGCCGGATCTTCCGCAGTCCAGACCGGAGCCTCTTACCAGCCGCCGGCGACAGCCGCGGTTCCCTCGGCAGCTGCGTCCCCTTCACCCGCCACTGCTGCTGTCCCAACCGCCGGCGTTACTGCGGCCGGTGGGCCCGCAGCGAACGGCCCCGTCTCCACCGCCCCTGAAGTTTCCGAGCGTGCTCCGGAAGGTGATGCCGGCCCGCCCACCCAGGCAGCCGACGTCGTACGCCCTGCCTCTGCGCCCGCCGCCGAGGAGACGCAGTTCGGAGATGTGCCCGTGAGGGGTGGCGGAGCCAACGGCTCCTCCGCCCTGGCGCATCATGACGGCGATGCCCCCGCTGGTTCTGCGGCCCGGGGTACCTGGGAGCCGCCCGCAGCGACGGCCGTGCATCAGCAGGTCCGGGCCGAGGAGCCCATCGGGGCAACAGTGGACCCGGCCAGCCGGCCGGAGGAATCAGAGGAACAGCCCATCCACGAGGCTTTTTGGTTTGCTGTGGCCCAGCACCGGACCGCATTCGATCCCCGTACCGGGGCGCCTGCCTTCGTCATTGAGCCGGGCGGCTGGGTGCTTGCCCTCGAGGACCGCGGGCATGAGTTCCTGGTCCAGCACACCGACGGGCGGCTGGGCGTGCTGCGCGACCTCAGCAATATCGAGCGCGGCTAACGCATGGCCTCACCCCGGGCTTCCAAGGCCGGCGGGTCGGCAGTACCCGCCGGCCAGGCTACGGGCATGCCCGTGGTGTCCCAGGAGTCCTTGCTTGGGCTGAAGCGCCGGGCGAGGCGCATCAACAGGGCTTTGGCGGAGAAATACCCCTATGCCCATGCGGAGCTCGATTTCCGCAACCCGTTTGAACTGCTGGTGGCCACCGTTCTGTCGGCGCAAACCACCGACGTCACCGTCAACCAGATCACCCCGCTGCTGTTTGGCCGCTATCCGGACCCGCGTTCCATGGCAGAGGCGGATCCGGCAGCGATCGAGGACATCATCAAGCCCACCGGGTTCTTCCGGGCCAAGACGCGCAGCCTCATCGCCCTGTGCACCAAATTAGTGGACGAGTACAACGGCGTTGTCCCGGGGCGGCTGGAGGACCTGGTGACATTGCCCGGCGTGGGACGCAAGACTGCCAACGTGGTGCTGGGCAACGCCTTCGGAATCCCCGGCATCACGGTTGATACCCACTTTGGCCGCCTCGCCCGCAGATTCGGCTGGACCCAGTCGGAGGACCCGGTCCAGATCGAGTACGACGTCGCCGAGCTTTTCGAGAAGCGGGACTGGACCATGCTGTCCCACCGGGTGGTGTTCCACGGGCGGCGCGTGTGCCACTCCCGGAAGCCAGCGTGCGGGGCGTGCCCCGTCGCCAACTGGTGCCCCAGTTACGGTTTAGGCGAAACAGATCCGGTCAAGGCGGCCAAGCTGCTGAAGTACGAACTCGCTCCGGGCAGCGAAGCCCTGCTGGCACAACTGCAGGCTGAAACGCACAGGGCAGCCGAAATCAGGATGGCATCCCAAAAGAGGAGACCGTGAGCGCCCGCGAGGACCTGATGGAGTTGGCGCGCAGGGCGGAGGCGGGATCGGCTGCCTCCCCTGACCCCCTGTGGGCAACCCTCACCGTGGACGCGAAACGGGCGCGCAAGGCGGCGGTGCTGATGCTCTTCGGTGCGCTGGATGACGTTCCGGCTGTGTCCGGGAAGCCGCTGGCACCGGCAGACCTTGATGTCCTACTGCTGGAGCGCGCGCACACGCTGGGATCCCATCCCGGGCAGGTGGCTTTCCCGGGCGGCAGCATTGACGCCCGGGAAACGCCAGTAGAGGCGGCCTTACGCGAAGCGGAGGAAGAAACGGGTCTGGACTCGGACGGCGTTGAAGTCCTGGGCACCCTTCAGGAGCTCGGCCTCGCGCACAGCAACTTCCTCGTCACGCCGGTGCTCGGGTGGTGGCGGTCGCCATCGCCCATCCGGGTGGTGGACTATGCCGAGTCCGCCCAGGTGTTCCGGGTCCCCGTCCGGGACCTGCTGGACCCGGACAACAGGGTCATGGCCACGGTCCACCGCGCCGGCCGTACTTTCGACAGCCCCGCGTTCACCGTCAACGGTGTGGTGGTTTGGGGATTTACGGGAATAGTCCTGAACGGACTCTTTGAGCAACTCGGGTGGGCTGTGCCGTGGGACCGGGACCGGGTCCATCCGATGGGTGTCTGACTTCTGTTTGCGTGGCTTCCACTCGCCGGCATTTACCTCGCCGGGCGTCCTTGGCTCCGGCTGGTTTCTCTCGTCCCAAGCGGTCAGGCCTGCTTCTGGCGGAGATCCACCACGATGCCGGTGGCCGCATTCTCCCGCATGGCGTTGATGCCCTCAACTAAGGTGTTGAGGGACTTGAAGTTTGGTGAAACGGCAACGATGTTGCCGTCCGCGTCCGTCAGCCTAAGCCGGTACGACTCGTCCCCTACCCGATGTATTTCAAACCTGCCCGCCATATGCCGGACCTCCCCTTGGTGTGCGTCGTTGCATCAACCTTTGGACCGATCTGTTTCAGTCACCACAAGACTGTAACCCGCGTCACCGCAGCCCGGCGAGCTACTGCCGGGTAGGTTACATTTCTCGACGAATGTCGCGGTGCGGGCCCTCTTTGGGAAGCATCCGGGAGGAGGTCCTACTTTGCGTGGTCGTACGAATCGACCACTGCGACGCTCACCGGGAACTCCACGGGGATAGGTCCGAACAGCAGTTCCTTGGCGGCGTTGGCGGCGTCCTCGATCGCCCTGATGCCGGCATCGACCAAGTGCTCCGGCGCATGGACCATCACCTCGTCGTGGAGGAAGAAGACGAGTTCCGCCCGGCCGGAACCTTCCGCGTGCAAGGTGCGCAGCCGCCGTCGTAATTCCGCGAGCCAGCACGCAGCCCAGTCCGCCGCCGAGCCCTGGACCACGAAGTTGCGCGTAAAACGCCCTCTGGAACGTGCAATCGATTCCGCCCGGCGCTGCTCCTCGGCCGACGAAGAGCGCTGGCTCTGGAACCACCGGTCCGACGGCGGCGGGCTGCTGCGGCCCAGCCGGGTGCTGACCGTTCCGCCGGACTCACCGGCGCGGGCGGCCCGTTCCACGAAGTCCACAGCCCGGGGATACGTTTTGGCGAGCTGTGGCATAAGCCGCCCTGCCTCACCGGAGGTGGCTCCGTACATGGCTCCCAGCAGCGCCATTTTCGCTTTGGCGCGGTCGCCACCGAACCCCTTCGCGGCAATGCCTGCGTAGAGGTCCTTGTCCCGGGCGGCCTCGGCCATGGTCGAGTCCTTTGCCAAGGCAACCAGCACACGGGGCTCAAGCTGGGAGGCGTCCGCGACGATCAGTTTGTACCCGGGGTCGGCGTGGACGGCGCCGCGGATCTGGCGCGGAATCTGCAGGGCGCCGCCGCCCCTTGATGCCCAGCGGCCCGAAACGACGCCGCCCACCACATATTCGGGGCGGAACCGGCCGCCGGCCACCCACGCATCAAGCCAGGCCCACCCGTTGGCCGCGTGCAGGCGCGACAGTTTCTTGTATGCCAGGAGCGGGGCGATGGCCGGGTGCTTCGATTCCTTCAGCTCCCACTGCCGGGTGCTTTTCACCTCGATCCCGTTTCGGTGCAGGGCACGCATCAGGTCCTGCGGGGAATCCGGGTTCAGCGTGGGCGCGTTCAATATGCCGCGCAGTTCAAGGTTCAACGCCTCCAGTTTTGCCGGCCGGTGGCCCGCGGGCGGGCGGGGGCCGAGATAATCGGCCAGGATCTCCTCGTGCAGGTCCTCCCGCCAGGGGACCCCGGCATGCTGCATTTCAGCGGCGATCATGGCGCTGGCGGATTCGGCGGCCAGAAGAAGCTGCAGCCGGTTGCGCCGGTTCTCCTCGGGGCTGACCGACGCCAGGGCCACCTGCTGCGCGGCGTATTCCTCCCGAAGGTCCTCAAGGGTGTGCCGGGGGCTGAAGCCGGTGTCCGGATCGTCGAAAAGCGCGTCCTGTTCCGGTGACGGCGTAGGCGGCTGGAGGGCCCGGGGCGGCTGCTGCGGGTCATCGAGCGTCACCTTGTCCGAGTTCAAGGCGTAGTCACTGTGGGCGGCGAACTGCGAGTGCGCAAGAATATTTCCGCACAGATGCAGGTCATAGCACCGGTCCAGTTCCACCCCGGACGCCAGCAGGGACGGGTACCAGTCCTGGGTCCGGTGCCAGATCCAGCGTGGCGGCTGCCCGCCCCGCGGCCGGCGTTCAAGATCACGGACGACGGCGGCCAGTTCACTTAGGCTGACAGGCGAGGGTTCCGGGTTGGACGGATGGGGGCTGCCGGCCTGTGTGAGTTCCTGCAGGACCGCGCCCTGGGGGTGGGCGGCTAGCAGGAGGTACATGGTCCAATTCTGCCTTGTCTTCGACGGTCCTTATGCCGGGCGACTCTTCCTGCACAGGGCGGGTGGAACCGGCGTTGTTCACATACGGACTCGCTGCCCTTATCCCCTCCGGTTCGTGGCGGGACAGTGGCTGCATGAGCAGGCACCAGCTGACCCCGTCCCACGTTGATCCCGGCCGGTCTGCGCCCTCGTTCGGGCGGATCGCTGATGTGTTCCCGGGGGCACCGCCGGATGGGGTGGCTCACGGCGGGGATCCGGGCGGGAGCGGAGGCGCGTGGCTGCCCGACGGTGCGGAAGAGGTGCTGCTGGTCACCTCCTCCGCCTTCCTGCGGGCCGAAGTGGAGCGCATTGTCGCCGCCGCGGGGGCCCAACTTCGCGTGGTAGCCGATGCACTTGAGGGCGGCAGGTACTGGGACGGCGCAGCGGCAGTTCTGGTGGGGAGTGATATCCGTGAACTGCCGCCCCGGCGGCGGGCACCAGCCGTCCTCGTGGGACTGGATGGTGAAGGTGACAGCCTGTGGCACCTGGCTGCAGCCCTCGGCGCGGAGAGGGTGGCCGTGCTGCCGGATGCCGCTGCCTGGCTCGCGGATCACCTGAGCCGCTCCCGGTCTCCGGGCCCTGGCGGACTCATCCTGGGCCTCACCGGCGGGTGCGGCGGGGCCGGAGCCACCACCGCGGCCATCTGGATAGCCCAGGCGGCCGCCGGCATGGGTGCCCGGGTACTGCTCGTTGACGGCGATCCGTGGGGCGGCGGGCTGGAACTTGCCATCGCTGCGGAAGAGACACCGGGCCTCCGTTGGCCTGATCTTTCTGAAGCCCGTGGCAGCATCGATCCCGGCCAGCTTTCTGACTCGCTTCCGGTCTCGGGGGGATTCTCGTTCCTGTCCTGGCCCGCCAGCCGGGAACAACCTGTTCCGGTAGCAGCGGCTACCACCACTGGGGTGCTGGATGCCGCTCGCCGGGGGTATGAGCTGGTGGTGGTGGACATTGGCAGGGGAACCGGTCCGTTGCAGTCCTATGCGTGGGACTGCGACCGCATCATGATGGTGGTTCCCGCGCAGCTGAAGGCTGCTGTCGCAGCCGTACGCCTGCTTCAGGAGTTTCCGCCGATTGAAGCTGCGCTTCTGGTGCGGGGCAGGCCAGGGGCGGCACTGGACGGATCCCTCATTTCCGAGGCCATCGGGCTTCCCGTGCAGGGACGCGTTCCTGAGCTTCGCGGTGTCAGTGCGGCCATGGAGTCCGGCCGCCTCCTGGACTTGGGCAGGCGGCGGAACGTCCGGCATTTTGCTGCCTCCGTGCTCGATTCCCTCGGGGATGACTTGCCCGCAGGCGAGCTGGGATGAGGCAGCAGCCTTCTCCGCATGGAGCGGGACCGGTGGACGGACTGCGGCGGCGTACCCGAAACATTGAAAGCCAGCGCCGTGATCCACGCCGGGATGCCCGCCTTCCAGTGGACTCAGGACTACTGGAATCGGTCCGTGAGTCCATGATGGCTGACGCGGGGGCAGTGACGCCGTCCCGGGTGGCAGCCGCCGTTCAGGCTACCGGCAAGTTGCTGGGCACGGCGGGGTCGCTTGCGGCGGTGGAGCGCATCAGCGCGGAGCTGAACGGGCTGGGACCGCTGCAGGAGCTCACCCGGGATCCGGCGGTTACGGATATCTTCGTCAATGCACCGGATTCCGTCTGGGTGGACCGCGGCCGGGGCATTGAACGCGCGGCCGTGGCTTTCGCCGAAGAGACACAGCTGCGGGCACTTGCCTGCAGGCTGGTGGCCGCAGGAGGGCGCCGCCTGGACGACGGTTCACCTTGCGTGGATGTGCGGCTGCCGGGCGGCTACCGCGTCCATGCCGTGCTGCCGCCGGTGTCCACGGCGGGAACGCTGCTCAGCATCAGGATCCGCCGCGAGCGGGTCTTCACCTTGGACGAGTTGCAGGCTGCCGGCATGTTCGGCTCCCTCGTGAAGGAAGTGCTGGGAAAGGTGCTGGAACTCAAGCTGAGCTTTCTGATCAGTGGCGCCACAGGTTCCGGCAAGACAACCCTGCTGTCCACCTTGCTCGGTCTCTGTGCCCCGGAGGAGCGGCTGGTCCTGATTGAGGATGCTTTGGAACTGAACCCCGTCCATCCGCATGTGGTCTCCCTCGAATCCCGGCACGGAAACCTTGAAGGCGGCGGGGAAGTGAGCTTGGGCGAGCTTGTCCGGCAGGCCCTGCGCATGCGGCCTGACCGGCTGGTGGTCGGGGAGTGCCGAGGCGCCGAGGTACGCGAATTACTGACAGCCATGAACACCGGCCACAGCGGCGGGGGCGGAACCATCCACGCGAATACCGCTTCTGCGGTGCCCGCCCGGCTCACGGCACTGGGTGCGCTCGCCGGGTTAAGCCCGGAAGGTGTTCAGCTTCAGGCGGCCAGTGCCTTGGACGTGGTGATCCACGTCGAAAGGACCAGCCGCGGCAGGGAAGTGACGTGTATTGGAGTCATTGCCGGCGGCCCCACCGGTCTTCACGTGCTGTCCGCCCTGGAGGCACCAGGGGGCGCCGCCGTTCCAGGTCCGGCATGGCCCGCCCTCGCCGGCCGGCTTGGACTGGAGCCGGGGAACACCCTGTGACCGTTTACCTTGCAGCAGCTCTGGTGCTGGCTGCGTTATTGATTCTTCGCCCGCCCCGCGGCGCGCCAGCGAGGCTGCGCCGCGCAGCCGGCAGTCTTGCTCCCTCAGCAACAGGCAGTCGCTCGGGCCGCCGGTTCCGGTGGCTCAGGCCCGGCGCCAGGGGAGCGGCAATATATGGTTCCGCAGTGCCCATGACTCTTGTGGTTCAGCAACTGGCTGCCCTGCTTAAAGGCGGGCGAACTCCGGCCCGGCTGTGGGACGAGCTGTGGTTTGTCTATGGCACTGCCGCGGAACCGGGGGCCGCAGCCTTGACTGCGTCCGGCCTTGGTTCCGGGGCCCGGCCATGGTCACCGTCCGGCCGGGCGCAGGGAGAAACCGCAGGGCTGCGGGCGAGCGGCCTGAGCGGTGGCTCGGCCGTGGTACTGGCTGCAGCCCGCACGGCTGCCAGCACCGGAACGCCGGTATCGGAGGCCATCCGCCGCTCCTTATCTGGAGCCTTTTCGCGGCCCGACAGGGAACTCCGGATCTGGTCGGAACTGGCCGCCTGCTTCGACATCGCAGAAGCAAGTGGCTGCCCCCTGGCCGACGTACTCACCAGGTTCGCGGCGCAGCTCGAAGTGGAGGACGACGCCGACGCCGCCCGCCAGACAGCGCTCGCCGGACCCAGGGCCACGGTCACTCTGTTGACCTGGCTTCCGCTCATGGGACTGGGCTTGGGAATCGCCCTTGGCGTGGACCCGCTGGCCACACTGCTGGGAACTCCGCTGGGGCTCGCAGCCCTGGCGGCCGGGATTGCGCTGACCGTGGCGGGCAGGGTGTGGTCCGCCAAGCTGGTGGCAGCAGCGGCCGGTGCTGGAGTGCCATGACCGAATCTACTGTTCTGGCAATTTCGATCTTCCTTGCCATGGCCTCGGCGGCGTGGCTCCTGTGTCCTGGCAAGGGCAGTGCACGCAAGCGGCTCATCAACCTGCCATCGGCCGGCCACCACGTTTCGGGAAGCGATCCGCCGGCTGCGGAGGGACGGCCGCGGAACCGGGCCGGTTCCGATGGCCTGAGGGACACCGCAATGATGCTCGAACTGGTGGCAGCCATGCTGGATGCCGGGTCCGGGATTGGGCGTTCCCTCGAACTGGTGTCGGCCTGTGCTTCCACCGAGTACAGGGCGTCTCTCCGGCCGGTTGTTTCGGCGCTCGCAATTGGAGCGGACTGGGAAACGGCGTGGCGCAGCTCAGCAGTCCGGCTTCCCGAAATCCTGGAGCTGCGGGACGCGCTGGGGTTCGCGGCACTCACGGGGGCGCCGTCCTCCGCCATCCTCTATGCGCAGGCTGCCAGGCTCCGCCGCGAAAGGTTTCGTGCTGCTGAGAAGCGGGCGGCCTCGCTGGGCGTGAAGCTGGTGGTCCCGCTGGGCCTGTGTTCACTTCCGGCCTTCATTTGCCTGGGCGTGGTACCCGTCCTGCTTGCCCTGGTGCCGTCCGGATCCTAGCCGGCACAAGGGTGCCGGCCGGCAGCACAAAGACACGCTCTTTCCCTCCACAGGGGGAACAGACCTGACTTTTCCACTTACACCAGCCCAGGCCTTAGCGGTTGCAGCCGGGCCCGGAAGAGTCGAAGAAGCCGGCAGCCCTGCCGGCCCAGAGAAAGGAAACAGCCCATGTCCATCAACCAGGACCGCCACTACGCCGCCGGAGCCGCAGCACTCGCCGCATCCCGAGCGAACCCCAAACGACGCCTGAACGGCCGCCAGGCCGCGTATTCCCGCGGCGCTGGCGCCGCTGGATTGCCGGCCAACGTCGTGGAGCTTTACCCTGGAGCAACTCTTCCGCGTCACGGTTCTGGCGTGCGCCGCCTCATGGGGTCGGAAGCTGGCATGGCCACCGCTGAGTACGCCATCGCGACTCTCGCAGCCGTCGGCTTTGCAGGGCTGTTGGTCTTGATCCTTCGCAGCGAGGAAGTACGGGGGTTCCTGCTGAACCTGATCCGCACGGCACTGGCATTGCCATGACCTGTGCACCGGACGCGTGGCGCCTCCGGTTGCCTCCGGGTCCAGGCAACCGGAGGGGTCCGTGGCCATTTTCGGGAGTCGCCCGGTACTGCCCGCTATGGGATCGCTGCCGTAGCCAAGGCGGACACGTGGCAGGGTCCTGCGGTGCAGTCACCGCGGAATTCGCCGTGACGCTGCCTGCGGTCCTGCTGTTGCTGGCAATGCTCCTTGCAGGTGCGGCGGCCGGTGTTACCCAGCTGCGTTTGGAAGAGGGAGCACGGGCCGGCGCCCGGGCATTGGCCCGCGGTGACGATTCCGCCGAAGTGGAAAGGATCGTCCGGACCCTCTCGGGTGCGTCGGCCTCCACGGTTATCGCAGCAGAGGGGGAGTGGCTGAGTGTGACCGTCACGGATCGGGTAGGCGGCCCGCTGGGGGCGTCGATTCCCTGGACGCTCACTGCCCGCGCTTCGACGCGCAGTGAAACGGCATCCGCAATGCCGCACCGGCCGCACCGGCCGGACCACTGGGGCGCCCACGGCGGCAGGGCTAACGGGCAGCTGCATGTGCGGCTGGCTGATGGCGCCGGGTGATGGGCTTCAGCGTGAAGATGAAGCACGGCACGGACAGCCGGGAACGAGGGTCCGGGACCGTGCTGGCCGCGGGACTGGCCCTGGTGGTGATGATGGCCATGGCACTGCTGCTGCTCCTGGGCCAGTCGGCTGTGATGGCCAGCAGGGCAGCCGCCGCCGCTGATCTTGCTGCTCTCGCCGGCGCCGACGCCCTGCGCGGCATCACGGACGGGGAATCATGCACGCTCGCTGCGGAGGTAGCTGCCCGGCATGGTGCCTCGGTGCTTAGCTGCTCGGAGGGGGAGGGGCACACGCTTGAGGTTCACACCGAGCTGACGGGGAGAACCATTTTGGGTGCAGCTACCGGCCATGCCCGGGCAGGACCTCCGCCGTAGCGTGCGACTTCTCCCTTGGCGCCCGATTCCCAAACGCCGGACCTCCCCTTAGAAGGAACCCCGGTGACCCGTCAGCGCTGGACGTCCACGCTCATGCCGCTGGCCTCGGTGGCGTCCTTGAGCAGGACATCGAGCAGGGTGACCGCCGCTGCCTTGTCGAGCGGGTTGTTCTTGTTACCGCACTTGGGTGACTGGACACAGGAGGGGCAGCCAGATTCGCATTCACAGGCACTGATGGCGTCCCGCGTCGCGGCCAGCCACACCTTCGCCTTATCGAATCCGCGTTCGGCGAAGCCGGCCCCGCCAGGGTGCCCGTCATACACAAAAATGGTGGGCACCCCGGTGTCGGCATGCAGAGCAGTGGAGACGCCACCGATATCCCACCGGTCGCTGGAGGCCACCAGGGGAAGCAGGCCGATTGCAGCGTGTTCCGCGGCATGCAGGGCACCCGGGAACTGGGCCTCGATCAGCCCGGCGGCGGTGAGGGACCGGTTATCCACGACGAACCACACGGCCTTGGTGAACAGGTCTCTGGCGCCAAGATCAAGCGGTTCCTCGCCGAGGATCTCATTGGAAATCAGGGCCTTGCGTTGAAAGGAGACCACCTGCGTCGTGACCTTCACGTCGCCGAAATGCAGGGAAACATCACCCCAGGTGGCTGTGCGCTGGGTTTCCAGTACCTCGATCTGCGTCACATCCCGCGCCGTGGTGTAGTAGTCGGGATTGGCCCGGCGGACCACCACGCAGCGGTCGTCCTCGTTGAGGTCCTCCACCACGTAGCTGTCGCCCTGGTGAATGTAAACGGCGCCGGTGTGCGCCTGGTAGTGGGTCTGGGGAGAGTCCATTGTTCCGAGGAGGGAGCCAGTATCAGCATCGACAATGCTTACCGGCCCACCCCCGTCAGCCCGCAGGTTCACCAATGCCGCGGCGCTCTGGGAATGGGTCCAGAACCAGCCCGCGGGCCGCCGGCGAAGATAGCCTTGGGCCACCAGGCGGTCCAACAGCATCTCTGCGGTGCTCCCAAACAGGTCAAGTTCGCCGACACCGAGCGGAAGTTCGGCCGCTGCCGCGCAGAGATGCGGACCGAGTACGTACGGGTTCGACGGGTCGAAGACGGTAGCTTCCACCGAGACATCGAAGATCGCTTCCGGATGGTTCACCAGGAACGTGTCCAGCGGATCGTCACTGGCCACAAACGCCGCGATGGCGTCCTGCCCCGCCCGGCCGGCCCGCCCAATCTGCTGGAAAAGCGAAGCCCTGGTGCCTGGCCAGCCGGCCACCAGGACGGCGTCCAACCCGGAGATGTCGATGCCCAGCTCCAGGGCGGAGGTGCTTGAAACACCCAGGAGCCTGCCCGAGCGCAGCGCCTTCTCCACTGCCCGCCGTTCCTCGGGAAGATAGCCGGAACGGTAGGCAGCTACACGCTGCGGCAAACTTGGATCGACCTCGTCCAGGAGGCGTTTGGTGATGGACGAGATGGTCTCCGCGCCGCGCCGGGACTTGATGAAGGCTATGGTGCGGACCTGCGCTGACACCAGGTTAGCCAGCAGGTCCGCGGTTTCCACGACAGCGGTACGCCGCTCCCTGGCACCGTTCTCACCCTTAAGCTCGGTCAGCGCAGGCTCCCAGAAAGCCACCGTGGTCGAACCATGAGGTGAGCCATCCTCCGACACCGCCCGGACGGGTGCACCGATGAGCCGGGCGAAGGAGATATCGGGGTCGGATGCGGTTGCCGAGGCAGCGATGAAGACAGGCTCAGGGAAAGCAGAGCCGGCACCGTAGTACGCGCAGATCCGGCGGAGTCGCCGCATCAGGTTGGCTACATGCGAGCCGAAAACACCGCGGTAGCTGTGGGCCTCGTCAATGATCACGTAGCGGAGGCGGCGGAAAAACCCCGCCCACCAGGCGTGGTTGGGAAGGATGCCAAAGTGCAGCATGTCCGGGTTCGCCAGGATGAAATTGGCGTGGTCGCGGATCCAGCGGCGGGACGCCGGGTCGGTGTCGCCGTCGTAGGTTTCCGCCCGCACGGTGGGCAGTTTGAGGGCCCTGATGGCGTTCAACTGGTCGGCCGCAAGGGCCTTTGTGGGGGACAGGTACAGGGTGACCGCTCCGTCGTCGTGAATCTTTCCGGGGTCGGCAAGAACCCGCAGTTCAGAGCGGTGGATGGCGTCCAGCGCCGGCAGTTGATAGGCGAGCGACTTCCCGGAGGCGGTGCCGGTAGCAACCACAACATGCTCCCCGCCCTGGGCAATGTTCGTCGCTTCAACCTGATGGCGGTAGGGCTGGTGGACACCGAGCGAACCATAGGCGGCCACCAGATCGGGGTGAACCCATTCGGGCCACGGCTCATGCACGGCTTCACGGGCGGGGATGGTGCGGACATGACGCAGCTGTTCCGGGTCCGGGCCGCGGCCCAGCAAGGGAATCAGGGAGTCATGGGGGTTCACCCCAATATTCTTTCACTCCGCAACAAATGAGCGGGCCCGGTTCGCCCTCGGGGTAAACCCGGCAAGCGGCCCGGAACTGCGGACTAGCTCAGGGACAGATCGGACCCGTCGTGGGATGCCGAAAGCATCAGCACGCGGGAGACGGTGGTCCAGCCCAGGTGGGAATAAAGCTTCTGGCCGTCCAGGGATGCCAGCAGCAGGCCGCTTTGCACGTCATGTTCAAAAGCCTGCGCCGCCAAGGCCCGCATGATGAAACTTCCCAGTCCACGCCGTTGGAAGGCCGGTTCGGTGATGATCTTGTCGAACACCGCGGTATCGCCCACAACATAGACGCGGCCGCTGGCAGCCACAGCCTCCCCGGACCGGACAACCGCGTAGTGCACACCGTCCTGCGAGGAGGTTGTGAGCGCCAAGTCATCGTCGGAAAGCCAGGGATCCTCGGCGTCCTGGGTTTCCATATCCACGATCATCATGGCTTGGGAGTCGGAAGTGACGTTCAGCCCATGCTGCCGGGCCAGGGCCGAGTACCGGGCGAGGTCGTTGGTCAGGATCGTCAGGACCCGCGCCGGCACTTCCGCCGTCTTCGCAGCCAAAGCCGCAAACTCCCCATCCGTGGGCTCGGACGCAAAAAACTCCCATTCCCCGCTGGTGTCAGCGCGGAGCGCGGCGGGGAAGCGGCCTTCAGAGGATGTCCGGTACCCGCGACAGCCTGCCCAGCCGGCCACCCATACTTCGAGAAGGCCAGTGATGTCGTTAACCATGGTTTCCGGGCTCATGGGATGAGACTATTCCAGCCCGCTCACAAGCAACAGGGGTAGGCGCGGCTGAAGCATGGTGCTTATGCAATTGTGATGCGCCGGGATGAGGGAGGGCTGTGGGCCTGACAGGCAGGCTGCCGGAATTCGAGCCGTTACCCTTAAATACGTGGCTTTGAACCGAATTGTGCTCTTTTACGGCTTTACCCCCATCGCAGATCCTGATGCGGTGCGGCTTTGGCAGCGTGCCCTGTGCGAGAAGCTGGGACTGATCGGCCGCATCCTCATTTCCAAGGACGGCATCAACGCCACAGTGGGCGGCGAGATTGGCGCAGTTAAGCAGTACGTCAAGACCACCCGCGAATACAAGGGATTCCACGGTATCGACGTCAAATGGTCCGACGGCGGCGCCGAGGACTTCCCGCGGCTGAGCGTCAAGGTGCGCGACGAGATCGTCTCCTTCGGCGCGCCCGGTGAACTCAAGGTGAACGCCAACGGCGTGGTGGGTGGGGGTACCCACCTCAAGCCCGAAGAGCTACACGAACTGGTTGACGCCAAGAAGCAGGGCGGCGAGGAGGTTGTTTTCTTCGACGGCCGGAACGCCTTCGAAGCCCAGATCGGCCGGTTCAAGGACGCCGTCGTCCCCGATGTTGCCACCACCCACGATTTCATCAAGGAGCTGGAATCCGGTAAGTACGACTCCCTGAAGGACAAGCCGGTGGTCACCTACTGCACCGGCGGCATCCGCTGTGAAGTGCTCTCCAGCCTGATGGTTAACCGCGGCTTCAAAGAGGTGTACCAGCTGGACGGCGGCATCGTCCGGTACGGCGAAACGTTTAAGGACCAGGGACTGTGGGAAGGCTCGCTGTACGTGTTCGACAAGCGCATGCACCTCGAGTTTAGTGAGGACGCCAAAACCATCGGGCAATGCACCCGCTGCGCCGCCCCCACCAGCAAGTTCGAAAACTGTTCCAACCCCAGCTGCCGCACCCTCACCCTGTACTGCTCGGAGTGCGCATCTAACCCGGAAACCCTCCGCTGCCCTGAAGGCTGCGCGGCCTGACGACGGCGGCTGTGCAGCCTAAGCCGGCCTAAGTCCGCCAGAAAGAGTCACAGCCGCCGCACGCGATAGGCGTAGTTGGCAGAAGTCCTGGCCTCCACCGTGATGTTCAAGGCAGTTTCGGCGGAGAGATAAATGACGTTTTCACGGTTGACCCCGCAGCGCAGCCCCAGCTCCACCAAGGTGAGTGAATCGCTCCGGACCGTGAAAGTCACCCGCCGCTGGCTTCGGCACGTGAGGGCCAGTGCGTAGGTGCCCGTTGGCATTACGGCAGTGGTTTCGGTCCGCACCTCGCCCATGGCCAGCAGTCCGGCCGCGGCATGGACCACGGGGTGGCCGGTATCGGGAAGGGTCCGGGCCACCCACGCTTCAAGCTCGGCCTCACTGACGGGCTCGCGCTGCAAGGGATCCCTTGTGAATATAGGCGCAGGGGCCACAGTCTCCGCAGGCTCGGCAGTATCGCCCCAGCTCCGGCCGTCGTCGTACGTGTATTCACAGCCGCTGAGCGCCGGTCCTGCCGCCAGCACAAGCCCGAGGACGACGGCGGCCACTGGGTTCCGCGTCCGCGGCGCCCGGGCTGTCCGCCCCGGGGAAGGCGCGGAGGTGGTCCGCACACTGGGCATAGTCCGACTTTAAGCCCGCGCGCCGCTGCGGGCCATACCTATTCGGCCGGCGTCAATTGATAGGCGTAGATAAGGGGCGCGTCCACACTGGACGTGCTGATTTCGAGGGTCCCGGACCGCGGCAGAGCGATCCTGGTGATCTCCCTGCTGCCATTGCACGCCGCTCCGGCGTCCACCACAGGCTCCCGGTCCAATGACACCGCAAAAAAGGCCTTGCCCCCGCCCTCGCACGTCGCCGTCAGGGTGTAGCGGCCGGCAGGGATGTCACGCGCCTCCTGGACAATGCGGTCCCGGTTGAGGATCTTGCCGGCGTCTTCGATCAGGGTGCCGGGGGCTGTTGGCAGTGCAGTGGCGCGCCATCCGGGAACGTCCGCGTTCTCGATCGAGACCACGGGCGAACACCCCGCCAGGGCCGCAGCCACGATACCCGCGAGTGCCCACGCAGAAAGGCGGCGGTGCCCTGGGTTGACAGGCTGTTTCCGGGCGCGCAAAAGGATGGGAGGCGGTGTCGGCATACCTCAACGCTACCCCGTCCGGCACCCGTCCCGGTTTCCGGCAGCCGGCGCCGGACTAAACTTGGGCGGTGCTTAAATCCCCATATGAGTTCACCGCCGGTAACATCCCCGACGCTCCCCGCAGCGACCTCCAGGATCTCCTCACGGTGCTTGCCGCGGACCTGCGCCAGGTGGATTACACGCTCGACGGCGTCGCCGGGCTTCTGGGCGAATCGGCCTACACAGCGCTGAACCGTGACCAGATCATCCCCGCCCTGCTGGCCGCCGAGCGCGCGGAGCGGCGGGACGAAGGCGCGAAGGCGCTCGCCGCCGTCGTCCGCTTATGGCTGCTCGCCGAGCCGCAGCCCGGCGAAACGCTCGACGCCGCCCTGCCGGGCATCCGTGCCGAGGGCCTGCAGAAGCTGGGGCTGGTGGAGCCCGCTCTCGGCGGCTCCCTCCTGGCGGCTAAAGCCGATCTGCGGCCGTACGGCTGGGACGCAAACGAGGACGGCAGCGGCGGCGCCGAACTGTGGGTGGCCAGCGACCTCGCGGCACATCAGCAGGAAGGGGTGCTGCGGCACGACCACGTCCTGGGCATCGGCCAGGCCTCCACCACCCTGGTGCAAACAACGTTCCGGCGGCACACCAAGCGTGCGCTGGACCTGGGAACGGGCTGCGGCGTCCAGGCATTCCACCTGCTGCACCACTGCGAGCACGTGACGGCCACGGACATTTCGGAACGGGCCCTGGCCTTTACGCGGTTCAACATCCTGCTTAACGCAGAGGCGCTGTCGGTGGACCCGGCCCGGCTGGAGGACAGGGTAAGTCTGCGCCTTGGCTCGCTCCTGGAGCCCGTCGCCGGCGAGGATTTCGGCCTGGTGGTCTCCAACCCGCCCTTCGTTATCACTCCGCGGAGTACGGGGGAGGAGTCGTCCGGGCAGTTCACGTACCGCGACGGCGGCCTCCCGGGCGATGAAATCGTGGCGGCCCTCGTGGCCGGGCTACCGGCCGTGCTGGCTCCCGGCGGTACTGCACAAATGCTCGGAAACTGGGAGGTGCCGGCCGGTGCTGCCTGGCACGAACGCCCCCAGGGCTGGGTGCCCGGGGGCGTGGACGCCTGGTTCATCCAGCGGGAGATGGTGGGCCCGGAGGAGTACGCCGAAACATGGCTGCGCGACGCGTCCGAGGGCCGTGACCGGCGGCACTACCGTGATGCCTACGAGGCCTACCTTGCAGACTTCGAGTCCCGGAACGTGGCGGGTATCGGTTTCGGAATGGTGCTGCTGCGCCGGCCCCTTTCACCCGGGCAGGCTGCCTTTAGCCGGTTCGAGGAAATCACCTACCCCATCGAACAGCCCATCGGCCCCCACCTCGGCGCCGCCCTGGAACGCCAGGACTGGCTCGCAGCGAACAACATCAGCGAAGCGCACCTGCTGGTGGCCGACGACGTCACCGAGGAACGCCACCAGCGGCCCGGCGCCGAACACCCCGGGGTGATCCTGCTCCGCCAAGGTGCGGGCCTGCGCCGGACCAACCTCCTCAGCACCGAACTCGCCGGGTTTATTTCCGCCTGCGACGGCGACCTGTCCGCAGGCCAGATTGCCGGTGCGCTGGAGGCCCTGCTGGGCGGCGGTGCGGATGTCCAAGGAACCGGGGAGGAAGGGTTCGACGCCGGCTCGTTCCGGAGCGGTTTGCTCACCGACGTGGCCAACCTGGTCCGGGACGGCTTCCTGATCCCGGCCGCAGACTGAGGCGCGAAAAGCATTCCGCAGAACCCCCGTCTTTTCCACATGGATGCGCACAATTCTCCAAAATATGGTGAACTAGGCCAGTATGGGCGCATCTGCCCGAGCAACCTTTTTCTGTAGGAGCACCGTGCCAAGCAAGGCCAAAACCGGCAAGAAACTCGTGATTGTGGAGTCTCCGGCCAAGAGCAAGACCATCGCCAAGTACCTGGGCGAGGGCTTCATCGTAGAGGCCTCCATTGGTCACATCCGCGACCTGCCGCAGCCGTCGGAACTTCCTGCCGAACTGAAGAAAACCTCGGTAGGCAAGTTCGCCGTCGACATTGACCATGACTTCAAGCCCTACTACGTGGTGTCCGCGGACAAGAAGAAAAAGGTAACCGAGCTCAAGGCTGCGCTCAAGGATGCCGACGAACTTTATCTCGCAACCGATGGGGACCGCGAGGGCGAGGCCATCGCGTGGCACCTGCTGGAAGTGCTCAAACCCAAGGTGCCGGTGTATCGGATGACCTTCGGCGAAATCACCAAGGAAGCCATCCAGCGCGCCATGGGCAACCTGCGTGATGTTGATTCGGCCCTGGTGGACGCCCAGGAAACCCGCCGTGTCCTGGACCGCCTCTACGGCTACGAAATTTCCCCGGTGCTGTGGCGCAAGGTGGCCCGTGGCCTGTCCGCAGGCCGCGTGCAGTCGGTGGTTACCCGCATGGTGGTTGACCGCGAACGCGAACGCATGGCCTTCAAGGCCGCCTCCTACTGGGACCTCACGGGCCAGTTCGGCGCCGACGCGGGTTCCTTTAAAGCCAAGCTCGCCGCCGTCGACGGTGCCAAGGTAGCCAGCGGCCGGGACTTCAACGACGACGGCGTACTGACGTCAAAGAACGTTGCCCACCTCAACGAGGAGCTGGCGACCTCCCTGGCGGCGGGGCTGCAGGACGCGGACTTCCGCGTCCGCTCTGTTGACACCAAGCCCTATACCAGGCGTCCGGCTGCGCCCTTCACCACTTCAACGCTGCAGCAGGAAGCGGGCCGCAAACTGCGGTTCTCCTCAAAGAGCACCATGCAGGTGGCCCAGCGGCTGTACGAAAACGGCTACATCACCTATATGCGTACGGACTCGTCCGCGTTGAGCGACGAAGCCGTGACCGCTGCCCGGCGCCAGGCCTCGGAGCTGTACGGTCCCGAGTACATCCCGCAATCCCCGCGCGTGTATACCGGCAAGGCAGCCAACGCGCAGGAGGCACACGAGGCCATCCGTCCTGCCGGTGACTCCTTCCGCACTCCCGCGCAGGTGGCGAAGCAGCTCTCGGGTGACGAATTCCGGCTCTACGAACTGATCTGGAAGCGCACCGTCGCCTCGCAGATGGGTGACGCCAAGGGGTCGACGGCGACCATCCGCCTGGGTGCCGTTGCCTCCGACGGGCGGGACGCTGAGTTCTCCGCGTCCGGTACCGTCATCACTTTCCCCGGCTTCCTGGCAGCCTACGAGGAAGGCAAGGACGAGACCCGCGGCGACGACGAATCCGACGAAGCCCGCCGCCTCCCCAATGTGGCCAAGGGGGACGCCCTCGCCGCTTCCGAGATCATCGCAGTGGGCCACGAGACCTCGCCCCCGCCGCGTTACACGGAAGCGTCATTGACGGCGGAACTGGAGAAAAAGGGCATCGGCCGCCCGTCCACGTACGCGTCCACCATCTCCACCATCCAGGACCGCGGCTACGTCCGGAAGCAAGGCTCTGCCCTGGTCCCGAGCTGGATCGCCTTCTCCGTGATCCGCCTGTTGGAGCAGCACTTCAGCGACTACGTTGATTACGAGTTCACGGCGGACATGGAAGGCGACCTGGACAAGATCGCCAACGGCCAGGCCGTAGGCGCTTCCTGGCTCAAACACTTCTACTTTGGCGAAGACTCCGATCCGGGCCTGCTCAGCATCGTCAACAATTTGGGCGAGATCGACGCGCGGGAGATCAACTCAATTCCCATCACGGACGAGATCACGCTCCGGGTTGGCAAATTTGGCCCGTACCTGGAAAGTTCCGCGGCCACCGTTGACCCGAAGACCGGGGAGATCGTGGAGTCGGCGCGTGCCAACGTGCCGGAGGACCTCGCACCGGACGAATTGACGGCGGCCAAGGCCATTGAGCTGATGGAGACCGCTGCACCGGAAGAACGCGTCCTGGGCACTGATCCGCACACCGGGCACACCATTGTTGCCAAGAACGGCCGCTACGGCGCCTATGTCACCGAAATCATCCCCGAGATGACCGAGGAACAAATCGCCAACCAGCCAGTGGAGTACTACAAGAACGGCAAGCCCAAGCCGCCCAAGAAGCCGGTGAAGGCCAAGCCGCGCACTGGTTCGCTCTTCAAGTCGATGACTGTGGAGTCCATGACCCTCGATGAGGCGCTGCAGCTGATGAGCCTGCCCCGCGTGCTCGGTGAGGACGCCGAAGGCAACCTCATCACCGTGCAGAACGGCCGGTTCGGTCCGTACTTGAAGAAGGGCACCGACTCCCGGTCGATTGGCTCCGAGGAGGAGATCTTCACCATCACGCTGGAGCAGGCGCTGGAAATCTACTCCCAGCCCAAGCAGCGCGGTGCCCGCGCCGCCGTGCCGCCGCTCGCGGAGTTCGGGCCGGATCCGGTGTCGGAGAAGAACATTGTGGTGAAGGAAGGCCGCTTCGGTCCCTACATCACCGACGGCATCACCAACATCACCGTTCCGCGGGCCACCTCCTTGGAGGAGCTCACGCGTGAACAGGCTGTTGAGCTCCTCGCCGAGAAGCGCGCCAAGGGCCCGGTGAAGCGCACCGCCACCGCCCGCAAGGCTCCGGCCAAGAAGAAGGCCACGGCGAAGAAGTAATCGGAAGACCGTTTGCGCGGGCCACCACAACGTGGTCGAGTAGGTATATGACTGAACAGCCCGCGCACACGGATCTCCAGCCGCTCAACGACCTCGAGGAGAAGCTCGCCAAGGGCGGACAGCCTGACGCCAGCCCCGTGGACGTCATCCTGTCCTTCCTGAACAGCGAGGTTTACATCGTCAGCTCGGACGGCATCGAGGGCGAGGATTCCCAGGTGGAGCCGCTCGTTCTGGCCAATGCCGACGGCGACCCCGTCCTGGCTGTCTTCTCTCATCCGAGCCGCGTTGACCAGCAGTACCTGGAAGCAGCCCCCAACGTCCTGGGCACCCAGGGTGCAGCCATTATCGCCAACATCGGTGATGAGCTGGGCATGGTCATTAATCCGGGCGCGGCCTACGGTTTCGAGATCAACCCCGAAGGCGTTGCCAACATCAAGCGCGACTTCAAGCGTGCCGACGAGCTTCCCGACGGTGCTCCGGCTGATCCGACCGGGATCTGACTTTCTCCCCGTGCCCGTCTGATGTGACGTGCCAGTTGGATCAGAAGGACCGGGCCGGGCAATAATGGCAGCATGCGGCTAGGCGTCCTCGATATCGGGTCCAACACTGTCCACCTCCTCCTGGTGGATGCCCATCCCGGCGCGCGGCCAGTGCCCTTTGCATCGCACAAACGGCCGCTGTCCCTGGTCCAGTACCTGGAGCCGGACGGCAGCATCAGCGACGCCGGCCAGCACGAGCTCACCGAATTTGTGCTGGAGGCCTGGGAGTTCGCCGCCCGGCACAATGCCGAGGACCTCCTTGCTTTTTGTACCTCCGCCATCCGCGAGGCAACCAACGGCCCCGAGGTCCTGGCCCGCGTTAAGCACGAAACCACCGTCACGCTGCAGGAACTCACAGGCAGCGAAGAGGCGTCCATGACCTTTTTCGCGGTCCGTCGCTGGCACGGCTGGGGTGCCGGACCCATCCTGAACCTGGACATCGGCGGCGGCTCCTTCGAGATGGCGTTCGGCCAGGACGAACTGCCGGAGGCCGCCACCTCGGTGCCGCTGGGAGCCAGCAGGCTCACTCGGGACTGGCTGGCCGAGGACCCACCCTCGGCCAAGAGCGTAAAGGAACTGCGGCGCTATATCCGTGCCACGCTTAAGCCTGCGGTGCGCGAGTTCGACGGGCTGGGCCGGGCCAATGTCGTCGCCGGAACCTCCAAGACCTTCCGCTCCCTCGCCCGGATTGCCGGTGCCGCTCCCAGCGCGGCGGGCCCCTACGTCAAGCGTGAGCTGCGCGGCTCGGATCTCGGGGTCTGGGCCCAGCGGATCTCCGCGATGAAAGCCGAGGACCGGCTCCACTTGCCGGCCGTTTCGGAGGCGCGGGCCCACCAGCTGCTTGCCGGGGCGCTCGTCGCTGAGACGGCTTTGGAGCTTTTCAAGTTCAAGAAAATCACGATCTGTCCGTGGGCTCTCCGTGAGGGACTGATCCTCCGGCGCCTCGACCAGTTGGTGTTCTCCGGTCCGCTGGAGCCCGCCGCGCATGTTGCGGCCCCGCAGCCCGTGGAGGCGTCCGTCTAGGACAAGCGGTTAAACGCGGAAGCACCGGGACCGGCAACAGGAAAATGGGGGAAAACCTGTTGCCAGCCACCGGTGCCCTGGCAGACATCCCCATGCCTGCCGCATCACTCGCACCCTCAATGAGGTAATAACTACAGTAGGGGCGCAACTTGTGAGGGACCTGCACTGGACATGTGAGCCACCTGTGAACGCGTAACAGGGAGTTCCCGTTCAGGGGAAATTTGCCAAGCGGTTTCTGCGCCGGCAGGACCAAACTGCAATGATGGAGCCATGAGCAACCGAATCGCATTCCTTGGCTGTGGGTCCATGAACGAAGCCATCCTCGGCGGCCTGCTGGAAGCCGGCACGGATCCGGCCGACGTCGTGGCCACCGTACGGCGCGCGGAGCGTGCCGCGGAACTCGCCGAGCGCTATCACGGCATCACCGCGATCGCCGGTGAGGAGGAGCCGGATAACAACAAGCAGGCAACCAAGGGTTCCGGCGTCGTGATCCTGGGAGTAAAGCCCGTTGGCATCACCGACCTCGCACGCGAGATCAGCGGTTCTTTGGCTCGTGACACCGTGGTGGTGAGTGTGGCCGCCGCTGTTTCCATTGCCCAGCTTGAAGCCGCCCTGCCCGCCGGCCAGCCGGTGATCCGCAGCATGCCCAACACTCCTGCCAAGCTGGGACGGGGCGTTGTGTCAGTTTCTCCGGGCACCAACTGCACCCCGGAACAGCTGCAAAAGGTCAAGGACATCCTGCAGGGCGCCGGAACCGTCGTCGAGGTGCCGGAAGGACAGGTGGACGCCCTCTCGGCCATCAGCGGCTCAGGCCCCGCTTACGCCTTCTACCTTGCCGAGGCCATGGCCGCCGCAGGGGAGGAGCTGGGCCTGGACGCGGAGCTGTCCCTGCTCCTGGCCCGCGAAACCGTGGCCGGCGCCGGGTTTATGCTCGCCGAGCCCGGCGCTGATCCTTCGGCGTTGCGCAAAGCGGTGACCAGCCCCAACGGCACCACGGAACGGGCCATCGCAACCTTCGACGAGCGAGGCATCCCGTCCATCATCGCCGCCGGAGCGCGCGCAGCAGCGGACAGGGCCGCGGAGATAACCAAGCAGCTGGGTTAAGGTGCGGCCGGGGACTACGGCCGGGCCGCGAAGCGTTCCAGCAGGTCCACGTGCCCGGACACGATGAGCATGTCGCGGGAGGACACTTTGGTTTCCGGCCGCGCGTAGGTGAAGTCCTCCCCGGGTGACTTGACGCCCACAATCGTTACGCCGTACTTGGACCGGACCTTGGACTCGTCGAGGGTGAACCCGACTGTTTCGCGCGGCGGGTACATCTTCACGATGGCGAAATCGTCGTCGAACTCGATGAAGTCCAGCATGCGCCCGGACACCAGGTGGGCAGCCCGGACGCCAGCGTCGGCCTCAGGGTAGATCACGTGGTTGGCGCCGATGCGGGTAAGGATTTTGCCGTGGGAGGGCGTAATGGCCTTCACCCACAGATGCTCAATGCCAAGGTCCACCAGGTTCACGGTGATCAGCACCGAGGACTCGATGGACGTGCCAACGCCCACGACGGCGGAGCTGAACTCCTGCGCGCCCAGCTGGCGGAGTGCGTCGATGTTGGTGGCGTCCGCCTCGACAACGTGCGTCAGGAGCGGCGCCCACTTCTGCACCAGGGTCCGGTCCCGTTCGATCGCGAGCACTTCCCGGCCTTGCTTGACCAACTGCTCGGCGGTGGAGGAACCGAAGCGGCCCAGCCCGATGACCAGCACCGGGGCGTTGTGTGCGGGGCGCCGGGGGGCGTCTGGGGAACTAGCCAATGATGGGCCTCTCTTCGGGGTAGTGGTACAGCTGGCTGCGCTGGCGCAGGGCCAGTGCGGCGGCGAGGGTCACGGTGCCCACGCGGCCGGCAAACATCAGGGCGCTGAGGACATAAACGCCCGACGGCGGCAGCTCGGCACTGAGGTTGGTACTCAGCCCGACCGTGGCAAAAGCCGAGATGGTTTCGAACAGCACCCGGTCAAGCGAAGCACCGCTGATGTGGAGCAGGAGGAAGGCGGACACGGACACCAGGGTGGCGCCGGCGACAATCACCGAAATAGCCACCCTCATGCTGCCTTGGGGAATGGTCCTGCCGTAGACCTTGACGTCGGCATCGCCCCGCGCCTCGGCGATGATTGCCAGGAACATCACGGCGATGGTTGTCACTTTGATGCCGCCCGCCGTCGAGGCTGACCCGCCGCCGGCGAACATCAGCGCGTCCGTCAGGAGCATGGTGGTGGACTCCATCTGGTTCTGGTCCACCAGGTTGAATCCGCCGGACCGCGTCATGACGGAGGCGAAAAGGGCATGCGTGATCTTGTCGCCGAAATCCATCCCCCCGATCGTCCGGGTGTTATCCCACTCCATCAGCCCCCATAGGAACGTGCCGGCCACCAGCAGGATCAAGGAGACCTGGATGGTGAGCTTGGTGTGCAGGTTCCATTTTTTCCAGTTCAGCCCGTTTTGCTGCAGGACCATCACCACGGGAAATCCGAGGCTGCCCAGGAAGACGCCCAGCATCAGGGGGACGAGGATCCAGAGGTCGGTCTCATAGGGCACGATACCGTCCGAGTGCGGGGTGAAGCCGGCGTTGTTGAAGGACGAGATGGAATAGAAGATGCCGTGCCAGACGGATTGCCAGAAGGGCTCGCCCAGGGTCAGGAACCGCGGGATAAGGGCCAGCGCAAGGATTCCTTCGATGACCACCGACGTGGTGATGACGATCCGCAGCAGGGTACCCACCTCGCCAAGCCGGCCAGCGTTGTTCATCGATTCCGCTGCGATAATTTTTCCGCGGACACCGAGGCGTTTGCTGACCATCAGCGCCAGCAGTGACGCCAGCGTCAGGGTGCCAAGGCCGCCGATGAAGACGCCAACCAGGATGACCAGCTGGCCGAAGAAGGACCAGTGCACGGCCGTAGAAACCACCGTCAGGCCTGTGACACAGACCGCGGACACGGCTGTGAACAGGGCCTGGTGGGGTGGCGTGACAGTACCGGTGGCGGAGGAGATGGGCAGGGACAGCAGGAACGTGAACACGAGGCACACGGCGGCAAACGCACTCAGCGCAAGCCGGGCCGGCGAGGTGTTGGCAATCTCGTCAATGAAGTCGCGGAGCCGCGTCAGAACCCAGAGGCCCTCCCGCTCCTGCGCGGGATGCCAGCTGGCCGGGTTCCGGGGCCTCGACTGGCTTTGCGTCATGTGTGGCTTGTCCTCGGTCGAATCTGCTTCCCTCAGTAGTAAACCACTTATGCCGGCGTAATGGCCGGGCCGGAAGGGGCGCGGGCTCAGGTAGCCTGTGATTGATGACATATCTGCCCGGCCTCAGCCAGCCCGCGCCGCCGACGACGGTGGTGTGGGGTGCCGACATGACCGCATACAATTTCGGTCCGGGCCACCCCATGGCGCCCGAACGGATGGACCTCACGGCACGCCTGGCCCGAAGCCTGGGACTCCTCGACCTCGCCCACGTTTCAGTGGCAGAGCCCGGCGTGGCCACCGACGCTGAGCTGGGATCAGTCCACTCGGCTGAGTTCGTGGCTGCGGTCCGCAGGGTCAGTGAGGATCCCTATGCGGCTGACGAAGCCCGCGGACTGGGGACCGAAGACGATCCTGCGTTCGCCGGTATGCATGAAGCCGCCGCGCGGCTGGCCGGGGGGTCGCTGTTGGCCGCTTCGAGGATCCTGGAGGGATCGGCCCTGCACGCGGTGAACTTCGGCGGAGGCATGCACCATGCCGCACGTGAGAAAGCGAGCGGGTTCTGTATCTACAACGATGCCGCGCTGGCCGTGCAGAAGCTGCTCGACGGCGGCATCCGCAAGGTGGCGTACATCGACGTCGACGCCCACCACGGGGACGGGACGGAGAGCATCTTCTGGGACGATCCCCGTGTGCTCACCGTATCCCTGCACGAAAGCGGGCTCACCCTGTTCCCCGGCACCGGGTTCGCCAACGAGATCGGTGGGCCAAATGCTGAGGGAAGTGCGGTCAACATCGCGCTGCCTTCGGGGACGGGTGACGCAGGCTGGTTGCGGGCGTTCCACGCGGTAGTTCCGCAACTGGTGGCAGCCTTCAAGCCCGAGGTGATCGTCAGCCAACACGGCTGTGATTCGCACCGCACGGATCCGCTCACGCACCTCAACCTCAGCGTTGACGGGCAGCGGGAGGCGGCCACCGCCGTCGGGAATCTCGCCGCCCGCTATTGCGATAACCGCTGGCTTGCCACCGGTGGCGGCGGGTACAACGTCCTGCACGTGGTTCCGCGTTCCTGGAGCCACCTGATTGCCATCGCCGCGGGGAGGCCCGTGCCGCTGCGGACCGCCGTCCCGGAGGACTGGCGGGGGTACGTCGAGGACAAATTCGGGGCGGCAGCGCCCGGACTGATGGGCGACGACGTGGAGCTATGGTGGCGGTCCTGGGAAGTGGGGTTCGACCCCAACGACGCCGTGGACCGCACCGTGATGGCCACCCGCAAGGCGGTGTTTCCACTGCATGGACTGGATCCCTGGTTCGACTGATCGATGTGTCCTCCTTCTGCCCCAGGCCGGCGAAATAGTTGATGCCTTTCGGGGCATATGTCGCTAGGGTTGGAGGCATGGTGACAGACGACGTATTTGCCGTCATTGCGGAATCGACCCGGCGGGACATCCTGACCTCCCTTCGTTCCGGAGACAAGGCCGTGGGGGAGCTCGTGGAGGAGCTGGCAGCGAGCCAGCCCACCATCTCCAAGCACCTGAAAGTCCTGCGGGAAGCCCAGCTGGTGAGCATGCGGGCGCAGGGCCAAAAGCGCTACTATGCGCTAAACCGCAAACCGCTGGAAGGGATCGCCAGTTGGCTTGAGACCTTCGACGTCGGCGCTGCGGCTCCCGCCCAGGAGTCTCCGGCAGCGTCCGCCTCCATCCCGGACGCCGGTTCTGCGGCTCCTTCTGCTCCGGCCAGGCGCGGCGATGTCACAGCCGGTGCGGTGGCGGCAGAGGCTGTCTCGGCCGGCGTGCTGGCGCCCGATGGCGCTGACCTGAGTCCCGCCGTCGTCATCCCTGGCGGAACCACTGCCCCGCTCAGCGATGACAGCGTGCCCCAGCAGATTGGCCGGACCGTGGGCCGCGCAGCCACCAAGGCAGCTGACCTGCTGGCGAACCTGCCCAACCTGCCCAAGTTCGGCCGTAAGAAGTAGCCCCTAAAGCACGTAAGCAGCCTCCGTGTCCAGCAGGGACATGGAGGCTGCTTACGTGGGCGGGGACTTACTTGTTCAGCAGGCGCACGTGGTCCGGGGTCAGCTCGGAGAGCTTGCTGACGCCCAGCAGGGCCATGGTGCGGGCCATGTCCTTTTCGAGGATCTGAATGGTGCGGTCGACGCCTGCCCGGCCGCCCGCCATCAGGCCGTAGAGATAGGCCCGGCCGATCAGGGTGAAGTCCGCGCCGAGCGCGAGGGCGGCCACGATGTCCGCGCCGCTCATAATGCCGGTGTCCAGCATGATGGCAGCGTCAGTATTGTCCGCGGTGAACGCCTGCTTGACCTCGGGGAGCAGGTGGAACGGGATGGGTGCGCGGTCCAGCTGGCGGCCGCCGTGGTTGGAGAGGACCACACCGTCTGCGCCGTGGTCAACCACCCGGCGGGCGTCCTCGGCGGTCTGGATCCCCTTGACCACCAGCTTGCCCTTCCAGGTTTCGCGCAGCCAGTCCAGGTCCTCGAAGGTGAGGGTGGGGTCGAACATGGAGTTGATCAGGTCCGCTACCGTGCCCGTGTAGCGGGACAGCGAGGCGAAAGTGAGCGGCTCGTGGGTGAGGAAGTTGAACCACCAGGCAGGGCGGTAGGAAGCGTCCAGGACGGTCTTGATGGTGAGCGCCGGCGGGATGGTCATGCCGTTGCGGACGTCGCGGAGGCGGGCGCCGGCCACTGCGGTGTCCACGGTGACCATCAGGGTGTCGTTGCCCGCCTTGGCGGCACGCTCGATGAGCTCCAGCGAGCGGTCGCGGTCCGTCCACAGGTACAGCTGGAACCAGTTGCGGCCGTTCGGAGCGGCGGCCGCCACATCCTCGATGGAGGCGGTGCCCATGGTGGAGAGCGTGTAGGGGATTCCGGCGGCTTCGGCGGCCTGGGAACCGGCGTACTCACCTTCGGACTGCATCATCCGGGTGAAGCCGGTGGGGGCGATGCCCACCGGGAGGCGGGAAGGCTTGCCCAGGATGTTGGTGCTCAGGTCGATAGTGGACACGTTCCGCAGGATGCCGGGACGGAATTCGATGTCCAGGAAGGCCTGGCGGGCGCGGCGGAGGGTGATCTCCTCCTCAGCAGCGCCGTCCGTGTAATCAAAAGGCGCCTGCGGGGTGCGACGCTTGGCGATGTCGCGCAATTCCCACACGGTGCTGGCGCGCTTGAGCCGGGCTTCCTTGCTGAACTCAGGCTTTTTGAACTGCATCAGGGGAGCCAGGTCGGCGTATTTGGGAATGCGGCGCTTCAGGGCTGCCGGGACGGCGGACGCCTTTCCTGCAGGAGCCGCTGCTGCTAAAGGCGCGGACGTTACCGGAACGTCCGTGGCGTCCGGCGCGGGTGTGGTCTCCGGGTTGTTGGGCTGGATGGTGTGGGTCATGGCGTCCTCCGTTGGGCCAGTGGCAGGTCTGCCGTTCGGGCAAACCGTTCTGTGGTCTAACCACACTGTAGGGCATGTGGTCCAACCACATCAACTACTATTGCCCCATGAAGACCCATCAGCTTGTCCTGTCCTGGATTGAGAACGAGCTTTCCGAGGGACGGCTGGCAGTAGGCGGCCGCCTGCCAGCGGAGCGATCGCTGGCCGAGCAGCTTAAGGTCTCCCGTACCTCCGTCCGGGAGGCCATCCGGATTCTGGAGGCGATGGGAGTTGTGCGCGCGGGAGTGGGGTCCGGCCCCGAGGCAGGGACGGTAGTCATTTCGGATCCGACGGCGGCCCTCGGCTCGGCCTTGCGGCTGCACGTTGCCACCCAGCACCTTCCCGTTGCCGACATTGTGGAGACGCGTGTGCTCCTGGAATCGTGGGCGGTGTCCCATGCCAAACCTGATTCAGCGGAGCTGGCCACCGCCTCCCGGCTCCTGGAGAAGATGGATGCCGAAGCGATGGAAGTGGATGAGTTCCTTGCCCTTGACGTTCGCTTCCACCTGGCCCTGGCGGACGCGGCGGGCAATGCGGTGGTCAGTGCGATGATGGGATCGTTGCGGGAATCCATCACCGGCTATGCGTCCCGGCTGACGGCCAACCTGCCGGACTGGGATGCCACTGCAGCCCGTCTGCGCACCGAACACCACGACATTCTCGCCGCCGTTCACAATAACGACGGCGACCGGGCGGCCAAGCTGGTGGCAGCCCACATCGAGGGCTACTACCGCGAGGCCGGAGTTGGCCCCAACGATGGTGAAGCGCGGGTCTAGCCGTGAACCGTTGAGCGGGGAGCCTTGGCCGGGCCGCTGCTGGCCCGGACCTGGAGGCGCGGCTGGTACCGGCTGCCGGGCGCGTCGTTGTCTTCCTTGCGGATCAGCGCGCGGAGCTGCTGCCACGCCTGCTCGCCCAGTTCTGTGATCGGGACTGCGGCGGTGGTGAGTGCAGGCGTGGTGTACCGGGCGAAGGGGATGTCGTCGAAACCTGTTACCGAGATGTCGCCGGGAACGTCGAGGCCGCGTTCGTGGAGCCCGCTCATGAGGCCCATGGCCACCAGGTCGTTGAAGGCAAGAATTCCGGTGGCGCCGCTTTCCAGCACCGCGTCCACGGCTTCATGCCCGGTGTCGAAGTCCGAGCCGCCTTCCAGCATCCGGACATCCACGTGGGGGTGGGCGGCCTTGAATGCTTCCAGGCCCTGGAGCCGCATGCCGTTGGACGCGCTTCGCGGTGGGCCTGCCAGGAATGCCAGCCGGGTGTGGCCCAAATCCACCAGGTGCTCCGCGAGGTCCTGCACCCCTTGGCCGTAGTCCACCACGAGGCTTGGTACATCCGCTGCTGCGGTAGTGCGGTTGATCAGCACCAGCGGCCGGAGCGACGGCGCAATTTCTTCCAGTTCAGAGTCGCTCATGCGCGGAGCGCACAGGACCAGGCCGTCGCAGCGCCGGCGTGCTTCGCCGGCGAGGATAGTTTCTTCGCTGGAAACCTCAAACGAGTCGGCGATCAGGACGCGGTACCCGTCCTGGGCAGCCGCACGGCTCAGGCCACGCAGGATTGCCTGGAACGTGGGGTTTGCCAGGTCCGGCACCACGATGCCGATGGTGTCGGTCTTGCCCAGGGCGAGGCTGCGGCCAACCGGGTTGGGCTGGTACTTCAACTCCGCCGCAGCGGCCCGGACACGGGAGGCGATGTCCGGGTCAACGGTGAAGTTGCCGTTCATTACGCGGGACACCGTCGCATGGGACACCCCAGCTTTGACCGCAACATCCGCGATCCCGATCCTGCCGGTTGCCGATCTCCTGACCATGGTGGTCCCTTCCTAAGCGCGGCGGGCCGTGCCCTGAGCCGTGGTGCTGCCCGCCGGCAGGTTTAGCCGGTTCTCCGGCGGTGTCTTGAGTCAAAGCATATACCGGCGCGGGAAAGCGATTTCTACTGTTTTCCCAAGTTTTCCCACAACTTTCGGGCTACTGTGAGCGGCTTCATCAGCGAAAGCAGTAGAAAACGCTTTCTCCCAATGCTGATAGTGGTTGACGGATGCCCGTTCCGGTTGGTACAAATCTAATAGCGACCTGAGAAAACGCTTTCTTAGGCAGGTGCAGCAGTGCACCGATTGTCGAACGTCAGAGGCCGCCCGCTGCGGCCGGGTAATAGCTTTCGAAAGGGACCCCTCATGGTCAACACAGCCGAGTCGAGTACTGCTGCAGAGGCGGCAACAACTGCCGCGGACACCGCCGCCGCCGCCGGTGCTGCAGGACGGAGCGGCAAAGCCCGTATGGCTTTGATCGGCACCGGTGGCCGCTCCGAAATGTATATCCGCGCCATCTTCGGCAAGCACGCAGACACCGCCGAACTGGTGGCGTTCTCGGACGTCAACCCCGGCCGCGTGGAGTTCTACCAGAAGCTCATCCAGGAACTGGGCGCACCTGGGCCTGTAGCGTCCTTCGATCCTGCAGACCTCACCCCTTTCATCCAGGACAACAACATCGACCGCGTGGTGGTGACCACGCCGGACTACACCCACGCCGACTACATTGTTGAGGCACTGCGCGCAGGGGCGGACGTCGTCGTCGAAAAGCCGCTCACCATTGACGCAGACGGCTGCCGCCGCATCACCCGGGCTGTCCACGAAACCGGCCGCAACGTCGTGGTTACGTTCAACTACCGCTACTCGCCGCGCAACAGCGCCCTGAAGGAGATCATCCAGAGTGGCGTGATCGGCAAGGTCACATCCATCGACTTCAGCTGGGTCCTGGACACCGTCCACGGCGCGGACTACTTCCGCCGCTGGCACCGCGAAAAGAAGAACTCCGGCGGCCTGCTGATCCACAAGGCCTCCCACCACTTCGACCTCGTCAACTGGTGGATCGACGACGTTCCCGAGCGGGTCTTCGCCTCCGGCGGACTCAAGTTCTACGGCGACAAGAACGCCGCGGAGCGCGGCCTCGGTCCGCGCCCCGAGCGTGGAACGCCCGACGCCGATGCCCCGGCCACCGCGGAGAAGGATCCGTTCACCCTCGACCTGCGGGAAGATGAGCGGCTCAAGGCTCTCTTCCTGGACAACGAGCACTACGACGGCTACCGCCGGGACCAGGACGTCTTCACCGGCGGCATCACCATTGAGGACAACCTCGCGCTGGTGGTGGAGTACCAGGGTGGCCCGCGCCTGAGCTACTCGCTGAACGCCCACAGCCCTTGGGAGGGCTACCGGGTAGCGGTCAACGGCACCGAAGGCCGCGCCGAACTGGAGGTCGTGGAACGCGCTGCCGTTACCAGCAGCACGGACAAGAAGACCGTAGTGGACCCGAGCGCGACCCCCATCGAAGAGGATGACGCCATTCGCCGCAACGGCGAACGCCTCGTGGTCCAGCGCCACTGGGAAGCCGCCTACGAGGTGCCGATCGTCAACGGCGAAGGCGGCCACGGCGGCGGTGACGAACTGCTCCTCTCGGACCTCTTCAATGGACCGGGCGAGGATCCGCTGGGACGCCCCTCGGGCTACCTGGACGGGCTGCGTTCCGTCTCTGTCGGCATCGCCGGCAACCGCTCCCTCGAGTCCTCCCTGCCCGTACGCATCGAGGACCTGGACCTCGGCGTCGACCTGCGCCGCGGCAACTGACGCGGGCTGGGAACAACCATGAGCACAATATTTGTCACCGGCGGCTCCGGCCGCCTGGGCCGCAGCGTTGTGGCCGGACTTGCCGGCAAGGGCCATCAGGTCATCTCGGTGGACCGCGACGCCGTCCCCGCTGAACAGCTGCCCGCCGGCGTCGTGCAGGAAACTGCCGACCTCCTGGCCCCGGGTGAGGCGCTGCGCCTCCTCCGGGAAACCACGCCCGACGCCGTCATCCACCTTGCGGCGATAGCGGTACCGTTCAGCGCGCCTGAGGACGTCATCTTCGCCACGAACACCCGGCTCGCCTTCGCCGTGATCAGTGCGGCGACGGAGGTCGGCGTGCAGAAGATCGTCACCGCCAGCAGCCCCACCGTGCTGGGCTACGGTTCACCCGCAGGCTGGCTGCCGCCGTCGTTCCCGCTGGACGAGCGGACCCCGCCGCGGCCCTGGAACGCGTACGCGCTGTCCAAACTCATCGCAGAGCAGACGATGCAGACTTTCGCTGCCGCCCAGGGTGAGAAGATCCGCTATGCGGCGTTCCGCCCATGCTTTGTCATTTCGCCGGAGGAATGGGAAGGCGCACCGACGCAGCAGGGCCACACGCTCGCCGAACGGCTGGCCGATCCCGCCCTGTCCGCGCCCGCACTGTTCAACTACGTGGATGCCCGGGACGTGGCGGACTTCCTGGACCTGCTGCTGGAGAAGATGCAGTCCATCCCCAACGGGGAAACCTTCTTCGTCGGAGCCGCGGATGCCCTGGCCACCGCGCCGCTGGCTGAACTGATGCCCAAGTTCCTGCCCGGAAGCGAGGCCCTCAGCGCAGGACTCGCGGGCACCAGCCCGGCCTTCTCCATTGCCAAAGCACAGGAACTCCTGGGCTGGCACCCCACGCGCAGCTGGCGCACCGAACTGAAGTCCCATCCCACCCTCAACGACGAGAACTCTGCGCTGGTTACCGCCGGCAGCGGAGCCAAGGAGACACCATGAAATTCGACGGCGTACTGTTCTTCCCCGTCACCCCCTTTACGGCTGAAGGCGCCGTTGACGTAGCGCTGCTCAAGGAACACATCAGCTCCCGCCTCCCGTTCGGCCCCGGCGGTGTTTTCCCCGCCTGCGGCACTGGCGAATTCCACGCCCTCAGCATCGAGGAGGTCCGCACCGTGGTCACGGCCGCCGTCGAGGTTGTCGCAGGAAAGGTTCCGGTAGTAGCAGGCGCCGGCGGCCCGCTGGGCCACGCCATTGCTGCGGCCCGCGCTGCCGAAGAAGCAGGCGCGGACGCACTCCTGGTGCTGCCGCCGTACCTGGTCACCGGCCCCACCGACGGGCTCGTGGCGTACATCGAGGCTGTGGCCAACGCCAGCAGCCTGCCGGTGATCGTTTACCACCGCGGCAACGCCAAGTTCACCGCCACGTCCATGGCGCAGCTGGCTGCCAACCCCAAGGTGGTCGGCTTCAAGGACGGATTGGGCGACGTCGGCCTGGCCCAGGAAATTGTATCCGCAGTCCGTGCCACCGGACGGGAGGATTTTGCGTTCTTCAACGGCCTGCTGACCGCCGAACTGACCCAGGGCGCCTACCGCGGCCTTGGCATCCCGCTCTACTCCTCGGCCGCCTTCGCGATGGCACCGGAGATCGCCAAGGCCTACTACGACGCGTACATGGCCGGCGACGAGGACCGCCGCAACGCCCTGCTGGAAGGCTTTTACGCACCGCTGGTCCGGCTCCGCGACCAGACTCCGGGCTTCGGCGTCTCGCTGATTAAGGCGGGCCTGCGCCTGGGCGGACTGCCCGTCGGCTCCGTGCGCCCGCCGCTGGTTGACCCCACCGAGGAGCAGCTGGTGCAACTGAAGGCCATCCTCGCCAAGGGCTACGAGCTGGCTGGTCGCTGATGAGTGCCCCCGCAACTGTTGCCGTCCGCACGGAACCGCGCATCACGGGCCTGAGCACCCGGCTCATCACTGTACCGCTGCGCCGCAGCTGGGGTGTTGAGGCGCCGGAAAACCACGTGATCGCCACAGAGATTCACACGGACGACGGCGGCGCGGGGCACGGTTTCTCCTGGACGCCCACCATTGGTCCGCAGGCGGTTAAGGCCCTGCTGGACTACGACATCGCCCCGTTCATCACCGGGCTGCCCGCCAACCCGGAGGTTGTGTGGGACGCGGTATGGAAACGGCTGCATGAAGCCGGCGGCGGGGGATTGACCACCATCGCCATGGCCGGGGTGGACCTTGCCCTCTGGGATCTGCGGGCCTCCCGTGCCAACACGTCCGTCACCGGACTCCTGGGGCAGCGCCAGGAGTCCGCGGAGGTGTACGGCTCGGGAGTAAACCTGCACTACAGCCTCGAGGAGCTCGTAGCCCAGACTGAGCGGTGGGTTGCCGCCGGGCACCAGGCAGTAAAGATCAAGGTGGGCAAGCCGGACATCCGCGAGGACGCCGAACGGGTGGCCGCGGTCCGCTCCGTCCTGGGGCCGGACCGGAAGCTGATGATCGACGCCAACCAGCGCTGGGACCTGCCCACTACGCTCAAAGCCCTGGACGTCCTGTCCGGGTTTGGCCTTGAGTGGCTTGAGGAGCCCATCCGCGCGGACGACCTCTGGGCCTACCGCAGGCTCCGGAAGCACTCGGCCGTGCCGATCGCCCTCGGTGAAAACCTGCACACCATCTACCGCTTCCGCGATTTCATCGAAGCGGAAGCAGTGGACATCATCCAGCCCAACATCATCCGGGTGGGTGGGATTACACCGTTCCGTCGCATTGTTGAGCTTGCACGGACCAACAGCATCAAGGTAATGCCGCACCTGCTGCCGGAGCTGTCCGGCCAGCTGGCGCTCACGCTCGCGGAGCCCACGCTGGTGGAGGACGTGGAGGAGGCCTCCTTTGAGCAGCTGGGGATCCTGGCCGCCCCTTCGCCGGTTCGGTTCAGCAACAGCCGGCTGACGCTCACCGACCAGCCCGGACTCGGCCTCCGCTTCCACGACGCAGGCTGAAGCAGATCAACGCAGACTCGATGAATCCAGACAAGAAGAACAGGTACCTCAAGTGACAACTGCAACTCTTTCCCTGTCCGAGCTCACGGCCGCCGCCACGGAGGCAGCCAAAATCTCCGCAGCAGCCTCTGACGCGGAACGTGCCGCCTGGCTGACGGCCGTGGCCGATGCGCTCGACGCCAACGCCGCGGAACTGGTGGAGATCGCGGATTCCGAGACGAGCCTTGGCGCAACCCGTCTTACGGGCGAAGTGGCCCGGACCACCGGGCAACTGCGCCTGTTCGCCCGCGTGATCACCGAGGGTTCCTACCTCGAAGCCGTGATCGACCATGCCGACCCCAACTCCACGCCACCCAAGCCTGACCTCCGCCGCATCCTGCGGCCCATCGGCCCGGTTGCGGTGTTCTCCGCGTCCAATTTCCCGTTCGCGTTCTCGGTAGCCGGCGGAGATACCGCGTCCGCCCTTGCCGTGGGCTGCTCCGTCATCGTCAAGGCCCACTCGGGCCACCTGCGCCTCTCGGAGCGGACAGCCGAAATTATGGCCGAGGCACTGTCTGCCGCAGGAGCGCCGGAAGGCCTCTTCGCCCTGGTGGCCGGCCGCGAGGTGGGAACGGCGCTGGTACAGGATCCCGCCATCAAAGCAGTCGGCTTCACCGGCTCCATCCCCGGTGGCCGCGCCCTCTTCGACCTGGCCACGTCCCGCCCCGAGCCCATCCCGTTCTACGGCGAACTCGGCAGCCTGAACCCCGTCGTCGTTACCGAGCGGGCCCTGGCAGAGCGCGCCGCGCAGCTTGCCGAGGGGCTGGCCGGATCCTTCACCCTTGGCGCCGGCCAGTTCTGCACCAAGCCCGGGCTGGTCTTCATTCCGGCTGGAACGGACTTCGCCGCGAAAGTGGCGGAGGCCAGCAAGGACAAGCCGGCGCTCGGCATGCTGACCACCCGGATCGCCGAGGCGTACCCGGACGGGCTGCGCAGCTTCGCTTCCGTGGAAGGCGTTGACGTGGTGAGCGGCAGCGTGGACCAGGATGCGGTGTCCAATGGAGCCGCCCCGGTGGTCTTCTCCACCTCCGCGGCGAAGGCTCTTGAGCGCCCGGAGGAACTGCTGGAGGAGTGCTTCGGCCCCACCACCATGCTGATCGAATACACGGACCAGGAGGAGCTGTCCGCAGTCCTGGCCAGGGTACCGGGCAGCCTGACCGCCACGGTGCACGCGGAGCCGGGCGAGGACGTGTCCGGGCTCGTGGAGCAGCTGTCCAACCTGGCCGGCCGCGTCCTCTTCGACGGCTGGCCCACCGGCGTGGCCGTCAACTGGGCACAGCAGCACGGCGGTCCCTACCCGGCCACCACCTCGCTCTTCACCTCGGTGGGTGCGACGGCGGTCCGCCGGTTCCAGCGTCCGGTTGCCTACCAGGATGCGCCCGAAGCGGTCCTGCACCCGGCCCTGCGCGAAAGCAACCCGCTCGCCATCCCGCGCCGGGTGGACGGGGAACTCATCCTCCCCTAGGAAACGCTCTCTCAGTTGATGTGGGTTTAACCGAAACGCTCTCTCAGTTGCTTGCCTGTACTCCGGCTTCGACTGAGAGAGCGTTTCGCGTTTTGGCGCATTAAGTGAGAGAGCGTTTGATTAGAGCTGGAGCGTGGTTGGCCGCTGGAGGCCGTTGACCGTCGTCGAGGGCCACCGGGGGTCCACGGTAAGGACCTGCAGTCCGGATTCGGTGAGCTGGACGGTGTCCTCGATCTTGACGCCGGGCCCGGACGGGTTCCAGGTGAAGGCCTGGTTCAGGACCACCGTGTCTGTCGCCGCTGCGGTGACCCGGGGGTCGCGTCCCGCGTAGCCGGCTGGCCCGCCCTGATGGTGCAGTTCCCACTGCTCGGTGCCGAAACCGTGCCGCGCGTAGGCGGCCTGGATCTCGGCAAAGATCCGGTCCAGCCTGGCGCCGGGGACGGTGGCGTCGAAGATGTCGGCTTCCACTGCTGCGATGCGGGCCTCGGCGTCGCGCTCTTCCGGGGTGCCGGCGTCGAACCTTAACCAGCGGGTGATGTTGGCCACCAGGCCGTCCCGGCGGGCGCACACCACAGCCATCGCACGCCGGCCCAAGGGCGAGTGGGTGGCCAGCGGGTGCCGGAAGTCGCTTCGGCTGCTGCCGTTGCACAGGAGGACCAGCGGCTCCGCACCGGCGGCTACAACCCGGGCGGCCAGCGTGGATGCCAGCTCAAACTCGGTGGTTTCCGGCCGTGCCGTTGAGAGCACGTCGGTCATGATGGCAGCGACGTCGGCGCTGAGGCGGGCATACCGCGCGCTTTCAGCCGGGAGCAGCTGCTGGCGGGCCGCCCGCAGCTCAGCTGCTACGGCTCCTTCGGCCAGCGGTGCGGCCTTCCCGGTGGTGCCGACGGCGGCTGCCACCTCGTGCAGGTTGCCGTACCAGGGCACCGAGTGGAGGGTGACGCCGGAGGGCAGTTCCTCGGCAGCGATGCGGCCGGCTTCATTGTTGAAGGTGACCAGGTGGTCGCCGTCGCGGTCCACGAGGACGGCTGCGATGGGATCGCCGGCCAGGCTGATGTGCACCCGGCTGCCGTCCAAGTACCACGTCAGCGCCGTGTGGGTGGTGAGCAGCAGGGAATCCTGGCCCTTGGCGTCGAGGATGTCCAGGACCCGGCTCCGCTTGACCGCGCGGTCCTCCGCGGAGGCTGGTGCCACCCGGACGCCAGGAGCCGCAACGGGTCCTGATGGCGTCGGGTCCAGCATCGCGGTGCCGCTCCCTCTGCCCGGAAGCGGTGCGGTGTCTGCTGTTGTCTGGCTCATGAACGATTCCCCTGCCGGTTGATCAATGCTTCGATGTCTGCTGTGCCCAGGATGCCGTCGGCCACAAAAACGGTGATGCTGCGTTGGACGGAAGTGCCCGGTTCTGCGATAACCGGGGTGTCCCAGGCGAGTGACTGGCCCACTCCCGGGTAGCCGTCCGCCCGGACGAACCAGGGGTCGGTGGAACCTTCTGCCGCGACGAAAACGAGGGTGGCGCTGCCGTGCGGCGTGCCGCCCTGGGCAGTCCCGCCGTCGGGCGTTCCGGCCTCGAACGTCCCCGCCTCGAACTTCCCCGCCCAGGCGAGCCAGGGCGTTACCGAACCGTGCACCTCGGATTCGCCGGCGCCGGCGGTTGTCCAGACGGCGGCGCTGTCGCAGGCCGGCAGCCTCCAGAAGAACCCGCCGTAACCTCCTTCGTGGCGACCGTTGGAACCGGGGCTTCCGAGGCTGACCGGCTGGTTCCCGGCGGGGGAGAGGGCGAAGTCCAGGGACAGCTGCCAGGCGGTGGAACTGATGCCGGACCAGGTCCAGGTTCGGTCCTCCACCAGGACGGGGGTGCCGTCGGGCCCGTTCCAGCTCAGGGTCTCCTGCAGCCGGCCGTCGTGGCCGCGGGACGTGGCGGCCGTTTCCTCAATAAGAGTCGCTGTGCTGGTGATGCAGCCGTGGTCCGGACGCCAAACGTATTGTCCGGCTTCGCGTGTGTAGGTACGCCCGCCCCAGAAATTGATGCCGTCCACGTCCTGCAGGGCCACGCCGACGCCGAGGTGCCAGACGTGGTCCAGCGGCTGGTGGTCCGTCACCACGGTGCCTTGAAGGGTACGTACCGGGTGCAGGTAGGGCCGTGGCGACGAGACAGCGCGGATACGGCTGCCGTCCTGGTACTGGGCCATGGCCTGGCCGTCCAGCGTCAAAGTGCGGACAGGCGGGAGGGCCCGCGCCCACGGCACTCCCAGCTCGGCAAAGGTGGCCTGCGCCTTGATGGCGCGCTCGATCAAGGTGCCGATTCCGTGAACAACTGGATGGGCGTCGTCGCCCTCGCCTTCCCACGTGATGCCGGCCGCGGGGATGGCTTGGGGTGCCGGGGCTGTTCGGATGGCCTCCAGCACGGAAGTGAAAGCACCGGTGTCCGGCAGGGAACACAGCAGCCGGGCACCCGTCGAGCGGGCATCCAACAGGTTCTCGAGCAGGTCGGTGCGGCCGAATTTCTCGCGGCGCTGGCCGTCGGCGGTGCTGATGACCACCTCGTCCCGGGTATAGAAAAACGTGATCTCGCCGCGGGTTCCATGCACCGTGACGGACGGATCCTGCTGCTCGGGCGCGCACAGCGTCAGCCCGCAGAGCAGTGTGGTCCCGCCGGTGGTGCGGACGCGGATGATGGACGTGTCATCGCTCTGGGTGTCGTGTGCCCGGTAAAGGTCTGTCTCCACTGTTTCCACGTCCGCGAGCGTGTGTGCTCCTGCCATATGCAGTGCGGTGGCCACGGCGTGGGCGAGGGCGTTGGTTGCCACACCGTCCACCACGTCGATGCCGTCCAGGCTGCGCTTCCCGGCCCAGCGCGAACGCTTGAAGTAGGCCTTGTTCCGCACCCACTGCCCTTTCGCGCTCAGGCCGAGGATGTCACCGATCCCGCCCGCTTCCACCAAACGGCGAATGGCGGGCAATGCGTGGGATCCCAAGCTCTGGAAGCCCACCTGGACCAGCAGCCGGGCCGTTTCAGCGGCTGCCAGCACCTCCTGGAACTGGGCGAGGGACGCCACGGGCGGCTTCTCCACATAGACATCCTTGCCCGCTGCCAACGCCGCGAGGGCCAGGGGGGCATGCGTCTGGATGGGGGTGGCAAGGATAACGACGTCGACCCCCGGATCCGCTGCCAGCAGTTGTCCCAGGTCATCGAAGACGGCTACCGACTCTGCCAGCCGTCCTTCTGCGGGAGGATTGGGGTCTGCGACGGCGACCAGTTCCAGGGCCCCGGCTTCCTCGAGCCGGGCGAGGTTGGCAAGGTGGCGTTCGCCGAATCCGTGGACGCCCACCAAGGCTATGCGCGGAACCGCTGCCGGGTCAGTTGCCGGTGCCGTGCGGGTGCTGTTCTCCGCGGTGGCGGATTGTTGAGTCATCAGGAAGTTCCTCCCGGGCTGAAGGTGGTTTGGAAGTCGGGTGTGCCCGCAGCAGCCGGGCCGGATGTGTCCGGCTGCGTGGCATGCAGCGTGGAAGACAGGAAGTCCAGGGCTTCCTCCTGCATCCGGGCCGTAAAAACATGGCCGCCCGGCCAGAAGCTTCCGGTGTAGCTCCCCGGGCGGTGCAGTGACTCCAGGATGCGGTGGGCCTCACGCATGCCGTCTTCGGGGAAAAGTTCATCTGCCAGGGCGTATTGCACCAGCAGGTGTCTTGCGCCGGATCTTGCCGTGAGCTCAGGCCAGTCACCCAGCCGCCACAGGCCGGGGGTCTGCAGCAGCCAGGAATGCGCGTCCAGGTGGGCGGGAAGAAGCGACCGGAAAGTGGTCATCATGCACGTCACCACGTAGCTGCGGATCCGCGGGCTCAGGGCGGCAAGGGCCAGGGCGCGGCCACCGCCACCCGAGAAGCCGATGCAGCCCAGCCGGTCCTGGTCCACGTCCGGCAGTCCGGCGAGAATCTCCAGGGCCGCCAGGTCGTCATGGGCCACCATGCCGGCGAGGCTGGTGCCCAGCAGGCCGGCGGTCTTGGCCACGGTTTCCTCGTGGAATGCGGCGGCGGCGTTGTATTCATCAGCTTCGGAAGGCACGACGCCGTCCTGCCGCCACTGCGCCAGCCGCGCCTCCAGGGCCGAGGCCGTCCGCCACGGCGGAACGGAAAGGTCAAAGCGGCGGCTGCCCCAGGCGAACGTGTCGTGGGCGAGGACGGCGAAGCCCCTGCGGGCCACCTCGATGGCAAGCGCGCGGCCGTCGTAGTGGCCTGCCCGTGCGTTTTCCGCCGAGGCATGTGATTCCGGGAGTTCCACCAGCCGGTCCGCCCCGCCGAACTTGTTGCCCCCATGGCAGTGCAGGGCAAGGACACCGGGCAGGGGTCCGGAAACCCCGGCCGGCCGGACCAGCCAGCCAGTGGTGCGGGGGCCGAAACCCAACTGCCAGCTGAGCTGGGAGGTGGTGACGCCGTCGTACGTTTTCGCCCAATGGACGGTTACCTCAGGCTGCTGGGACGCGCCAGGTACCCCAAGCGCGTCCGCAAGTTCCTGCGACGCCGGGGCGGCGGCCTGGTACCGGGGGTTTTGCTGAACATAGGCAGGCCAGTCGCCGTAGCCGGCTATCGCGCTGGGCCGTGGTGGCCGGGCTTCGAAGGTCAGTTCGGCATCGGGGCTCACTGGCCTGCCTCCTGTTCTGATGTTGCAGTGCGGAATTGTCCGGGCGTGCGGTTAGCCCAGGTTCGAGTTGACCTCTTGGATAAAGGCCTTGGCAGCATCCCGCGGTGAGGTCTTTCCGAACAGTACATCCGTGTTGAGCCGGTTAATGACCTCCATGGTGGCCGACGATCCGGCGGGGAAGGGCAACGGCGGCTCGATCTTCAGCTCGGCAATCCGGTCCAGGTATTCCGCTTCCTTCTGCTGGGATTCCTTGAGGAGAGGCGTGATGGCGGCCTTGAGTTCGGTGTTGGCAGGCATGCCGCGGTCGCTCTTGATCTTGGTGGCCGCGTCCACGTTGTTCACCAGGTAGTTGATGAACATGGCTGCTTCCTTGGGGTGAGCCGACTTCGAAGAGACGGCGTATTCCATGGAGGACCGCAACCACGCGCCCGGCTGCTTGCTCTCATTCGGGAGCTTCATCATCACCAGCGGTGAACCCGAGTATGAGTTCATCTGGTTGCTCCAAGAGATCTTCATGCCCTGCTTGCCCTGGCCCATCAGCGTCAACTCGGGCTGGGCAGAGTTGTCCTCGACAGTCTGGGAGGCCGACGGTGCGGCGCCGGTTTCCATCAGCTTCTTGTTCATCTCGAACCACTCGGTGGCGGTGTCCTCGCTGATGCCCAGCTTCTTGCCGTCATCGGTGTAGAGGTCCTCGCCGTGCTGGCGTGCCCATACCGCAAGGAACGAGTCGTTGGTCATGGGGGTGGTTCCAAAGGTTCCGGCCGGAGACTTCTTGGTAATCTCGGCGGCGATTTCGGCGTAGTCGTCCCAGGTCCAGGTCTCGTCGTCGGGCAGCTCGACTCCGGCGGCCTCGAATACTTTCGGGTCGACCACCATGGACATGGAGTTGACGCCGGCGGTGATGGTGTACTGCTTGCCGTCGATCTTGCCCAGGTCCACTGTGCCCTCTGCGAACTTTGACGTATCGATCTGGTCCTTGACCTTGTCCAGGTCCAGCAGCACGCCCCGGCTCGCGTATTCACTGGGATAGGCACCGCTCATGGCGAAGACGTCCGGAGTGGTGCCCCCGGCGATCTGTGTGGCCATCTTGTCCCAGTAGGAACTGAATTCCGTGTTCTCGCCCTGCACCTTGATGGTGGGGTTCGCCGCTTCGAAGTCCTTAATGACTTCCAGGGTGGTCTTGGCGCGGGAATCGTTGCCCCACCAGGCGAAGCGGATGGTGACGGGGTCTTCAACAGTCCCCACCTTGCTGGCTTCCGGACTGCTGCCGCAGCCTGTTAAAACGAGTGCCAGCGCTGCCGATGCGCCGGCGACTGCCTTGGACGACTTTTTGAGACTAAACCGCATTGTCCTGCCCCTCAGTTGGTGTTTTCCGGTGAAGTGACGCCGGTAACAGAAAGCGTTTTCTCAAAAACTAACAAAGGGCTATACAAGAGTCAAGAAACCGTTTACTTTGGTACCGAGCCGCTTTTGAATCCGAACCACCGCCAGGTGATGCAACGGATGACCGCCACTCCTGGTCCGCTTCTTTAGGAACTGCGCCCGGGGCGGTGGGCGTCCGTACTCGCTCCGGCGATACCAAATACGTGGAGGCCACGATGACCAAAGGAGACCACATGGCCGCTAAACACATACCCAGGGCATCGCGCCCGGCTGGAATGCCGGCTGCAGCGGGCCTGCTACACGGAACGGGGTTGCCGCAGTGAGCGCCATCAGCGAACTCAGCTCGATTTCCCGGAAGAAGGGTAAAGCGACCCCGGAAGAGAAGAAGGCGAACAGCCGCGACAATAAGGCCGCGTATATCTTCCTGCTGCCGTGGCTGGTAGGCCTCGTCGCCATCACCATCGGCCCGATGCTGATGTCCCTTTACCTGTCCTTCACGGACTACAACCTCCTCCAGCCTCCGGAATGGGTCGGTTTGGAGAACTTCACCCGGATGCTCACGGACGCCCGGCTGCACAACTCCCTGGGCGTGACCTTCACCTACGTTTTCATCGGCGTCCCGCTCCAGTTGGCCGTGGCGCTGCTGATCGCCCTTGTCCTGGACAAGGGCCTGCGCGGGCTGCCGTTCTACCGCTCGGTGTTCTACCTGCCGTCCCTGCTGGGCGGGTCGGTGGCTGTTGCCATCCTCTGGAAGCAGATTTTCGGCACTACCGGCCTGGTCAACCAGGTCCTTGCGATGTTCGGTATCCAGGGACCGGGCTGGATCTCGGATCCCAGCACGGCCCTTGGTTCCATCATCCTGCTGCACGTGTGGACCTTCGGCGCTCCCATGATCATCTTCCTGGCAGGCCTGCGGCAGATCCCTGCCATGTACTACGAGGCGGCAAAGGTTGACGGGGCTACCACCCTCCAGCAGTTCTGGCGGATTACCATGCCGATGCTGAGCCCCATCATCTTCTTCAACCTTGTGCTCCAGATCATCGGTTCGTTCCAGTCGTTCACCCAGGCGTTCATCGTCTCCGGCGGTAACGGCGGGCCCTCGGACTCCACCATGTTCTTCACCCTGTACCTCTACCAAAAGGGATTCGGCCAGTTCGACATGGGTTACGCGTCCGCCATGGCCTGGCTCCTCCTGGTGATCATCGGCATCTTCACCGCCATCAACTTCATCGCTTCTAAGTATTGGGTTTTCTATGACGACTAAGCTTGAGACGCTGCCCACCCCGGAGACTGCCGGCGCGGGCAAGCCTACGAACCGCCGCAAGCCCAAAGTCAGGGAGTCCCGGGGCACCCTGGCCTTCAGCAAGGCGCAGCGCAGCAAAGCGCTGATGAAACATGCCATCCTCATCCTTGCCGGCGGGCTCATGATTTACCCGCTGCTGTGGATGGTGGTGTCCTCGCTGCGGCCCAATGAGCTGATCTTCCGGGAGCCCGGCCTGTGGCTGAACAGCCTGGAGATGAGCAACTACACGTCCGGTTGGTCCGCGCTGACCCACCCCTTCGGGCACTACATGATCAACTCCGCGATTGTGGTGATCGGATCCATCCTGGGCAACCTGATCTCGTGCTCGATGGCTGCGTACGCCTTCGCCAGGCTGCAGTTCACCGCCAAGAAACTGCTGTTCGGCATCATGCTGCTGACCATCATGCTTCCGTTCCACGTGGTGATCGTCCCGCAGTACATCCTGTTCTCGCAGATCGGCTGGGTGAATACGTTCTGGCCGCTGATCGTTCCCAAGTTGCTGGCAACGGAAGCGTTCTTCGTCTTCCTGATGGTGCAGTTCATCCGCGGCATTCCCCGCGAACTGGACGAGGCCGCCAGGATCGACGGAGCCGGCCACCCGCGCATCTTCCTGCAGGTCATCCTGCCGCTGATGGTGCCGGCACTGGCCACCACCACCATCTTTACCTTCATCTGGACCTGGAACGACTTCTTCGGCGCCCTGATCTACCTGACGGACCCGGACATGTTCACGGTTCCGGTGGCACTGAGGGCCTTCGTGGATGCACAGTCGGCCACGAGCTGGGGATCGCTGTTCGCGATGTCCATCGTGTCACTGTTGCCGGTCTTCCTGGTGTTCCTGTTTGGCCAGCGATTCCTCATCAAGGGCATCGCGACCACCGGCATCAAGTAGTCCCTGCCGATCAGCAGCGCGGCAGTTGCTGATGGCGCTCCGGCACTTCGCGAAACGGCCCGTCCGATGGCGGGCCGTTTCTGCAGTTCCAAAAGAGTTTCAAAAACATCTTGTAATACAAGTTGAGCACTTGTAGCATTAGGTGCAGAAAGCGGTTTCCCGTTTTCCCCTCCTGCTCCTGGTTTCATCCCCCCACCCAATCCCCAGCACCTGATCAACCAGCATCATGATCAAAGAAGATCGGAGTATCCAGTGCCGCTATTTACCCGCCCTGCGTCTGCTGCCAAGCAATCGGCAGAGACACCCACCACGGGCTCACGCCGCCCGCTACGCAAGACAGGCCTGGTAGCAGCCGCTGCCGCCGTCGTCATGGCCCTTAGTGCCTGTGGCGGAGGAGCTGCTTCGGAAAGCGCTGATGGTCCCGTCGAACTGCGTTTCTCCTGGTGGGGTGGCGACAAGCGGGCCCAGCTGACGCAGGAAGCCATCAAGCAGTTCGAGGCTGAAAACCCCAACATCAAGATCAAGCCCGAATTTGGTGATTGGAGCGGCTACTGGGACAAGCTGGCCACTCAGGTCGCGGCCAACGATGCCCCGGATATCATCCAGATGGACGAAAAGTACATCACTGAATACTCCAGCCGCGGGGCCCTTCTGGACCTGTCGAAGTACGAGATCGACACCTCCAAACTCGACGAAGCCGCGCTCAATGCCGGCAAGAGTGATGACGGATTGACCGGCATCGCTGCCGGAATTAACGCCGCAACCATCCTGGCCAACCCCAAAGTCTTCGAAGCCGCTGGAGTGCCGCTGCCCGACGACTCCACCTGGACCTGGCAGGACTTCGAACGGATTGCCACCGAAATAACGGCCAAGTCTCCCCAGGGCACCTACGGCGCCGCAGCTTACGGAACCGATGAGGCTTCACTGGGCGTCTGGCTCCGCCAGAACGGCAAGTCCCTGTACACGTCCGACGGCAAGTTGGGCTTTGAGCCGAGCGACATCGCCGAATGGTGGGAGTTCCTGAAGCAGCTCAGCGAGAAGAAGGCAGTTCCGTCCGCTTCCGAGGTGGTAGAAGCTGAGGCCGCGCCGCTGGACCAGAGCGGACTCGCCACCGGCAAGAACGGCATGGCCTTCTGGTGGTCCAACCAGGCTCCTGCCCTCGAAAAGGCATCCGGCGGTGACCTGAAGATCCTGCGGTTCCCCACTAAGACCGGAAAGGCCGATGACGCCGGACTCTGGTACAAGGCTTCGCAGTTCTGGTCTGCTTCCTCACGCACCAAGCACCCTGAGGAAACGGCCAAGTTCATCGACTTCCTGGCCAACAACGTCAAGGCCGGCGAAGCGCTCCTGGCCGACCGCGGTGTCTACCCGAACTCGGATGTCCGGGCAGCCATTGAATCCAAGCTGACTCCTGCTGACGTCAAGGTGGTCAAGTTCATCGACCAGATCAAGGACGAGCTGGGCGAGGCTCCTGCTCCGCCGCCGAAGGGCGCCGGCTCCATCCAGGAAATCATCAAGCGCTACACCTCTGAGGTTCTCTTCGAGCGGCTATCCACGGAAGAGGCTGGCAAGAAGGCGCATGACGAGATGAAGTCCGCCATCAGCAGTTAGCATTCACGCCTAGTTTTCACACCGCCAACAAACACGGCTCTGGACACCTTGGGAGGACGCCTCCTCCGCCCATAACGTCCGACGGCGGGTGGCAGCTCCGTCCCGGCAGGAACCATTGGTTCCTCCCGGGACGGAGCTGTTTAAGGCGGAGCTGTTTAAGGAGTTGTTCGGGCCGTCAGTGGTAAGCCGCTACAAGCCGTGGGACCCAAGGCGTTCTGCTTATTGGGCCCGGTCGCCCGACGGGATAAGGACCCGCCGCCGCTGGGGCGGAAGTTGCGTGGTGCAACACGGCCGAGTACCTGGACCGAGTGCTTCGCGGCCATCGGTAATGCGGTTCCTGGCAGGGGTGGGGCAGTGGATCGGTAGGTATGGCCCGTGGGTGTGCGGAGTTCTACTGAGTGTCGGGGTCCCGGGGTAGGTGTGGCTGTCCATCCGGGTGCTTCTTTGGTGTGGTTGCAGGCTTCGCAGAGGCCTTGTCCGTTTCCGCTGTTGGTGGGGCCGTCTTTGTGCCAGGGGATGATGTGGTCGTGGTGGCGGATGGGCGCGTCGCAGTAGGGGGTGCGGCAGGTGTCGTCTGGGAGTGTTATTGACAGCCGGTCCGAGACTGGCTGTCAGGCTGGTGCTGTGACTTCGGACGAACGTGGCCCTGGTGTCGTTTTGCC
>NZ_JBNHGJ010000023.1:0-78012 GCF_059091165.1 Arthrobacter sp. Hb9-2 | reverse complement strand
TGCAAAATTTGAAACCAGCTGTAAAAACCAGACCACACCACGGGGTGGCACAATCCAGTCAATTCAACCAATCAATAAAAAATTGGTATCAACAAACTTGGCACACTATTGAGTTCTCAAACAACAGACACACCCGGCACCACCCAACCAAACGGTTCAGGATCGCTCCGGAGCAACTTTTCAAACTTACCCGCTGGACTTTCACTTGTCAAACCGGCGTCCACGACATTCTTCAGCCTGAGGCTTGGTTGTCGGTTTTTCCGTCTGACTTCGTGGAGCAGCGCGGAAATAAACTCTACCACCACTCTGCGGAGATAGCCAACCGGCCCCTTCGACCACTCCCGGGCAGGCGGACAGAACAGCGAAAAGGCCCGGAACCACAAGGATTCCGGGCCTCTTTCGAAGAAGTTCAAGCAGGAATCAGGCGGACGTTGCTGATGCCGGCTTGAAGTACGCAGCACCGAGCGGTGGCAGGGTCACGCTCAGGGTGGCCGGCTGTCCGTCCTGCCCCTCATCCGTCGCCTTCAGCTCACCGGCGTTCAGCACACCTGAGCCGCCATAGGTGGTGGCATCAGTGTTCAGCACTTCTGTCCACGCCCCCGGCTCAGGTACTCCCAGGGTGTAGCCAGCGTGCGGCGCGCCCGAGAAGTTGATGGCACAGACCAGGGGGTTGCCCTCTTTGTCCCAGCGGATGAACGAGAGCACATTGCGCTCCGCGTCTCCCCCGTTGATCCACTGGAAGCCGCCGGGCTCGTTATCCCGGGAGTAGAGAGCGGGCGTGGAGGCGTAGAGCTCGTTGAGGTCCTTGGTCAGCAACTGCAGTCCCTTGTGAGCGGGGATATCGGCGAGCCACCAGTCGAGCCCGTGCTGTTCGGACCACTCCGCTTCCTGGCCGAACTCCGTGCCCATGAAAATGAGCTGCTTGCCCGGGTGGGCCCACTGGTAGGCGAAGAAGGCTCGCAGGTTGGCCAGCTGCTGCCAACGGTCGCCGGGCATCTTGCGGAGCATGGAGCCCTTGCCGTGGACTACCTCGTCATGGCTGATAGGGAGCAGGAAGTTTTCCGTAAAGGCGTAAACCAGGGAGAACGTCACGGTGCCGTGGTGCCACTTGCGGTTCACCGGGTCCTCGGACGCGTACTTGAGCGAGTCGTGCATCCAGCCCATGTTCCACTTCAGGCCAAAGCCCAGTCCGCCGTGGCTGGTGGGGGCCGTAACGCCGGGGAAGGCTGTGGACTCTTCGGCAATCATGACAGCCCCGGGGTGCGTCTTGTACACCGTGGCGTTGACTTCCTGCAGGAACGAGATGGCTTCGAGGTTTTCCCGGCCGCCGAACCGGTTGGGCCGCCACTGACCCTCTTCGCGCGAGTAGTCCAGGTAGAGCATGGAGGCCACAGCATCCACGCGCAGGCCGTCGATATGGAACTCATCCAGCCAGTACAGTGCGTTGGCCACGAGGAAGTTGCGGACTTCGGTGCGGCCGAAGTCGAAGATCAGCGTGCCCCAGTCAGGGTGCTCGCCCAAGGCGGGGTCGGCGTGCTCGTACAGGGGCTCGCCGTCGAACTGGGCCAAGGCCCATGCATCCTTGGGGAAGTGCGCGGGCACCCAGTCCAGCAGAACCCCGATGCCGGCCTGGTGGAGTGCGTCCACCAGGTACCGGAATTCGTCGGGGTGCCCGAACCGGGACGTGGGGGCGAAGTACGACGTGACCTGGTAGCCCCATGATCCACCGAAGGGGTGTTCCGCCACCGGCATGAATTCCACGTGGGTGAAGCCAAGCCACTTGACGTAGTCCACCAGTTCCTTGGCCAGTTCCCGGTAGCCGAGCCCAAGCTTCCACGAACCAAGATGGACTTCGTAGACGCTCATGGCCGAGTTGTGCGGATCCCGCTTGGCCCGGGCCTCCATCCATTCGTCGTCCTTGAAGGCGTATGAAGGCTCCACCACCCTCGACGCTGTCAGAGGGGGGACCTCGGTTCCGAAGGCAAGCGGGTCAGCCTTCTCCACCCAGTGGCCGGCCTTGGTGCGGACCTGGAATTTGTAGCACGCCCCTGCTGCAACCCCGGGAACGAAAATCTCCCACACGCCGGAGGAGCCAAGGGAGCGGAGCGAGTTTTCACGCCCGTCCCACCCGTTGAAGTCACCAATAACGCGCACAGCCTGCGCGTTGGGGGCCCAGACGGCAAAGGACACACCGTCCACGTCTCCAAGGGACGACTTGTAGTGCTGGACATGGGCGCCCAGGACTTCCCAGAGTTTCTCGTGCCGGCCTTCATTAATGAGGTGCAGGTCAACTTCACCCACGGTGGGAAGGTAGCGGTAGGGTTCGTCCACGGTGACCGGCTCAGCACCAGGGTAGGTTACGGCCAGGCGGTAGTCCGGGACGTGCCCCTGCTGGAGCGGATCCATAACGGCCACCCACACGCCGTGGGCTTCATGCTCCATAGGGATTTCGCCGGCTGCAGTGATGACCGTAACGGCCTCCGCCAGATGCTTCACGGTACGGATGGTGACGTGGCCGTAGTCGTCCAGGTGCGCGCCCAGGATGGAATGGGGGGCGTGGTGTTCACCGTTCGCGATCTTGCCCAGGGTGCCCGCATCCACGTGCAGCGGCACCCCCGGACGGTCCGTTCGTGCTGAGCCTGTCATTTCGTTACCTTCCGATGCTGCCCCGGCCTGGTCGCCGGCGCCGTTACCGCTGAGGAGCCGCCTGGAGGCGTTCACAGGGATCGCCAGCCAGTCGGGCCTGTTACGCATTTCATAAACTACTTCGTACAGTGCCTTGTCCAGCCACAATGCCACAAACAGGGGCGAGTCCCGGTCCACGGTGCCGGGCGTGACACCCGCATATCCGGCAAGGAAGGCCTCGGCGCAGTCGTCGACCCAGGAGGCCGGCACTTTGGCGCCTTCCTGTTCACGATGGGCAGCTCCCGCCGCGTAGTCGAAGGACCGCAGCATCCCGACGACGTCCCGCAGGGGAACGTCGGGAACGTTGCGCTCCGCAATGGGACGCAGCGGTTCGCCTTCGAAGTCGAGGATCGCCCACCTGGGCGCGTTGCCCGCCTGGCCCGGGACCTGGAGGATCTGGCCGAGGTGGAGGTCGCCGTGGATCCGCTGGAGCGGACCGGCAGCAACGCCGTCGAGTCCGCGCAGGAGGTGGTCCAGCGCGTCGTCGTAGGGGCCGACGGCGGAGGCGGCTTCCGCCCAGGCCTGCCGGACGCGCTGGGCTACTGCAGGGGCAATCACCTTGCCGGGTTCGGCCTCCGCCGATTGCCCGAGTGCTTCTGCAAGGCGGCGATGGACCGTTGCCGTGGCGGCGCCCAAGGCGCGGGCCTCAGCCGTAAAGTCGATTCCGGACCTGGCCGCGTCAACAGCCAGCCGCCAGGCATCGCGCCCGCCGGCCAGGAACTCATGGGCCACCGCCAGCTCGCCCTGGACGTAACGGGAACCGGAGCCCGGCCCGTCGGAAGAAGGCGTGCCCTGGGCCAGCCACTCGCCGCGGACCCAGCCCAGGGTCGCCGGAACTTCCGTAGTCCCCGCGGACGTGAGGGCAGCACCCACCTCAACCTCGGGGTTTGTCCCTTCCGACAGGACGCGGAAGAACTTCACGATGGCAGCCGATTCGCCGTCGTCCACAATTACTGAACTGTTGGACTGCTCCCCGGAAAGGACCTTCACCACCCCGCGGGCTGTGGGAAGGCGGTGGTCTCCTGGAGCCCGGAACCCGGAGGCGGTACCGCTGGGGGCCTTGTCCTCGCTGCGCATCAGGTCAAGCCAGGCGCCCACAAAATCGGGATCGTGCACGGCATCGTAAACCCAGGGCCTGGATGGATCCGTCCCGGCGGCCTCGCCAACCAGCGCGCGCTCCATCCCGGCGGCTGGCGCCGGCCGGAAACTCAAGGGGACCTGGACGACGTCGGTACGTCGGCCGCCGTCGGCTCCCCGGGTGGTCACCTTCAGGAGGAAGACTGCGAGCCCTGCGTGGCCGGAAGGATCGTCCAGCCCCAGGCTGCCTGCCTGAGACAGCTCGAAGGCGGGCGTCTTCACGGGGAACCAGCGCTGCCTTGGAAGCCATTCCTGAAGCAACGCGGTGAGGGCGGGGGTAAGGATGGGCTGGTTCATGTCAGTTCTCAATCGAGAGGATCGGCATTGCCTGCGTATAGGGGGACGAAGGATTGGACGCTGCCGACCGGATCCTCAGCCAGAAGAAATCGTGGCTGCCGAGAGTCAGCGTCAGCGTCCCGTCCTCGTTGATGCCAGGAAATGGCTGGCCGCCAAATACATCACGAAGGCCGCGCCCGCCGTAATCGGGGATACGCAGCCTTGCGGCCACTGGATGCTGCGAGAGGTTGAATGCACACAGAATGGATTCGCCGTCCACCCCCGCGGCGTTGCCGCTGGGCAACTCGCGGAGGTAGGCCAGGACGGCGTCATGGTCGGCCTCAACGTGTTTAAAGGAGCCCAGGCCGAAAGCGGGATGGTTCTTGCGGACGCTCAGGATCTGGCGCGTCCAGCGCAGCAGCGACCCCGAGTGGGCGGCCTCGGCCTCAACGTTTGCCATATTGTAGTTGTAAACCAGGGACTGGATGACCGGCAGGTAGAGCTTGCCCGGGTCCGCGTTGGAGAAGCCCGCGTTCCGGTCCGGGTTCCACTGCATGGGCGTCCGGACGGCGTCCCGGTCTTCAAGCCAGATGTTGTCCCCCATGCCGATCTCGTCCCCGTAGTACAGGAACGGGCTGCCAGGAAGCGACAGCAGCAGGGCGTTGATCAGTTCAATCTCCGCCCGGGAGTTGTCGAGCAGGGGTGCGAGCCGGCGCCGGATGCCGATGTTGGCACGCATCCTGGGATCCGGTGCATACCAGCCGAGCATGGCTGCGCGCTCATCGGCGGTCACCATTTCAAGGGTCAGTTCGTCGTGGTTCCGCAGGAAGGTGCCCCACTGGGCGCCGTCGGGAATGTTCGGCGTGTCCTGCATCGTCTCGATGATGGGCGCAGCCTTTTGGTCCCGAAGCGCGTAGTACAGCCGCGGCATGATCGGGAAGTGGAACGCCATGTGGCACTCGGGTTCAGCTTCCGTCCCGAAATACTCCACCACCTCATTGGGCGGCTGGTTCGCCTCGGCAATAATGACGCGTCCCGGGTAGCTTTCGTCCACCATGGCACGCAGCTTGCGGAGGAACTCATGGGTGGCCGGCAGGTTCTCGCAGTTGGTCCCCTCTTCCTCGAAGAGGTAGGGGATGGCGTCGGCGCGGAACCCGTCGATGCCCTGGTCCAGCCAGAACCGGACCACGTCAAAAAGGGCGTCGATGACCTTGGGATTCTCGAAGTTCAGGTCCGGCTGGTGGCTGAAGAATCGATGCCAGAAGAACTGCCGGCGGATGGGGTCGAAGGTCCAGTTTGATTCCTCGGTGTCCACGAAGATGATCCGGGCGTCCTGGTACTTCTCGTCCGTGTCGCTCCAGACGTAGAAGTCGCCGAACGGTCCGTCCGGGTCCTTCCGCGACTCCTGGAACCAGGGGTGCTGGTCGGAAGTGTGGTTCAGTGGCAGGTCGATGATGACCCGCACTCCCCTGGCATGTGCCTCGGCAACCAGCCGCTTGAAGTCCGTGATGGTGCCGAACTCGTCCAGGACCGAGTTGTAGTCGGAGATGTCGTAACCACCGTCGCGCAGCGGCGACTGGAAGAACGGCGGCAGCCAGAGGCAGTCCACGCCCAGCCACTGCAGATAGTCGAGCCTGTCGATGAGGCCCGAGAAATCCCCGGAACCGTCACCGTTGGCATCCGCAAAAGCTCTGACGAGGACCTCGTAGAAAACGGCTTTCCGGTACCACAGCGGATCGTGCTGCAGGCCCGGCGCATTCAGTTCGAAGGTGCTCTTCGGCGTGAAATGCTGTCCCGAACTTTGCGGATTAAAACTCACTGATGCATTCTCCTCACGCTGAGGATGTGCGCGGGCTCAACATGCGGGTCCAGGCGTACGTAGTTGTACTCGCCCCATTCCCAGCTTTCACCGGAGATGAGGTCGTCCACGTGGAAGCCGCCGTTCGCGGTGAGGTCCTGCGGGTTCAGCTCCAGGGCGGCAAGGTCCAGCGATACACTGCATTCCTTGGTCACGTGGGGATCCAGGTTGACCACCACGATGATGGTGTCCTTGGATCCGTCGGCGAGGGTCTTGTGCTTGGAGTACACCACTGTTGAGTCATCAGTGCTGTGATGCACCGTCAGGTTCTGCAGGTCCTGCAGCGCCGGATGCGCGTGCCGCAACTCGTTCAGCCGGGTGATGTACGGAGCAAGAGTCCGCCCTGACTGGGCGGCCGCGTTCCAGTCCCGCGCCTTGTACTCGAACTTCTCGTTGTCGATGTACTCCTCGGCGCCCGGCCGGGCGACGTGCTCGTACAGCTCGTACCCCGCGTAGACACCCCACAGCGGGCTTGCCGTGGATGCCAGGGCCGCCCTGATCTTGAACGCAGCCGGCCCGCCAAACTGGAGGTATTCCGTGAGGATGTCCGGCGTGTTCACAAAGAAGTTGGGCCGGAAGAAGGCCGACGACTCGTGGCTGACCTCGTTGAAGTACTGCTCGATTTCCTTCTTGGTGTTGCGCCACGTGAAGTAGGTGTAGGACTGCTGGAAGCCGGCACGGCCCAGCGCGTGCATCATGGCGGGACGGGTGAAAGCCTCAGCGAGGAACACAACCCCCGGAACCTGCTTATCCACCTGGGCAATAAGCCACTCCCAGAACCACACGGGTTTGGTGTGCGGGTTATCCACCCGGAAAATCTTTACGCCGTGACTGACCCAGAGCAGGACAATACGGAGAATTTCGTTGGAGAGCCCCTCCGGGTCATTATCGAAATTGAGCGGATAAATGTCCTGGTACTTCTTGGGCGGGTTTTCCGCGTAGGCAATACTGCCGTCCACCCGGGTGGTGAACCATTCCGGATGCGACTCAACCCACGGATGGTCCGGGGCGGCCTGCAGTGCAAGGTCCAAAGCCACTTCCAGGCCGAGGTCATTGGCCCGGGCTACAAAGGCGTCAAAGTCCTCAAAGTTCCCAAGGTCGGGGTGGATGGCGTCGTGGCCGCCCTCCTTCGCGCCGATGGCCCAGGGTGAGCCTGGATCGTTCGGGCCTGCGATAAGTGTGTTGTTGGGCCCCTTGCGGTGCTGGACGCCGATGGGATGGATGGGCGGCATGTAGATGACGTCAAAGCCCATGGCGGCGACGGCGTCGAGCCGTTGCGCGGCGGTGCGGAAGTTTCCCGAAGTCCAGGTGCCCGTGGTGTGGTCCTTGACTGCGCCTTCGGAGCGGGGGAAGAACTCGTACCAGGCTCCGCGGCCGGCCAGGTCCCGCTCAACCAGCAAAGGGTACTGCTCGGAGACGGTGACCAGCTCGCGGATCGGCTGGTGCGCGACAACGCCGGTGACTGCGTGGCTGAATCCGGCCCCGAGGCGCTCCTCCGTGCTGAGGGAAGGGTCAGCGAGCTTGTCCGCGGCCTCGCGGAGGACACCCCTATCCCAATCGCTGCGGGATTCGTCCCTGGCAGCTTCGTGGAGCAACGCGGCACCCTCCGCGAGCATCAGCTCGACGTCGATGCCAGCTTCCACCTTCACTTCCGCGTTGTGGTGCCACGTGCCGTAGCGGTCGTGCCAGGCTTCGATGAAAAAGGACCAGTTGCCCGTGTCCGACGGCGTGAGGACGCCTTCCCAACGGTCCGTCCCCATGCCGCGTTCCCCGCGGGGCGGCGCCAGCCTGATGCGCTGCCGTTCCTGGCCCGCCGGATCCAGGAGCACTGCACTGACCCCAAGCTGGTCGTGCCCCTCCCGGAACGCGGTGGCGCCCACCACGATTCCCTCGCCAGGCAAGGCCTTGGCAGGAAACTTTCCACCCTCGACCACGGGCTGCACAGCCGTGATGGGGAAACGTCCAAACCGCAGGCCGTCCGTGATGCGGCCCTGCGGCTTTTCCTTCGATGCGGCAATGGTTCCTGAGTTAGTCGTCACAGGCTCGACGTTAGCGAGAAATGAGCCGGAATGCTAAGCCTGCGCACTATTTTCGTTGCGGCCCGTGTCATTTCCTCCACGCGAAGAGTCATTTATCCAAAAGAAACGCGGGGTTGGTTCCGGCCGCGCATGTTGTCGGTTAGTGTGACGCAGGTGAAGGCAATCCGCAGATTTACGGTCCGTACAGTCCTCCCCGAACCCATCCGGCCGCTGGCCCGGTTGGCGAGTAATTTGCGCTGGTCCTGGCACCGCCCCACCCGGGAACTCTTCGCCGGGCTGAACCCGCGGCTTTGGGTGGAAAGCGGTGAGGATCCCGTCGGTTTCCTGGGCCTGGTGAGCCGCGAAGAGTTCCAGCAGCTTGCCGCAGACCAGTCGGTGGTGGACCGTGTCCGCACCGCCGAGAAGGACCTTGACCGGTACCTCGAGGAGCCCCGCTGGTACCAGAGCCTGGGCCCGGACGCGCCGGCGTCGATTGCCTACTTCTCCCCCGAATTCGGTATCACCGAAGTCCTCCCCCAGTACTCCGGTGGCCTGGGCATCCTGGCCGGCGACCACCTCAAGGCCGCCTCGGACCTGGGCGTGCCCCTGATCGGTGTTGGCCTGCTCTACCAGGCCGGATACTTCAAGCAGTCACTGTCCCGGGACGCCTGGCAGCAGGAAACCTACCCGGTCCTGGATCCGGACGGCCTGCCGCTCACCCTCCTCCGCGAGCCTTCCGGCGACGGCAACGGCCAGCCGCTGCAAGTTTCCCTGCCGCTCCCCAACAACCGGCGACTGCTGGCACACATTTGGCGCGCCGACGTCGGACGCGTCCCCCTGCTCCTCCTGGACTCAAACGTTCCGGGCAACGACGAAGCGGCCCGCAGCATCACGGACCGTCTCTACGGCGGCGGCGGTGACCACCGGCTCCAGCAGGAACTGTTGCTGGGCATGGGCGGGGTCAAGGCGCTCCGCGCCTTCCAGAAGCTCACGGGAACCCCTGCTCCGGAAGTGTTCCACACCAATGAAGGCCACGCCGGTTTCCTGGGCATTGAGCGCATCCAGGAACTGATGGCCGGGGACGAGGCACTGACCTTTGATGAGGCCTTGGCTGCCGGCCGCGCCTCCACCGTTTTCACCACGCATACCCCGGTGCCGGCCGGCATCGACAGGTTTGAAATCTCCCAGATCCACCACTTCTTCCAGTCGGGGCTTGCACCGGCTGTACCGGTGGACCGCATCCTGGAGCTTGGCCGCGAAAATTACGCGAACGGCACCCCGTCCGTTTTCAACATGGCCGTGATGGGCCTGCGGCTGGCACAGCGGGCAAACGGTGTTGCCAAGCTGCACGGCGAAGTGTCCCGCGGGATGTTTTCCGCACTGTGGCCCGGGTTCGACCACTCCGAAGTGCCCATCACCTCCGTCACCAACGGCGTGCACGTGCCCACCTGGGTGGACAGCCGTATTTCAAAGCTTGCCCGGGACCAGTTCGGCAGCGAAGCTGAAGCGCTGGGCCGCTGGGACCTCGCCTACAACGTCAGTGACGCCGACGTATGGGCGCTGCGCCGTGAAATGCGGGTTGCGCTGGTTGAGGACGTCCGCCGCCGGCTCCGTGCAGCCTGGAAGAAACGCGGTGCGGCCGACGCTGAGCTGGGCTGGACGGACAACGTGCTGGACCCGGACATACTCACCATTGGGTTCGCCCGCCGCGTTCCCACCTACAAGCGGCTTACCCTGATGCTGCGCGAGCCGGAACGGCTCAAGGCACTCCTGCTGCACAAGGAACATCCCATCCAACTGGTCATCGCCGGAAAGTCCCACCCCGCTGATGACGCGGGGAAGAAGATGATCCAGGATCTGGTCACCTTTACCGATGACCCGGAAGTCCGGCACCGCATTGCCTTCCTGCCGAACTACGACATCGGAATGGCACGGACGCTCTTCCCTGGCTGCGACGTCTGGCTGAACAACCCGCTCCGGCCGCTTGAGGCCTGCGGAACGTCCGGCATGAAGGCGGCGCTCAACGGTTCGCTGAACCTGTCGGTCCTCGACGGCTGGTGGGATGAGATGTACGACGGCGAGAACGGCTGGGCGATTCCCACAGCCAACAACGACGCATCGCCGGAGGAACGCGACGATATCGAAGCCGCCGCCCTCTACGAGCTGCTCGAGACGCAGGTTGCCCCGCGGTTCTACGGCATCACCGTGTCCGAAGGCGCAGGCGCAGCCGGTCCGTCGACGTCGGGTACCGAGAAGGTGCCCACCCACTGGGTATCGATGATCAAGCACACCCTCTCGCACCTTGGTCCGGCGGTTTCGGCCGACCGCATGCTGCGTGACTACGTGAACATCCTCTACCGCCCGGCAGCGGAGGCCGGCCGGAATGCCGGCGCCAACTCCTACTCCCAGGCACGCACCCTGGCAGCGTGGACCGCAAAGGTCCGTGCAGCCTGGCCGCAGGTGCACGTGGAGCACGTTGACTCCGTTGGGGTTTCCGAGGACCCGCAGATCGGTGACATCCTCCAGGTCAATGCCTACGTATCGTTGAACAGCCTCACCCCGGACGATGTCAGCGTGGAGGTGGCCTACGGCAGGGCGGAGGAAAACGACACCTTGGCGGACATCACGGTGATGGAACTGAAGGTCCAGGAAGACCTGGGCAGCGGCCGGCACCTGTTCAGCGGCTCGCTGCTGATCGACCGCTCCGGGTCCTTTGGGTACACCGTACGTGTGCTGCCGCGGCATGACGCGCTGGCGTCGAAGGCTGAGCTGGGCCTGATCGTCAACGCGTAAGAGGCAGGGCACGAAACCGCTGCAGGAGGATCCCATGAACGACCGCACCGTGGCAGACCTGATCGTGGAACGGCTCACAACGTGGGGCGTCAACCGTGTATTCGGGTACAGCGGGGACGGGATCAACGGGTTCATGGGAGCCCTCCGCCGGGCGGAGGGCCGGGTTGAGTTCGTGCAGGCACGGCACGAGGAAACCGCGGCCTTTATGGCCGTGGGGCACGCGAAGTACACCGGCGGCGTGGGAGTGGTTACGTCCACGCAGGGGCCGGGCGCTGTCCACCTCCTCAACGGCCTTTACGACGCCAAGCTCGACGGCGTGCCGGTGGTGGCGATCGTGGGCCAGCAAAGCCGCACTGTGCTGGGGTCTGCCTACATGCAGGAGATCGAACTGACCGTCCTGTTCAAGGACGTTGCAGCCCAGTTCGTGCAGCAGGTCAACGCACCCGAGCAGCTTCCCATGGTCCTGGACCGTGCCTTCCGCACGGCGAAGGCCACCTCCTCGCCGTGCGTGGTGATCCTGCCGCACGATATCCAGTCCGCGCCCGCACCCCAGCTGGAGCAGGAACACGGCGTCGTGGTCACCGCGCCGTCCTGGAGCACGTCCGCGAAGTCGCCGCGCGGGGAAGACCTGGACGCCGCGGCCGCGCTCCTCAACAATGCGCAGAGGGTGGCGCTTCTCGTGGGCCAGGGCGCCCGGCACGCCGCCGCGGAGGTGGTGGCCGTAGCTGAACAGTTGGGTGCCGGCATTGCCACCAGCCTCCTGGGGAAGCCCTACGTGGACGAAACCTTGCCTTTCGCCGTCGGCACCATGGGACATTTGGGCACCACCGCCAGCGCCCACCTGCTGGGCAACTGCGATGCGCTGCTCATCGTCGGCTCAAACGATCCCTGGACTGAGTTTTATCCACCGCCCGGTGCGGCACGGGCTGTGCAGATTGATATCGACGAGCGGAAGATCGGCAACCGCTACCCCGTGGAGGTTGGGCTGGCCGGCGACGCGGCAACGGCCCTCAAGGCCCTTGGTTCCCGGCTTGACCAGCGGCCGCGCGGGCAGTGGCGGGCCGACGTCGAACAGGAAGTCACGCGCTGGCGGGCACTGGCCGAAGAGCGCGCCGCCGTACCTGCCAGCCCCGTCAACCCGGAAAGGGTGGTGCGGGAGCTCAATGGCAGGCTTCCGGCCAACGCCCAGGTGAGTATCGACGTCGGCAGTTGCGTTTACTGGTACGCCCGCCAGCTCATACTTCCGCCGGACGTCCCGGCCCACCTCTCAGGCACGCTGGCAAGCATGGGCTGCTCCATCCCCTACGGCATTGCCGCCAAGCTTGCCCATCCCGACAGGCCGCTGGTGGCACTGTCCGGGGACGGCGCCATGCAGATGGCGGGAATTGCCGAACTGGTGACAGTGGCTCACCGCTGGCGGCAATGGCAGGACCCCCGGTTTGTCGTCTGTGTCTTCAACAACCGTGAGCTCACCGAAGTTACGTGGGAACAGCGCGAGTCAGAGGGCGAGCCGCGGTTCCGGGACAGCCAGGAGCTCCCGGACTTCCCGTTCGCGGGTTACGCCGAGCTGCTGGGCCTTACGGGCATCCGTGTGGACGATCCCGAGCTTCTGGGCGATGCCTGGGAGCGGGCGTTCGCGGCCGACCGGCCTGTGGTGATCGAAGTGCTCACTGATCCTGAGGTTCCCCTCCTGCCGCCCTTCCCGGGAGGCCGTGAGAAGGCAGACAGCATGCGCAAGGCCCTTGCGGAGGAGGAAGGCGGCGGCCGGGCCCTGGACCTCCTGGAGACTTATGCCGAGCAGGAAGAACGCGCCTAGAGCATGACGGCGGTAACGGCGAGGTCCTTGCCGGCGTAGCGCTCGGCGTCCTGGAGGATTTCGCAAATGACCCCGAAGGACCGGTCACCGCGGAATGGCGCCGCTACCTGCCACAGCACCGTGACGGGCGGGTTGCCGTTGTCCGTGATGCTGTCCGCGAAGTCATGCAGGGAATCGTTCAGGGCGTCCAGGTTCACGCCGTAGTGCTCCGGGAAGTTGAGGACCTCCCCAAATGTTTCCAGGACTGCCTTCTTGCTGTCGGCCGCCGGAACCACCAGGCTGCGGCGTCCGGCGTCAGCCACCTGCTCCTGCAGTTCTTCCAAGGTCCAGGTCTCGCCGGAGTAGATCTTCATGGTTGCCTAGCTGCCTTCTGCTATGAATCGAAACGTCTCGTAGTGATCATCTGTGTAGTACTTCTCGCCGTCGTCGCCTGCCACGATGCGCCGCGCTCCCCGGTCTGATTCCCCAGGTGTTGGCACCGTGTATTCACGGTAGTAACCCCTGTCCCGCCGTGGCAGGATCCGCTCGAAGTTCCCGAAAGTCTGGTCGTCCTGCCGGTAACTGTAAGGTCCACCGGCGCGGATGAGGGCGAGCGTCCGGCGGCCTTCAGCCGGCAACGCAGACTCCCGCACCTCCGGCAAGGCGGACGGGTTCTCCTGCGCCTGCGGTTGAGGTGCGGCATCTGTCCCGGACCCTGCAGAGTGGGACCCCCGGGCGGAGGGACCAGTGGCGGCACCCGGGGCCGGCGTGGCACTGACCCCGTCTTCCGGCGTCGTACTGTCCGTCAACTGGCCCAGGATCCCCGTGCCGCCAAACGAGAGCAGCCCCAGCACCACGAGCACAGCCAGCAGCAGGGGAAGAACATTGCGGTTGCGCATTACGTTGTTTCCCGGTGCATCAGCTGCGGTAGATGTTGATGGAGTTGGCCTCCAGGAGGTCCTTCTCCCCCGGGGCCACCCTGGTGCCCTGCCGGAGCTCGTGCAGCGGGGAGGTGGTCAGCCGCAGCTCGAACATCGTATGCGGGGTACCCTTCGCAGTAATGTGGGGCAGCGTGATCTGCACGTCGGAATTGCTGCCGTTCACCACCACCAGGCCGGCCAGTGTGCCGTCGTCGGAACCCAGCAGGAGCTGCATGACGCGGTGCCGGGGATCGTTCCAGCGTTCCATAGACATGGGCTGCCCGGCGTGGTCGAACCAGTACAGGTAGGACTGCTCATCCCGGACCGGGAAGTCATGGGGCTGTGCGGCCAGGAACTCCTTGCGCAGGCGGATGTACCGTTTGGTGCTGCGGAGCGTCTCGTGGGACTCCGGCGTCCTGGTCCAGTCCAGCCACGCGATGGCGTTGTCCTGGCAGTACGCGTTGTTGTTGCCCTGCTGGGTCCGCGCCAGTTCGTCTCCGGCCGTGATCATGGGCACGCCGATGGAGATCAACAGCGTGGCCATGAGGTTACGCCGGGACTGGGCGCGCCTGGCCAGGATGACGCCGTCCTCGGTGGGGCCTTCGAAACCGTGGTTGTAGCTGCGGTTGTCGCCGTGGCCGTCCCGGTTCTGCTCACCGTTGGCCTCGTTGTGTTTCCGGTCGTAGGAGACGACGTCGTTCAGGGTGAAGCCGTCATGGGCGGTGACGTAATTGACCGAGGCCAGCCGGGAGCGGCCGGACGCCGCAAAGAGTGCTGCGGAACCGGACATGACGTCCGCGAGCTTGGCCACCGATCCGCCCTGCCCGCCGGATTCAAGCGCAGCCCGGTCCGCCAGCCAGAACGAGCGCACGGCGTCCCGGAAATGGTCGTTCCAGTCCGCCCAGCCGGCCGGGAACCGTCCGGTCTGCCAGCCGCCGTAGCCCACATCCCAGGGTTCGGCAATCAGCTTCACGTCGGACAGGACGGGATCCGCCGCAATGGCAACGAGGAACGGGTGCCGGGGATCGAATTCATTGGCCGCATTCCGGCAGAGTGTCACGGCAAGGTCGAACCGGAAGCCGTCAATGTGGAACTCGTCCACCCAGTGGCGCAGTGAGTCCACCACCAGCTGGACCACCCGTGGTTCACCAAAGTTCAGGCTGTTGCCGCATCCCGTGGTGTCCTCATATTTGCCGTTCCCGTCAGTCCGGTAGTACGTGTCCTCCCCCAGCCCGCGGAAGCTCAGGGTCTGCCCGTCGGGACCGCCTTCAGCGGTGTGGTTGTAGACGACGTCCAGGATGACTTCCAGCCCGGCGGCATGAAGCGTCTTGACCATTCCCTTGAACTCGTCCTGGACGGCCTGGGGGCCAGCCTGCTGGGCTGCCTTGGTGGCGTAGCCGGGGTGGGGGGCGAAAAAGGCTGCCGTGTTGTATCCCCAGTAGTTGGTCAGTCCCAGGTCCTGCAGGTGCGGTTCATCCAGGTGGAAGTGGACGGGCAGCAGCTGGACAGCCGTGATTCCTAGGCTCTTGAGGTGTTCAACAATGGCGGGGTGCGCCAGGCCGGCGTACGTGCCGCGGAGTTCCGCGGGCACGTCCGGGTGGAGCATGCTCTGGCCGCGGACGTGGGCCTCGTAAATGATGGTGTCGCGCCATTCCAGGCGGAGCCTCCCGTCTGAAGCCCAGTCAAAGTCGCTGGCCATCCGGACGCTGGTCAGGAAGCCGTCGCGCTGGTCCACTGCGCGCCCGTAGGGGTCCAGCAGCAGCGGCTGCCCGCCGTCGTCGTCAACATCCTGGGTGGGCACGGCAAGCGGCAGCGACTGTTCGGCGGATGCTGCACGGAACCCGTAGCGCGAGCCGTAAGGCAGGTTGTCCACAATCCCGTGGTGTACGCCGTTGCTTACGTTGGGCAGCGCCTGTACCCGCCAGTCTCCGCCAGGGGCTATGTAGGCGATTTCCAGGTTCCGCACGCCGGGGGCGTAGCAGGCCACGTTGGCCCTGGCACCCGGCCGGGTGCCGTTTGCGGCTGGTCCGGACACGGCCAAATCCGCGCGCGGGACAGTCACACCGAGTGGAAGAGCCGTTGAGGCGTCCGTGGTGGAAGCAGTGTCGAAAAGCGGCATGACCATCACCTAAAATATTAGCCGCCAAGGGCACATCGCCTGCCTATGCGTCACAGGGCGCATAGGCAGGCCGGGAAAACTGATTTATAGGCCGCGGTTACTTTGCGGCGCGCTGGCGGGATACCTCGTACAGCGAGATGCCCACTGCCATGGAGGCGTTCAGGGATTCCATGGCCGAGTCGATGGGGATCGAAACGATCTGGTCGCAGTTCTCCCGGACCAGCCGGCTTAGGCCCTTGCCTTCCGAGCCCACCACGATGCAGACGGGCTCCCTGGCGAGGGTGAGGTCGGGAAGCGAAACATCGCCGTCGCCGTCAAGGCCCAGGACAAAAATGCCCATGTTCTTGAATTGCTTCAGTGCACTGTTGAGGTTGGACGCACGCGCCACCGGTACCCGGACTGCTGCCCCGGCGCTGGTTTTCCAGGCGGAGGCGGTGACGCCCACCGAGCGGCGTTCGGGCACGATCACGCCGTGGCCGCTGAAGGCGGACACGGACCGGATGATGGCGCCGAGGTTCCGGGGGTCGGTGATGCCATCGAGGGCAACGAAGAGCGGCGCGTTGGGGACGTGGCCCTTTTTCCACTTCTCCACCGTCTCCTCGGCGAGTTCGTAGGCGTCCTGGTACTCGTAGGGCGGGATCTGCAGGACCAGGCCTTGGTGGATGGCGTCGTCCGTCATCCGGTCCAGTTCGGGCTTGCCGGTCTCCAGCAGCGGGATGCCGCGTTCGGCGGCGAGCTTCAGGGATTCCTTGACCCGGTCATCCATTTCGATGCGGATGGCGATGTGCAGGGCTTTGGCGGGAATGCCGGCCCGGAGCGCTTCAACCACGGAGTTCCGGCCGGTGACCACTTCCTCGGTAGCCCGTCCCTTGGGCCCGGACTTGGCGGCGCCGGCGCTTCGCGCGCCCGTGCCGCGCTTGGCGGCGGAGCGCTCTGCGAGCTGCTTGGACTTGTGCGCCTTGTGGTAGGGACGGTCCTCCGCCTTGGGCGTGGGTCCCTTGCCTTCGAGGGCCTTGCGGCCATGACCACCGGTTCCGATGGTTGGGCCCTTCTTCGCTTTAACCGATCGGCGACCATTGTTGGCCATTGTGTTCCACCCTTGATTGTGTTGACTGAGTCTGCCTACCAGTCTACTGAACCAAGTAAAATCGCCTGACCCGGCGGAATGGCCTAAGGGTGATTACTCCCTCAGTCCCGCTTCAGGCTCCAAGTGGCGCCGTCCGGACCGTCCTCGACCACGACGCCGGCGGCGGCCAGGGTGTCGCGGATGGCGTCGGAGGCGGCCCAGTTTTTTTCGGCCCGCGCCGCGGCCCGGGCTTGCAGCTGCGCCTGGACCAGGACGTCGAGGGCGGTTGCTTCCTTGCTGCCGCCCGCATCGGTGCCTGCGACGGCATTGAGCCCAAGCACCTCGGTCATCACTTTGACTGCGTTCAGCGCGTGACGTCCGGCGTCGTCATCCCCCTCGGCGAGGGCTGTGTTCCCGGCGCGCACCGTCTCGTGGAGCGCCGCCAGCGCACGCGGGACGTTGAGGTCGTCGTCCATGGCCTCAGAAAAAGCGCGGACAGCATCGCCCGATGAGCCGAAGTTGCCGGCCATAAGGCCGGAGTCCTCCCCGAACCGGGCCGAGGCCTTGGCGAGGAAACCGTCAATGCGTTCGACGGCGGCGGCTGCCTCCTGCAGCGACGTGGGCCGGTAGTCCAGGATGGAGCGGTAATGCGCCTGGCCGAGGTAGTAGCGGACCACCCGGGGCGGAGCCAGTTCCAGCATCTCGGCGGGACTGATGGTGTTTCCGATGGACTTGGACATCTTTTCGCCCTGGTAAGTCACCATGCCGTTGTGCATCCAGAAGCTGGCAAACGGATGCCCTGCCGCCTGTGACTGCGCCATTTCGTTCTCGTGGTGCGGGAACCGCAGGTCCAGCCCGCCGCCGTGGATGTCGAACTCAGTGCCAAGGTACTTGGTGACCATCGCGGAGCATTCCAGGTGCCACCCGGGCCGGCCGGCGCCCCAGGGGGAAGCCCAGCTGGCGGTGGCGGGTTCGCCCTCCTTGGAGCCCTTCCACAACGCGAAGTCGCGGGGGTCCTTCTTACCGCGGGGGTCGGCGTCCGGGGCCGCCTGCATGTCGTCGATGTTCTGCCGCGTAAGCGCGCCGTACTTGCTCCAGGAGCGCACGTCGAAATACACATCCCCTGAGTCATCCAGCGCCGGGTAGGCATGCCCACGTTCCATCAGCTGCTGGATCAGCGCATGCATTTCGGGGATGTGCCCGGTGGCCCGCGGCTCGTAGGTGGGGCGGGAAACACCCAGGACGTCGTAGGCCTTGAGGAACTCCTGCTCGTAGCGGTAGGCAAGCGCCCACCACTCCTCCTGGGCCACTTCTCCGGGCTCCGGCGTGAACTCCGGCGCGAAGGATGCTTCCGACTTGGCAAGGATTTTGTCATCGATGTCGGTGACGTTCCTGACCACAGTCACCCGGAAGCCCCGGTAGGTCAGCCAGCGGGTGAGCTGGTCGAAAGCGATGGCTGAGCGGATGTGGCCAACGTGGGGCATGCCCTGCACCGTGGCCCCGCAGTAATAGAGGCTGGCCTTGCCCTCGACGAGGGGGACGAAGTTCCGGACTTCGGCGGAGGCAGTGTCATAGAAGCGCAGGGTCACCGCTCCAGATTAGCCGATGGCGGCAGTGGGCTTCGGATATACCAAGGCAGTGGCCACCGCGGAGATACCCTCTCCACGCCCCGCGAACCCCAGGCCGTCGCTGGTGGTTGCCGTAACGCTGATGGGCGCCCCGGCCGCTGCGCTGAGAACCTGTTGCGATTCTTCACGGCGGGGACCGAATTTGGGCCGGTTGGCAACGAACTGGACTGCAACGTTGCCGATTTCGAAGCCGGCCGCCCGAACGATCCTGGCTGCTTCCGTGAGGAGGGTTACCCCGGATGCGCCGGCGAACTCAGGACGGCTGGTCCCGAAGTGTGTGCCGAGATCGCCAATTCCGGCGGCCGAGAAGAGGGCGTCCGCAGCCGCGTGGGCCACCGGGTCACCGTCCGAGTGCCCGGCGAGGCCGCGCTCGCCTTCCCACAGGAGCCCGCCGAGCCACAGCGGGCGCGGCGCGTCCTCCGGGGCGTACGCATGCACGTCGATGCCGATGCCGGTGCGGGGCAGGACCACGTTGATGCCAGCCACGGTCACCCCTCCACCCAGCGGGCGCCCAGTGGCCCTTCCAAAAGTCCCTCAGCGAGGATCAGATCCAGCGGAGTGGTGATCTTCAAGGACTGGCTGGAGCCCCGGACAGCGTGGACCGGGGTGCCGAGCATCTCCACAAGCATCGCGTCATCAGTTACGGCGGCGGCCTGCTGCTGGTCAAGGGCCCGCGCCGCTTCATGCGCCTTCAGGAGGGTGTTGAACTGGAAGCCCTGCGGTGTCTGGACGGCACGCAGCTCTTCGCGCGGCGCGGTTCCGGTAACAACTTCCGGCGCCAGCGCGCTGTCCTCGCCGGTGGTCGCAGCCACGGTCTTGACCGTGTCCACCACGGCGACGGTGGGAATAACGGCAGCGGCTCCGGCGGCCAACGCATTCACTACCCGGTGGAAGACCGATTCGGGGGTCAGGGCCCGGGCCGCATCGTGCACCAGGACGGCCTCGATCCCGTCCATGAGGACAGCCATGCCTGCCCGGACGGAATCGGCACGGGTGGCGCCGCCGTCGACCATGGAAAGGAGGGGGCCGCCGTCGGCCAGTTCTTCCTGGAAGTCCTCGCACAACTGCCGCAGGCCAGTGTCGCCGGCCGGCAGTGCGATGCATACCTGGCTGCTGACCCCGGACGCCACGATGCCCCGGAGGGCGTGCATCAGGATAGGCTCGCCGCCCAGCGGCACCGCTGCTTTGGGCATGCCGTAGCCCAGCCGTTGCCCTGAGCCGGCAGCCACCAGGATCACGGCAGTGACGGGGCGCGTTGGAGTTTCACTCATGCGGACTAGCCTACGTCCCTGAAGCTGGCCCGCCGGGACCTGAATTCGGGCAAAAAGAAGCCCCGGCGGCACTTGGGTGCCACCGGGGTTCAATTCTTAGGAAGCCAGAACCTCGTCGAGAACGCTTGCAGCCTTCTCCTCGTCGGTCTTTTCAGCCAGGGCCAGTTCTGAAATCAGAATCTGCCGGGCTTTGGCCAGCATACGCTTTTCGCCTGCGGAAAGGCCCCGGTCGTGATCGCGGCGCCACAGGTCACGGACGACCTCTGCCACCTTGATGACGTCACCGGAAGCAAGCTTCTCCAGATTTGCCTTGTACCTGCGTGACCAGTTGGTGGGTTCTTCGGTGAACTCGGCACGAAGCACATCGAACACGTGCTCCAAACCTTCCTTGCCCACTACGTCCCGAACGCCAACAAGATCTACATTTTCTGCTGGAACTTCAATGGTCAGATCACCCTGAGCCACCTTGAGCTTGAGATACATCTTCTCTTCGCCCTTGATGGTGCGCATCTTGATTTCTTCAATCTTCGCAGCACCGTGGTGAGGGTAAACTACTGTCTCGCCGACCTCAAATACCATGTGGACATTTCCCCTTTCCCGCAGACCAGTTTATCACGATTCAGGCATATGACCGGCCGGCAAAAGGGCCTCGAACCGCGAAAATACGCGGAAAAACGGCACAATCGACCCCCTTTGACCCCTTGACGAATGCGGATATTAGTGCATCGCACAGGCCCTGCCAAGGGAGGATATGACGGCGGCGAATCCTCGTTTGAGGGCGTTTGCGGATAGGCTATGGCTGAATAATCTTTCAAACCCTCGAGGAGTACGTGACGTGCGTTTCACTGCGATGAACCGGGCCCAGCGCGCCAAAGTGGCACTGGCGGCTGCCGCCCTCGGCGTCGGACTGCTGACGTCAGGCTGCGGGTACACCAATTCCCAGCAGACGAGCGAGCAGTACCAGTCGTCAGACGGCATCATCACCGACCTCGGCCCGCTGCAGTTGCGCAACATCCTCATCGTCTCGAACGGGGAAGACCAGCCCGGCCGCGTCATCGGTGCGGTCTACAACTCGTCCTCCCAGGACGTGACGCTTACGCTGAACGGCGCCGAAGGTTCACAGACCGAAGTGCCGGTTAAGGCCAACGACTACACCCTGCTGAACGACACCACGGACGAAGCCATCCTGAGCACCACCGGTGGAATCCCCGGATCCCTGGTTGACATCAAGATCAGCGAAAACGGCACCAACGTGAGCAACACCGTGAAAGTACCGGTGCTGGACGCCACGCTGCCCGAGTACAAGGAGTACCTGCCTGCGGGCAGCACCCCGTCGCCGTCGGCAACCCCCTCCCCCACGGCTTCCGAACTCGGTGGCGGCAGCGGCCACTAGGCCGCTGGCCCGAAGAAGCTTCGGCACAACAAAAGGGAGGGGCCAGGCGGCTCCTCCCTTTTGTTTATGCCGTTCAGGCTCAGTTCCGCCTACGGTTCGAACTTGTAGCCGAGACCCCGCACGGTCACCAGGAACCGTGGCGCCGAAGGATCAGGTTCGATCTTCCCGCGCAGCCGCTTGACGTGGACATCGAGTGTTTTGGTGTCGCCCACGTAGTCCGATCCCCAGACCCGGTCAATGAGCTGGCCCCGTGTCAGCACCCGGCCCGAGTTGCGCAGGAGCATCTCCAGGAGTTCGAACTCCTTTAAGGGGAGCAGCACCTGTTCGCCTTGCACGCTGACCACGTGGCGTTCGATGTCCATGCGGACGGGCCCGGCCTGGACGGTGGAGGAGATCAGCTCCTCCGGTTCACCCTGACGGCGGAGGACAGCCCTGACCCTGGCCACCAGTTCGCGGGATGAGTATGGCTTGGTGACGTAGTCGTCGGCGCCGAGTTCCAGGCCCACCACTTTGTCGATTTCGGAGTCCTTGGCCGTCAACATGATCACCGGGACGCTGGAGCGCTGGCGCAGCTGGCGGCATACCTCGGTGCCCGAGAGCCCGGGAAGCTGGAGGTCCAGCAGCACCAGGTCCGCCCCGTTCCGGTCGAATTCGGTGATGGCGTCCAGGCCGTTGTCCACAACCTCCACCTCGAACCCTTCCTTGCCCAGCAAATAGGACAAGGGATCGCTGAACGATTCCTCGTCCTCCACAATCAAAATCCTGCTCAAGCGTTAGCTCCTCGTTCTTTTGCGCCTGCGGCGCGGGGTACTTGGGTGGCAGTTGGCTTCCGGTGAGTCTGTCCCGTAAGTGCGGGGGCGGCGGCGGGCGGAACCTCGTCCTCGCCGTCCTGTCCTTCCATTTCCGGGAGGCGGAGCGTGAAGGTGGACCCTTGGCCGGGCTGGGACCAGAGGGTCACTTCCCCGCCATGGTTGGAGGCGACATGCTTGACGATGCTCAGGCCGAGGCCAGTGCCGCCGGTATGGCGGGATCGGGCCGAGTCCACACGATAGAAACGCTCGAAGACGCGCTCCTGGTCCTCGGGGGTGAGCCCCTCGCCCTGGTCCGTCACGGAGATCGAGACCAGGCCATCCCGTGAGCGGACGCCGATGCCCACCCGGGTGTTGGCCGGCGAGTAGCGGATGGCGTTGTCGATCAGATTGCGCAGTGCGGTGACCAGGAGGTCCTGGTCACCAAAGACCTTGCCTTCTGTCCGGCCACCGACAACTATCCGGATGTTCTTGCTCTCGGCCGGGAGTTGGGACCGGTCCACTGCCTCGGCAATAACGGCGTTGACGTCTACCGGGCGGCCTTCCTGGGCGACGCTTGCACCCTGCAGCCGGGAGAGCTCGATGATGTCCTGCACCAGGGCGGCCAGGCGGCCTGATTCCTTATGCATGCGCTTGGCGAAGCGGCGCACTGCCTCTGCGTCGTCGGCTGAGGACTCCAGGGCCTCGGCGAGCAGTGAAATCGCGCCGACGGGGGTTTTGAGTTCGTGGGAGACGTTGGCGACGAAGTCGTTGCGGATCTCTTCGGTGCGTGTGATCTCGGTCCGGTCGTCCGCCAGCAGGAGGATGTATTCCTCCCCAAGCATGGCAGCCCGCACCTGGACAATGATCGTTCCCTGCCCCAGCGGGCCGCGCGGCAGCTCCAGCTGCTTCTCCAGGATGACGCCATCCCGCCGGACTCCTGCTGTCATGTCCAGCAGTTCCTTGTGGACCACTGTGTGCCCGCGCACCAGCCCGTAGGCGTAGGCGGCGGGGCTGGCCCGGACGACGCCGTCGACAGCGTCCACCACAACAAAGGCTCGTCCGACGACGGCCAGCACCTCGGCGGCGCCGGCCGGCAGCGCAATTTCATCGGCGTCGACGTCCAGCAGGTGCCGCTGCTTTTCACTGACCCTGTAGGCCAGCACGCCGAACGTGCCGAGCGCCAGGCCGATGAGGCCGGCGACCAGACCGATGAGCATAGGATCCACAGCTCCACCTTATGCGCTGGGAGTGGCCGACGGCGCGTCCGGGACTGCTGCACCGACGGTTCAACTAACGTTCATCTTCAAGGACTTAAACGTTTACCGGATACTGGCAGAGTAACGAGTTGGACTGCCGAACGGCGACACGAATTCCTGCTGCCCTGGAGCGGGCGGGATGGGAGTTCCAAGGAAAGGACGCCTAAGTGCGTAAGGTTTTTCAGGAAGAGCTTACCCAGGTCGGTGACCAGCTGGTGGAGATCTCCCGGCTGGTCAGTGAAGCCATGGCCAAGGCCACAACATCCTTCGAGGTGGCGGACGTGGACCTCGCCCAGGACGTCATTGCTGCGGATGCGCGCATCGACTTCCTGCAGAACAGCCTGGATGAACGTGCCATCGACATCCTGGCGCTGCAGGGCCCCGTTGCCAGCGACCTTCGGATGATCGTGGGATCCCTGCGGATGAGCGCCTCACTGGAGCGGATGGGCGACCTTGCGAGGCATATCGCCCAGCTGGCCCGTCTCCGTTTTCCCGCCAATGTTATTCCGGAATCCATGACCGCAACGTTCAAGAGCATGGCACAGCTGGACCAGGAGATCGCCGACAAGCTCACCTTGCTGCTGGAAACCCGTGATCTTGAGGTAGCCCGGGACATCCTGAAAGCGAACACCGCCATCAACGATCTGCATCTCAGCGTTTTCAAGGCCATCGCCGCCCCGGAATGGACCGAGTCGCCCGCAACCACCGTGGATGTGGCCCTGGCGAGCCGCTACTTCGAACGCTTTGCGGACCACGGCGTCTCTGTCGCGCAGAAGGTCACCTACCTCGTGACGGGTGCCTGGCAGCCGAACGGCAACGAGCACAGCTAACTTCGGCGGGTTTTTCGAACAAACGACGGCGGGCCGGTCACCAGGGGGTGACCGGCCCGCCGTCGAGCGTTTTGAGCCTTATTTCTTGCCCTGGTTGGCCACGGCCATGATGGCCTCTGCAGCTGCTTCGGGATCCAAGTACGTGCCGCCCGGCTTGACCGGCTGGAAATCCTCGTCGAGGTCGTAGACCAGCGGGATACCCGTGGGGATGTTCAGGCCGGCGATGGCTTCATCACTGATGCCGTCGAGGTGCTTGACGAGCGCCCGGAGCGAGTTGCCGTGGGCCGTCACCAGGACAGTTTTGCCCGATTTTAGGTCCGCCTTGATGTCCGATTCCCAGTACGGCAGCAGCCGGACCAGGACATCCTTCAGGCATTCGGTGCGCGGAATGGCGTCCCCGAGGTCGGCGTAGCGGGGATCCCCCACCTGGGAGAATTCGGAGTTGTCGTCCAAAGGCGGCGGCGGGGTGTCATAGGAACGGCGCCACTCCATGAACTGCTCTTCGCCGTATTCGGCGAGCGTCTGGGCCTTGTCCTTGCCCTGCAATGCACCGTAGTGGCGTTCGTTCAGGCGCCAGTCGCGCTTGACCGGGATCCAGCCGCGGTCGGCCTTGTCCAGGGAGATGTTTGCGGTGTTGATGGCCCGCTTCAGCAGGGACGTGTAGAGGATGTCCGGGAGAACATTGTTCTCAACCAGGAGCTCACCGCCCCTTGCTGCTTCCGTACGGCCCTGGTCATTGAGGTCTACATCCACCCAGCCGGTGAACAGGTTCTTGGCGTTCCATTCGCTGTGGCCGTGGCGCAGCAGAATCAGCTTGTAAGTCATGATTTTCATCCTAGCCGAGCGCCGCTGCCGCCCGCCCAGCGTTACAAACGGCGCCACCTGGCAGCAGGCGGGCAGGGATGGCACAAGGATAAGGTTGGGCGGTGGTGCAAAAAGCTGAACGGGTGGCCGCCCCGCAATTAAGTGGCAGGAATCCGGGCGGCAGGCAGGGCCGGCCGGTAGGCAACGTGACCCGCGGCACCACCAATCCCAACCGCATGCGCCGGGTGGACCGCTGGTTGACCGGACCTCAAGCCTGGCGCCTGCAGTCCGCTGCCAGTCCCCTGGTGGTGGACCTGGGCTACGGCGCCACCCCGGCCACCGCCGTCGAACTCTTTGAGCGGCTGTCCGCCGTGCGCCCGGATGTCCAGGTGCGCGGCATCGAGATCGAACCGGACCGGGTCCGCGCCGCACTGCCCCTGGAGCGGCCCGGTTTGAGCTTCCATGTGGGCGGCTTCGAAATCCCCGTTGCCGGGCGGCCTGTGCTGGTGCGTGCCTTCAATGTCCTGCGGCAGTACGAGGAAGCCGATGTAGCCGGGATCTGGCGGCTGGTGCAGGACCGCCTGTCTCCGGACGGCCTTTTCATTGACGGCACCTGCGACGAGATCGGGCGGCGGGTGACGTGGGTGGCGTTGGATGCCAAACGGCCGCTCTCACTGAGTATTTCCGTCCGGTTTGGAAGTTTCGAGCTGCCGTCGGACGTGGCGGAGCGCCTGCCAAAGGCATTGATTCACCGCAATGTGCCCGGCGAACCGGTGCACGCCCTGATGCAGGCCATGGACCGGGCCTGGCTGGAATCCTCTCCGCTGGCGGCCTTTGGCAACAGGCAGCGCTGGCAGTCCATGGCCCGGATCTTGCGCGACGCCGGTTGGCCGGTTCAGGACGGTCCGGCCAGATGGCGGCTGGGCGAGCTCACGGTTGACTGGGAAGCGGTGGCCCCGCGGGTTTAGGGCAGCTGGGTTGGGTCAATGCAGTCCGTCACCAGGGTCCGTACGGCCCCGTGTTGCGGCTGCCGCCGCGTCCTGCGTCCTTCACTGCCGGGCGCACGTCCGCCAGGTAGACGGACGCCGCGACCACCGCCGCGAGCCCGAACAGGCCAAGCGTGCCGAAGAATCCGCCGCCGCTGCCGAAGAACGAGATGACGCCGACGAAGGCGGCTCCGCCGGTCAGGGCCATCCAAAAGGTCTTCGTCCTCTTCCCGGTCGCCTCGAAGGCATTGGCGCGGTGACGCGCGCAGTCCACCACAGCCCACAATTCGAGCCCAAGGGCCACCAGGGCAAGAATAAAGAACACTGCCTGCTCTACAGGCCGAATAATGAGTTCACCGTCCACAAGCCCAGCCTAGCCGCCCGGCGCGTCCAGCGCCTGCTTCAAGTCCGCCCAGAGGTCCTCAACGCTTTCGATGCCCACGCTGAGGCGGATCAGATTTTCGGGCACGTCTAAAGGTTCGGCGGCGTGCCGGCGCCGGCGTTCGATCAGCGATTCCACCCCGCCCAGCGACGTTGCGGGCAGCCACAGCTTCACTGCGCGGACCACCGCGTCCGCAGCGTCGGCGCCGCTCATGCCGTCCACGGGCGCTACCTGGATGCAGATGATTGAACCGAAGCCCTTCATCTGGGCCGCGGCCCGTTTGTGGCCCGGGTCCGCGGGAAGGCCCGGGAACCTGAGCGATTCGAGCAGCGGATGGGCCGCAAGCCGCTCCGCCAGGACCATGGCAGAGGCTTGGGACCGTTCAACGCGGAGCGCCAGCGTCCGCAACCCGCGCAGTGCCAGCCACGATTCGAAGGGGCCGGCGATGCCGCCATGGATAGTGCGGTGATGGAGCAGCGCGGACCGGATGTCGGGGTTGGACGTCACCAGGGCGCCAAGGACGACGTCGGAGTGGCCCGCCAGGTACTTGGTTACCGAATGCAGGACGACGTCGGAGCCCAGGCGGAGGGGCTGCTGGACCAAGGGCGTGGAAAAGGTGTTGTCCGTGACCACGATGGCTCCGGCGGCGTGTGCCGCGGCCGTGACAGCCGGCATGTCCGCAATGCTGAGCATGGGGTTCGTCGGGCTCTCGATCCACAGCATGGAGGCGGCGCGCCCCGCCGGGCCGCTGGGCGCGAGCGCCTCCTTAACGGCGTCGGTATCCGCGATGTCCACGGTCCGGAGTTCGATGAAACCCTTCTGCGCAAGCTCGGCGGCCATGACCAGGGAGCCTGAATAGCACAGCGTGGGCATGACCAGCACTCCACCGGCGGGAATGAGGGACAGGGCGGAACTGACCGCAGCGAGGCCGGATGCATAAAGGAGACCTGGCAGTTCCGACCCCTCAAGCTGGGCGAGCGCTTCCTCGAAGGGATCCCAGGTGGGGTTGGAGTACCTGCCATAGCCACGGTCCCCGTCAGCAAGGGCACCAATGCCGAAGAACGTGGAGGACAGGACGATGGGCGGGTTGACCGGCTGGTCCCTTTCCCGGGAAGGACGCCCGGCCGCCACCACGACCGTCTCGGCTGCCAGGGAAGCCGCTTGCTGTTCGGAAAGGCTCATGCAGGAAAGCCTACTGTCCGCTCCGGGCACCCTGGAAAGCCGCTACTACTGTCCACATATCGCCTTCGGCAATCTGCGATTGCGGGTGCGGGTCGGTAGGCTTGACCGGTGAGTAAACAAAGGGCGGGTCTTTTCATCGCGTTTGAGGGCGGGGACGGTGCCGGCAAGTCCACCCAGGCAGCCCGTCTTGCAGACGCCCTTGAAGCGCGGGGACTCACCGTCCTGCGGACCCGGGAACCCGGCGGAACGCCCATCGGCGAGAAACTTCGCTCCTTGGTCCTTGACCATGGCCACGGCCACATCGACGCCCACACCGAAGCCCTGATCTTCGCGGCGTCCAGGGCCGCCCACGCCAGCCAGGTCATCAGGCCGGCGCTTGAGCGCGGCGAGATTGTTTTGACGGACCGGTACATCGATTCGTCCGTTGCCTACCAGGGAGCCGGACGGGACCTCGGCAAGGATGCAGTCCGGTCGATTAACGCGTGGGCCACTTCCGGTTTGGAGCCCCACCTCACTGTCCTGCTGGATGTTGACCCGGCAGTGGGCCGCCAACGCCGGACCGCCGGTGATGCCTCGGAGGACCGGCTCGAATCCGAAGCTGACGAATTCCACGTTCGGATCCGGGATGCCTTCCTGGAACTGGCAGCCAGCCGCGCCGGCTCCTACCTTGTGTTGCCGGCCCATCTTCCCGTAACTGACCTTGCCGCACGGATCCTCCAGCGCGTGGACGGCCTGTTGGCGGCCGCGGAGGGAGACATGGCATGACGGTCTGGGACGACCTGCAGGGCCAGGCCGCCGTCGTCGAACAACTGCGCCAGGCCGCAAGCGGCGAAAACCTGACACACGCCTGGCTGTTTACCGGGCCGCCGGGTTCGGGCCGTTCAAATGCCGCCAAGGCGTTCGCCGCGGCGTTGAACTGCGACCAGGAGGACGTGGGCCGGCGCGGCTGCGGGCAGTGCCCTGCCTGCCTGACCATCCTGGGGGAAACCCACTCCGACGTCACCTTCGTCCGCACTGAAAAAGTCACCATCACCATCGACGAGGCGCGGGAACTGGTAGCCACTGCGGGCAATCGGCCGTCCTCCGGACGTTGGCGGATCATCGTGGTGGAGGACGCAGACCGGATGGCCGAGCGCACCACCAACGTCCTGCTCAAGGCCATCGAGGAGCCAACTCCCCGGACGGTGTGGATGCTGTGCGCACCTTCCCCGGCCGACGTACTGGTGACCATCCGCTCGCGCTGCCGCAGCGTTGCCTTGCGGCTGCCGCCCGCCGCCGATGTGGCTGCCCTACTGGTTAAGCGCGACGGCGTGGAGCCGGCGCTGGCGGAACGCGCGGCCCGCGCGGCGCAAAGCCACGTGGGGATCGCCCGCCGGCTTGCCCGGGATCCTGCAGCCAGGGAACGCAGACTGGAAACCGTGCGCTTTCCCCTGGCACTTCGGGGCGTTACCGCCGCGGTGATGATGGCGGAGAAGCTGGTCAAGATCGCCACCGCAGAGGCCAACAGTTCCAATGAGGAACGCGATGCCGCCGAGAAGGCCGCCCTGCTGGCAACCCTGGGCGCGCCCGAATCCGGCACGCTGCCTCCGGCCATGCGCAGCCAGGTGAAGCAGCTGGAGGAGGACCAGAAGCGCCGGGCGAAGCGGTCCATCACCGATTCCCTGGACCGGACGCTCACCGACCTGCTGTCCTTCTACCGGGATGTGCTGATTATCCAGCTTGGGAATGCTGTGGAGCTCGTAAACGTTGAGTTGAGGAGTGAATTGGAGGAGTTTGCCAGCCGCTCCGCTCCAGAAGCCACTCTTGCCCGGATGGACGCCATCAACAAAGCCCGTGAACGCATTACCACCACCAACGTTGCCCCGCTGTTGACCATTGAGTCCATGGCAGCCAGCCTGATCTAGCCCTCCAAGGAGACCCGATGACTGCCCGCCCCCTGCCAGCACGCCCCCGATCCTGGGTGATTGGAGTGCGTGCCGCCGGGGCCATGGTGCTTGCCATGGTTCTGGCCTCCTGCACCCTCCTTGGCGGCGACGACCGCAGCCAGGAGGCATCCACTGCAAAGGCGGATCCCTCGATTGTGGCGTCCGCTCCGGCCGGGCTGGAGCAGTTCTACTCGCAGGAAGTTGTTTGGGAGCCGTGCGAAAGCGAATTTCAGTGCGCCAAGGTTAAGGTGCCGGTTGACTACGACAAGCCCGAGGGCGACACCATCGAACTGGCTGCGCTGAGGGCTTCGAGCACAGGCAACAAGACGGGCAGCCTGCTGGTCAACCCCGGAGGACCGGGAGCGTCCGGATACGACTTCGTCAAAGATGCTTCCGGAACACACTTTTCCCAGGCGGTGCGTGACGCCTACGACCTCGTTGGTTTCGATCCCCGGGGCGTGAAGCGCTCTGCTCCAGTCAGCTGCATGACGGATGCCGAGCGCGACGCAGCCCGGGCGAAGATCTACGAGCTTGAAACGGACGCCGGCCTGGAAGCGGCCCGGACGGACAACAAGGCGATTGCCGCGCAGTGTGCTGAGCAGACCGGTCCGGTTCTGGCCCACATCGATACGGTGAGCTCCGCGAAAGACATGGACATCCTTCGCGCAGTGGTCAATGACAGTAAGCTCAACTACCTCGGGTACTCCTATGGCACGTTCCTGGGTTCAACCTATGCTTCGCTGTTCCCGGACAACGTGGGGCGCATGGTGCTTGACGGCGCCCTGGATCCGTCGATCAGTAACGAGGAGCTGACCCGGGGCCAGGCCCGCGCCTTCGAAAAGGCGATCCGGGCCTATGTTGCCAGCTGCCTGCAGCAGGAGGGGTGCCCCCTGAGCGGGAATGTTGATTCCGGAGTGCAGCAGGTTCGCGACCTGATCGCCGCGGTCCAGCAGACGCCCCGCACTGCCAAGGACGGGCGCGTGGTCAACGCCACGATGTTCGTCAGTGGCCTCATTACCCCGCTGTACAACGACCAGAGCTGGCCGGCCCTGACCCAGGCCCTGGAAGCGGCGATGACCGGCGACGTGAGCCTGATGCTTCGGCTGGCCGATCTTGGTGCCGACCGCGCTTCCAACGGAACCTACACCTCCAACTCGACGTTCGCGTTCAACGCCATCAACTGCCTGGACTACCCCATGGAGTCCGATACTGCCGCTATGCGGGCGGAACAGCAGCGCCTGATGCAGGACTCCCCCACGTTTGGGTATTTCTTTGCCTACGGCGGCACCAACTGCGCCGACTGGCCGTACAAGAACGTCCGCACACCGGCACCCGTGGAGTACACGGGAGAGTCCCCCATCGTCGTTATCGGCACCACGGGCGACCCTGCCACACCCGTGGAGTGGGCGGCTTCGCTCAGGAAGCAGTTGGGCAACGCCGCATTGCTGACCTGGGAAGGCGAAGGCCACACCGCTTACGGCCGGTCCAACAGCTGTATCGAGGACCGCGTGGACACCTACCTTGTCAGCGGTCAGCTTCCCGCCGACAACACGGTGTGCTGAAGGCCTCAGCCCTTTCCGTCCTGTCCATTTTGACCCGGGCGCGGGGACTCTATTACAGTTGACTCTTGCATGAACCACCCGGTTCTTCCGGATAAAGCATGCGGTGCTTCCTTAGCTCAGTCGGTAGAGCGTTTCACTCGTAATGAAAAGGTCATCAGTTCGATTCTGATAGGAAGCTCGGGATAAACCCCGTGTTGTCGTTGATTTCGACGATGATGCGGGGTTTTTCGCTGGTTAAGCAGTCGAGACCGCTGGTCTTCCATGGGGTGCATGCTCTACGGAATCCCCTGCTTATTCCAAGAGCTCGATCCGCGGTTCGCCAGGACGTTGTCCGGATCACCGGCCATCCGGTGTACCGACTCCTTGATCACCCCTCCCTCCTTCTGCCTGTCGGCAACGGAGTCGTAGACCTTGCGCCAGGCGCTGTGTCCTCAGCCTCAAGGGCCTGGGTCCGGTGCAATACCGGACCCAGGCCCCCGCGCGGCTTCGCTCTTATGCGGCCAGTCCACCTCCCGGGGACCGGTTCACATTCACGCTCCCCTAGGGGGTGGTCAGGGTGAGGATGAGTTTGGGCCTGTCAGCGGCGGTGGCGGCCTCGCTGGAAGCAAAGTCCAACCCGTCGCCGCTGGAGGAGTCCACTGCCAGCGACAGACTCTGGCCCAGTTCCGCCTGCAATGCGTTCTTGTCCAGGTTGACGCTGTAGATACCGGCGCTGGTTGCACCGGTCAACGTTCCTATCGGGGTTGCTCCGGGTAGCGGGCGGGCGTTGAAGCGAATAGCGTTCTCGTTCCAGAGGTCGTCCGGGACCAGCTTGACCCTCTGGTTTCCCGTCGAGCCGTTGGTTGCCTGGAGCTGCAGCTTTGCCTCCGTGATCGTCCTACCCGAGAGAGTCCCAAGGTCGAACTTCAGATAGCTGACCTCGGCGGGGCTGCCGTCAACCCCCAGCGCCGTGGCCGAGCCGTTGTCGGTCGTGGCGGCACGGCCGGAGACATAGCTGTCCTCGAGCGCGTCAACGGTCACCGTCTGGGGCATACCGCCACCAGGTGGTGGTGGTGGTGTCGCCGTGCCAAGATCCAGGTGGGCGTGCCAGTACCGCGCGTTGGTCCTCGAGGCTGTCAACACCACCAGACCGGTCTGACCGTTGACGTTTTGTTTCGTTGATGTGGGGTCGTTGATGTCCTTGTCGGTACTGCTGCTGATGATGGGCGTACCGGGGCCGGGCGCGAAGGAAACGTTGTCCAGCGGCGACTTCTTGTAATAGAGGGTGCCGCCCGCCTCCGGCGCGATCGCAAACATGTAGAGCTGACGGTTCTCCTCGTCGATCATGACCATGGGCCGGGTGTGGGCGTCCTCCACAGTGCCGTACTGTGTGCTGGTCCATTGGCCATTACCATCGCGCACCAGGAGCGCCACAAACGTTAGACCGGCGCCCTGCTTGGCTGTCTTGATCGCTGCGTAGAGGCGACCGCTGCCGTCACTTGTCAATTGCCTGAGGTTTAGATGGTCGTTCGCGCATCCCCCGCTGCAGTTGTTTCCTCCCCCGTAGGCGACCTCTGTCTGCCACGACGTCTCTGGCTGGCCGTCCTGGTGGGTGGCCAGGTAGAACCTCTTATGACCTACCCGCTGATTGCTCCACATGATTCCGATCTTGTCCCCCTGGAACGACGCGACTGCGGAGATATCGTCGTGGTGCACGTCGGCGTTGGTTGTCGGTAGGACGAACGGAGTCCCCCACGCCGTGTCGCTCGTCGTGGAGTGGTTCACATAGACACGGTTGCTGAGGTCGCTTGAGACGACGGTGTAGGTGACCCATAGCTTATCGAGGGAGTCTTTGGCCACCGTAATCGATTCCGTGCTCCCCCTGTGCAGGGTGACAGGGAATTCGGCGTCTCGGGAGTAGGTCTTCGTGGCTGCGTTGTAGCTGAAGCGGTGAAGCGCTGCGGACCCGGAGGTCACCGCGGCCTGGGTTGGAGGCGTGGTCCACTCCGAGAGCACAGTCGTGCCCGACACCACGTAGAGCTTGCCGGTTTTTGCGTCCCAGAGCGCGTCACCGCGCGCACTCGGCCGTGCGTCAACAACCGTTGGGGTCTCCTGCCAAGCCTGCGTTGCGCCGTCGAGCTTGTGGATTACCGTCGCATTTGCGGACGCACTCCACATCAGCCCCCACCAGGTCCCGTCCTGGAACCAGAGTTTGCTCTGGGCCTTGTCTGCAGTCGGCGTTTCAACGCCGTCGCCGGCATATGATGGCCCAGGTTTTCCGACATCAGCGGCCTGGGCGGCGACGGGCAGTGCGACAACCCCGGCCGCGGCGAGTAGCAGAGCAATTAAAAGGCGTAGCAGACGCATAACGATGCCCTCGGATCTAGGTCGGTGGAAGTCCTTGCGGTATCAGCGAGCGTATGGTTCGCCCCAGGAAGTGTCACGAGTAGCTTGTACTTCCTTTTCTCCGCCCGGTTTATCCGCTTTCCGTAAGTAGCGGGATTAACTTGCCGCCCATTCCTTAGGTATAGGGTTGCCGCTTAATTCAATTTTTAGGCATATGGGGTTTTCCGGCATTTCACCAACACAGGTATAGGGGGTTTTGTTGCACATTCCACGAACACAGATATAGGGGGCTCTGTTGCGCATACTTTGTCACTTTGGCTAATTCCGGGTTCACGCTTTGCTCAACTCCAGCCGGATACGTCGACTCCCAACTAGAAACAGCAGTAAATACTTATGCTGCGTCCGCACTGCGAAACTGGGCACGCAGGACATCGCGCACCCGTCCCGGCAAGAACCTGGTCGCGTGGGGGTTGACCGTGACGTCGTCGGTCGAGCCCTGATCGACTACCACCCCGTGCTCCCAACACCATTATCCGACCCGCGACATAGCAGGCCTGGCCGATGTCATGGTGATGAACAGGACGGGCCGCGGGATTTCCGCGAGTAGTTGAAACATCCAAAAGTCGAGTACTTCCTACGGATGAATAGCCGGTGACCGGCACCTAGCATTGTGGGTACGGCAGCATGCCGGCCACGGCTGCTGCCGGCCATCCGCGTTCACCGGTGCACGCGCTTCGTCCCGTACATGCCCGGCCTTGCGCACAGTTTGCCCTGTCCCTCGCGGGTCGCCATCTGGTTGCTGCGTCGGCTCTAACGCCCCTGATCCCGCAGGAGCAGGCTGGCGTGTACTGGGTGCCTGCTTCATCGTAGGCTGAAGTCCGCACGCGACGGAAAGGGGACTGTGATGGCCGGAACTGCTTTGACCCGGACGAGTTTGGCGGAGCTTGCCGACCTTGAGGACCCGCGGGCGCGCGAGGTGAACGAAAAACACGGCGACGACCACGGCGTAAACCTCGGCAAGCTGCGCGCCATCGCGAAGCGGCTGAAGACACAGCAGGAATTCGCCCGAGAGCTCTGGGACACTGGCGATACCGCAGCCAAGCTGCTGGCCCTCCTGATTTGCCGTCCGAAGGCGTTCGGGCGCGACGAGTTGGACGCGATGCTTCGCGAGGCCCGCACACCCAAGGTGCAGGACTGGCTCGTGAACTACGTGGCGAAAAAGAACCCATACTCAGAAGAGCTGCGGCTGGCCTGGCTCGCCGACCCCGACCCTGTGGTCGCCAGCGCCGGCTGGGCATTGACGTCCGAACGTGTGGCCAAGCAGCCCGAAGGCCTCGAGCTGGCCGGACTGTTGGACGTCATCGAGACCGAGATGAAGGGTGCGCCGGATCGCCTGCAGTGGGCGATGAACACTTGCCTGGCTCAAATAGGGATCGGGCACGCCGAGCACAGGGACCGGGCGATCAGCATCGGCGAACGTCTTGAAGTGCTGAAAAACTACCCGACTCCTCCGGGCTGCACGTCGCCGTTTGCGCCCGTCTGGATCACCGAAATGGTTCGCCGGCAACACAACGGCTAGCAAAAGCCCGTCGTACCGCGGGGTTCCATATATCTCCTGCAGTGTCCGCCGGGCTTCCGGCCGGACCCGTCGCTCCAAAAGGACACTTTCCGGGCGGCGCTCCGGCGGACCAGCCAGCTTTGCCCGACCTGCCTAAGATGGCGTTCATGGAAGACGAGGCCCTGGCAGAGATCGCGAACGAGCTCTATGCCAAGCCGATGGAAGACTTTGTGTCAGCACGCGCCGCCGCAGCAAAGGAAGCTGCCGGTTCGGACAAGGAACTTGGAGCAGCTGTACGCGGGCTGCCAAAGCCCTCGGTTGCCGCCTGGGCCGTGAACATGCTGGCCCTGCACCAACCGGATGTCCTCGCCGAACTGGCCAGTCTCGGCGGCAGGATGCGCGGCGCACAGACGTCGCTGGACGCCGCGGCACTCCGGGAGCTGGGACGTGAGCGCCGGACCATGCTGGCCGCCGCGGTCGATACCGCCCGCTCAGTGGCCCAGCAGCAGGGCCGGTCCATCAGCGATGCCATGGCGACGGACATCGAAGAGACTTTGCGGGCCCTCACTGCGGATGAAGGCGCAGCTGCTGCTGTCCAGAGCGGACGGCTCCTAAAGACACTCTCGGCCGACGGCGTTAACGCCGTGGAGCTTGAGGGCTCCGTGGCAGTCGCCCTGCCCGCACCCAAGGCAGCTCCCGCTCCGCCCAAGGCGCCCATGCGGAAAGAACAGGCAAGGAGCACGACGGCGGCGGGCACCACCCGGCCCCAGCAGGGCAAGCCGCGGCTTGAGGCAGTCCGGCAGACACCCCGGCCAACGTCACCACCCGCACTGGAGAAAGCCAAAGCCGCCCTGGCGGAAGCACAGGCGGCAGAAGCAGAGACAGGGCAGCTCGCCCGGGACCTGCAGGACCAGGCGGACGAAACACGGACTGAAATTGCTGAACTGCAACAGGAGATAGCAGATCTTCGGGCCCGCCTTAGAGCGGCCGAGGACCGCCTGGAGCAATCCCGCAAAAGGCTGGCAAGCACCACTGCCGAGGCTAAACAGGCCGCGCGGGCCGCGGACAAAGCGGAGCGGACGGTGATGCTCGCGCAGGAACGGGTCCTCCGCCTGGGCAACACGCGGGGCTGATTCCGAGGAATGTCAGACCCCGGTTGCACACTGGATTTATGGAAAACGAACTCGTACAGGAATTTCACGTCACCTACTTCGATGCCGACTGCGGCCGCGCACGTGCTGAAGTCTTTGACACCTTGGTGGAAGCCGAGCGGTTCGCCGGACGCCACTGCGCCGGCGAAGACAGCTGGGCCGTCGTGGACGCAGTCCCGGTCCAGCACGTGCGTATTGCCGCCTGAGTCGAGGCCGGCGAAAAGTCCAGGCCGCTTAAAGCAGTAACCCGCGTCTCCTGGGGAATACTCAGGAAACGCGGGTCAACGGTTTAGGGCTGCGTGCGGCTCTGCTTAAGCGAAGTCGGCAACCGCAGGATCGGCCCCGATCCGGCCTTCGCCCTTGGCACTGCGGTCCAGTGCGTTGATGGCCTCAATGTCGTCAGCGTCCAGGGAAACTTCCAGCGCCGCGAAGTTCTCGCGAATCCGGGATTCGGTGACGGACTTGGGAATGACCACGTTGCCGATAGCGAGGTGCCAGGCAATAACCACCTGTGCAGGCGTGGCGCCGTGCTTGGCAGCGATGGAGGCCACGGTTGCATCCTCGAGGAGTTCGCCGCCCTGGCCCAGCGGTGACCAGGCCTGCGTCAGGATCCCCTTGGATGCGCCGAACTCGCGCAGTTCGCGCTGGCTGAAGTACGGGTGGAGCTCGATCTGGTGAATAGCCGGGACCACGCCCGTTTCATCAATGAGCCGCTCCAGGCCTTCGACGGTGAAGTTGGAAACACCAATCGACTTGACGCGTCCGCGCTTCTGCAGCTCGATCAGGGCCTTCCACGTATCCACGTACTTATCCCGCTTGGGCGTCATCCAGTGGATCAGGTAAAGGTCCAGGGTCTCAAGGCCCAGCCGGTCCATCGAGTCCTCGAAAGCGGCGAGGGTGGACTCGTAGCCCTGGTCTGAGTTCCAGAGTTTAGTGGTGATGAAAAGCTGCTCCGGCGACAGTCCCGAGCTGGCAATAGCCCGGCCAACGCCCGCCTCATTACCGTAGATCTTGGCGGTGTCGATGTGGCGGTAGCCCGCCTCGAAGGCCTGGCGGACAACCTTTTCCGCCACTCCGTCCTCGACCTGCCATACGCCATAGCCGAGCTGGGGGATCTGGTTACCGTCGTTGAAAGTCAGTGTGGGTGAAAAAGTCATGCTTCATATCTTGCCAAATCCGCTGCCCTGAACAGGACGATTCGCGCCGACTAAGCCACACGCTTAACCAGGAATATCTTCCTGGCGGGAGCCCAGTCTTTCCTCCCGCAGTTGCCTTTCGGCGTCGGCCACCTGTTGGAAGACAGCCTCCGCACGGCGCCGCACAGAGGCTGCTCCCACGGGCACGGGGCCTACGGCGAGGCGCAGCATCGCAGCGGCTTCGGCGGTGGTGGCAAGGGAGTTACCCGCCTTGGACAGCGAGCGGTGGACAGGTGCCAGGGCAACCGGGATGTCCAAACCCTCACTCGGCGACCGTTGCTGTGCTTCCACACAGACCGCCCTGACGCGGTCCAACAGCGCGGCCAGCTCGTTGGCGATGTCCACCAGTTCCCCGTAGAGCTGGTCGTCCTCAACTCCTTCGAGGACCTGGTGGAATCGGTCCAGCCCCCGGTGGAAACGATCGTGGGCCCGGCGCCACAATCCCTTCCCAAGTTCCGCATCGTCCTTGCGCCCCTGCCTGGCGGCGCTGAAAAAGCCCAATGACCCTAGAGGTACTGTCCCGGACCGTGGTCCGGATCATTGGGCTGCCCTGGTCGGGCCGGAGCCCCCGTCCGGTGGCCGGCCGACGCACGCTGGGGCTCTCCGTTTTCCCCAATAACGACGCCGGGCGCGATCACCGTGCCGGGAGGAAGCTGGCGGAGCTGCAGCTGCGCGGCCGCGTGCTCGCGGGCGGCGTGCTGGGCAGCAATGGCCGTCTGAATGCCGTGGAACAAGCCCTCCAGCCAACCCACCAGCTGGGCCTGGGCAATACGCAGCTCAGCGTCGGAGGGTGTGGCCTCATCCGAAAAGGGGAGGCTGATCCTGTCCAGTTCCTCCACCAGTTCAGGGGCAAGCCCATCCTCCAGCTCTTTGATGGACCGCTCGTGAATTTCGGCAAGCCTGCCCCGGGCAGCGTCGTCCAGCGGGGCGGACTTCACCTCTTCCAGCAGCTGCCTGATCATCGTTCCGATCCGCATCACCTTGGCTGGTTCGTCCACCAAATCCTGCAGGTTGCTGCCTTTGGGCTTTCCGCCGTTGTCCGGGGCAGCCGGCGCAGGGGCCGGAAGCCCGTCGTCAATGGTGGTGCCCTCTACCGGGAGGTCCTCAGGTGCCTGAGTGTCTTTCGGATCGCTCATGCGTTCATACTCTCATGAGCGATCCGCCCGGGGTCCACTCCATGAAGCCCGCCGAGGGTTTGTCCGCTGCAGGCTAAATCAGCAGCAACGGCCCTGAGGATTGGAGTCCTGGCGGTCCGTCCGGTCCCGCCAGAACTCACGCTCGCCCAGGGGCGGAGCGCTGTGGCCTGCAGCCCGGTGGTGCTCCAGGTACTTCGCGTAGGCATCCGCCCCCAGCACGCCGCCAAAATAGCGCGCGAACCCCTGGAAGCCTTTCGCAACCGCGGCGAGTCCGGAGCTCATCAGTGGCCGGCCCTCTCGAACCTCAGTTCGGCCGGGACCTTGTCCCACTCAGCCATCAGCTCCCGCTCGGCAGGCGTCGGAATAAGCCCCGCCGGTGCGAAGACGCGCGAAGGCCTGGCGGGGTCCTCATTGCCCCTCACGGCTGTGGCGTCCGCCCGGTTGCGGAACGCCCTGACGGTGGCGAGCAACGCCGTCGTGATCACGATGATGCTCAGCACCACGAAGACCACCGACAGCCAGCCCTGGATGGCGGTGTTGCGCACCACGGCTTCCATCGCTGCCACCGACTTCGCGGTGCCGAACTCCGTCTTCCCTTCCGCCAGTGCTTTGCTGAAGGCTGCGTTGTTGGCGAAGTAGCCCACCGCCGGGGTGGACGAGAAGATCTTCTGGTAGCTCGCCGTGATGGTGACCACCGCGGCGAAGGCCAGGGGCAGCGCCACGATCCACAGGTACTTGAAGGTTCCTTGCTTGGCGACGATGGCCAAGCAGACGGACAAGGCGATAGCCGCCAGCAGCTGGTTGGCGATGCCGAACAGCGGGAACAGCGTGTTGATGCCGCCCAACGGATCGGTGACACCCATGAGCAGCACCGCACCCCAGGCCCCTACCATGATGGCGGTGCAGAGCCAGGCGCCGGGCCGCCAGGAGTGCTCCTTGAACTTGGGGACGAAGTTGCCAATGGAGTCCTGCAGCATAAACCGGGCAACGCGGGTCCCGGCGTCCACCGCCGTGAGGATGAACAGGGCCTCGAACATGATGGCGAAGTGGTACCAGAACGCCATCATGGCCGTGCCGCCGATGAACTGCTGCATGATGTGCGCGAGGCCGACGGCGAGGGTTGGGGCACCGCCGGTGCGCGAAACGATGCTTTCCTCACCCACGTTGGCCGCCGTCTGGGACAGGAACTCCGGGGTGATGTTGACGCCGGCAAGGCCCAGGCTGTTGACCCAGGTGGCGGCTGTCTCAACGGTTCCGCCGGTGAGGGCGGCAGGAGCGTTCATGGCGAAATAGAGGCCGCGGTCGATGGAGATTGCAGCGACCAGGGCCATGATGGCCACGAAGGACTCCATCAGCATTCCGCCGTAGCCAATGAACCGGGTCTGCCGTTCCTTTTCGACGAGCTTCGGTGTGGTGCCGGAGGAAATCAGTGCGTGGAACCCGGAAAGGGCGCCGCAGGCGATGGTGACAAACAGGAAGGGGAACAGTGCGCCGGGGAAGACCGGGCCGTTGTCCCTGCTGGCGAACTCGCTGAAGGCCGGGACGGTGATCTCGGGGCGCACCACGATGATGGCGAGCGCGAGCATCACGATCACGCCGATCTTCATAAACGTGGACAGGTAATCCCGGGGGGCCAGGAGCAGCCACACGGGCAGGATGGCTGCGATGAAGCCGTAAATGATGAGTCCCCAGGCGATGGTGACCTTATCCAGGGTGAAGATATCGGCGCCCCAGGGGGTCTCGGCAACAATGCCGCCACCGATGATCGCCGCCATCAGCAGGACAAAGCCGATCAGGGAAACTTCCATGATCTTGCCGGGGCGCAGGTAGCGGAGGTAGACGCCCATGAACAGGGCGATGGGGATGGTCATGCCAACGGAGAAGACGCCCCACGGGCTTTCACCAAGGGCATTGACGACCACCAGGGCCAGGATGGCCACAATGATGACCATGATCAGCAGGGTTGCGATCAGGGCTGCGGTGCCGCCGATGATACCCAGTTCCTCCCGGGCCATCTGTCCCAGGGAGCGCCCGCCGCGCCGCATCGAGAAGAACATGACCAGGTAGTCCTGCACTGCACCGGCAAGGACGACGCCGATGATGATCCAGATAGTGCCGGGCAGGTATCCCATTTGGGCTGCAATAACGGGCCCGACCAGCGGTCCGGCGCCTGCGATGGCGGCAAAGTGGTGGCCGAACAGGACATTGCGGTCCGTGCGGACGTAGTCCTTGCCGTCCGCCTTGTACTCGGCGGGGGTGGCCCGCCGGTCATCGGGCCTGGTGATGTAGCGCTCTATGACCTTGGAATAGAAGCGGTAGCCGATCAGGTAGGTGCAGACCGAAGCGAACACGAACCAGATGGCGTTGACCGTTTCGCCGCGGATGATCGCGAGCATGAACCATGCCACGCCGCCCAGCAGGGCAATCGCGGCCCACAGGGCGATCTTGCCCGGCGTCCATTTTTTCTCTTCCGCCGCGCGGACCTTTTCATCCAGGGCCGAGGGAGGGAGATCGGTGTCGGTGGCAACCGCACCTACGCCCCGGGCTGTGCTCCGTCGATCAGGCGTTTCGGCCATGTCTCCTCCTTGAGATTGTTTTCGCTTCTGCTGACAGGCACCCTACCAACGACAGGTGCGTATCGGGCTGGATTTTGCCGCTTAAGGAAAAGCCCTGCGCCAAACGGCCGGCAGCCAGCGCCAAACGACGTGTTGCGGCTGAGGTCCGCAGCGCTGCGGCCCGCGTGCGGCTCCACGCAAAGAGGGCCCCCACCCGGTGTTCCGGACGGAGGCCCCCACTCCCGCCGGCGGCGGAACGGGTTTGCTAGGCGTGTGAATAAGTGAGGCAGTCGGCGTTGTCGGCCCCCGGCCCAACATGCACTTCAGGTGCCTTGCACATCAGGTGGTCGTTGTGGATGCACTCGGAGCGCTGGCATGCTCCGACGTCGGCCAGTACCTTGGGCAACCCGCCGTGCATTCCGGTGTCAATGAACGTGGCGCAATGTGCGTGGTTTTCGGCTCCGCCCACGGTGATGGCGGCGGCATTGCAGTTGGTGTGGTCGTTAAAGGAACAGTTCGTTACGCTGCAGTCTGCGACGTGCGTTGTCATGGAAAGTCCTCCTGGGTTCCGCCGCCCTGGCCGGGCGGCTCCTGAACCCCACGGTAAGCCCGTTGGGAACAATCAAAAAGACCCAATTTAGTGACCTAATTGCTCATATCCCCACCGCCCGCCGCGATGCCGGCAGTCGGGTCCGGGTGAAGAGCCAGGCCAGGAAAGCGCCGGTCAGCGGAACTGCAACCAGGAGTGCCAGCAGGTGCAGCCAGGGAACGTTCACCGAAGCGCTCATTCCGGTAGCACTGGCAATGAGAACTGCGGGCAAAGCGCCCGCCGAACAGCCGAGTAACGTCCCCAGACCGGACGTGAGGAGCGCCTGCGAACCGGCCAATCCTTTCCGCAGCCGGGGTGGGGCGCCCACTGCAGCAAGTGTTGCGTGATCCGGACGGGCATCCGCAAGCGACAAGCCGGCGGTAATACCGGCAGCACTGAACGTGATCAGTGCGCTGACGGCAACGATCGACCAGGTCATCCATGGATTCTCCTGCGAAATGCCTGGCTCCACCCAGAACCCTGCCCTGGGTTGCTGGTAGACGGCGGCAACGGCGGCAGATGCCGCATCCGCCTCAGCCGCGGACGGGTGCCGGTTCAACTGGACCAGGAGCTCAGCGGGCCCAGGCTGCATACCGAGCCGTTGGGCTGTCTCTTCCGAAATGAAGCCGTAGTACGGAACGGCTTCGGCAGGCTCAACAACCGCGGCGGCAAGGGCAGTACTGCTGACAGTTTCATGCATCAAGTAGGGGTCCGGCTGTTCGGCCTGCGTGCGGACATCCTGCGCCAGCAGCACGGTTTCCCCGTCGCGGACGAAGACGGGGTTGGTCACCACCATGCCTCCCGCATCCAGGACAGCCAAGGCCTCTTGACCTGCTTCACGCCCGAGCACGGCCCCAATGACGTCAGCATCACCGACCATGATCGAACTCTGGGATCCCGGTGACTGGGCGAGGGAGCCCCGGCACCGCCAGTCGTCACGGTTCACAACCCTTCCCTGCGGGGTGACGGGACATTCGTTGCCCGGGGGTTTGGCCAACGAATACTGCAGGCAGTTGGACGTGGCCGTCCTGGCCGGTACGGACAAGTCCGAGCCGGGCCCGAAAGCGCAGTTTCGAACATAGGCTGGAGCACTAATCGTCTTCGTCCAGGCAACGCTGCCGAGGGCACTCGTTAGGGCGGAAGAAAGATCCGCTGCTTCGACGTCGACCGGCGGCTGGCTGCTGCCGTCAGCCAGGAAAGGACGCTCGATGGACAACGGCAGAAAGGTCTGGTTCTCCAGGGCACTCCAGTAATGGTTCTCCCGCATCCCGGCCTGCTGACTGGCCAAGAGGACCAGCGCGGCGCTCGCCAGGGTGGCGGCGGCCAGGACAGAGGCCACTGCCGGTATGGTGCGGCCACGGTTCCTGGTGGAGTCGCGGGCAGCCAGCCGCATGGACAGCGGCAACCAGTCCGTTCTGGCGGTCAGGCCAACAATGGCCCAGCCGACGATGAGCACAAGGCCGACGACGGCAAGGACGGCTCCCGCAATCAGCAACCCTGCAACCAGAGGGAGCTGCTCGGCTTTTGTGTCCGGATCGGCGGCTGACTGCCCGAGCAGCCATCCCGTGGCCAGCAGCCCTCCTGCCACGAGCAGCAGCGCGGCCCCGGCCAGGCTTGTCCGTTTTCCATTGCCGGCAGGGGCCCTGCCGGATTTGAGGGCGCCGAGCGCCGCCTGCCGGGCCACTTGGTTCGCCGGAGCCATCGCCGCCAGGATGCAGCACACGAGGCCCATGACCATGGAGACCAGTGTCAGCGGCACGTCGGGATGGAAGCCGGGGAAGCGCGGAGAACCCATAAAGCGAACCCAGTGCACAACGCCTGCTGCCGAGCAGAGGCCCAATGCGGCACCGGACAGGACGGCAATGCCGCCCAGCCACAGTCCCCCTGCCGTCACCACCGAGCGGACTGTCGGTGAATCGGCTCCTGACGCCGCCAGCAGCGCCAGCTCCCGAACCTGCCTTTTGGCACCAACCGCGAAAGCGGCTCCTGCCAGGAGGCCAACCTCCAGGAGCGCCAGCGCGGCCATCAGGCCGAACATTGCATAAAGCGCCATGAAGTCTGAATGCCGCTGGGGAGGCGGGACGCCCTGGATAGCCTGCTGATCCACGGACGGCGGATTGAGCACGACACTGCGCGACAGCACACCCACCCCCTGGCTGTTGGCCTTGCGAACAAGGGACCACGTCACCGGTTCCGGGCCAACAACGTAGTAGGACATCGACTGCGGAGATCTGGACTGCTGGTCCAGGACGGAATCCGGCACCTGCCCGTCACGCAGGAAAATAAAGGAGTTCCGGTCCGAAGCATCGGCGTCCCGGAGGGTTCCGACGGGCACAAAAGAACCCGCCGACGTCGTGATTTGTTGGCCCAGCCCAAGGCTGAACCGCTCCAGCAAGCCGGGAGATACCAGGACCTCTTCCGCGGACCGGGGAGCCCTTCCCTCAAGGAGCGCGTACTTTCCCGTAAAGGCGGGATGCAGTGCGTCAACCAGCCGGCCCTGCAGGGACACCGTAGCCGCCCCCACACCTGTTGTCAGGTCCAACTCGCGTTGGGGCAGAACCTCATAACCCGGCGGGATCAGGTCAACGGGGTCCGCGCTTGTGAAGTCGGCATCATGGACTCCCGTGCTGTGCGCAACCATTGTGTCGTTCAGCGGATCCTGGACAGAATCCGCGTTGGGCACGGGCAGTGCACTGAAACGGGCCTGCGTGCCCCCGAGCTCGTACCGGACAATCTCTTCCGACGTTTTCTGCGTGCTCTGGAACAGAGTAACCGCCCCCGTCATGCCGGCTACCGGAAGCATGATCAGCAGGATGATAAGCAGCGAGCGCCCTTTGTGCCGGTTGATGTCCCGGCGGGCCATACGCAGGGCAAGGCGGAAACTGCCCCGGCGCCCGCCCGGGGCCGGAGCGAGGTCCAGCGGCATCAGCGGCCTGCCTGCGCCAGCAGAACAGCGGGATCCTGCAGTGCAGCCGCCTGCTCCACGATGCGGCCGTCGCGAAGGAACACCACGCGGTCCGCCCAGGCCGCGTGCCGGGCCTCATGGGTGACGAGCATAACGGCGGCACCTGCCTCCGCACGCGAGCGCAGGACTTCCATGACCCCTTGGCCGGTAGTGGAATCAAGTGCTCCCGTCGGCTCGTCCGCAAGGATCAGGCGCCGTTGTCCCACCACGGCACGGGCTATGGCCACGCGCTGCTGCTGGCCTCCGGACATCTGGTCCATGAAGCGGTCCGCTAACTCGGGGATCTCCACCTGCCGCAGCGCGTCCAGCGCCTGCCGATGGGCTTTCCGGGATGCCGTGCCGTCCAGTTCCAGCGGCAGCGCCACGTTCTCGGCCGCCGTCAGGGTGGGGACGAGGTTGAAGTCCTGGAAGACGTAGCCGACGGCACGGCGCCTGAGGCGCGCCAGGTCGTTCAGCCCCAACCCCGCAAGCGGCGTGGACTCAACAAAGACACTGCCCGACGTCGGACGGTCCAGTCCCCCGGCAAGCGCCAGCAAGGAGGACTTGCCGGACCCGGACGGTCCCATCACCGCAACGAACTCTCCCGCACCGATGGTGAGGTCGACGTCGCGAAGTGCGGCAACCGCCGTCGCGCCCTCCCCGAAAGTCTTGCTGACCCCGGCAAGTTCCAGGACCTGCTGCGGCCCCTGGACGCTCACCGGCGGCTGTCCGCGGTGAGCGGGGCCGCGGCTTCCGTAACCCCGGTGGACGTCCTGCGTGCATGCCCGGCGGACTGCGCCTGCTGGACCATCCTGGCTTCACAAAGATCCAGCCAGCGGACCTCTGCTTCTGTTTGGAAGATCAGGGAATCAAGGACCAGCAGCCAGGCGGTGTCTCCCGCGCGCTGGCTCGTGGAGGTGTCCCTGCGGGCCTTGGTGTAGTCCTGCAGGGCCTTGATGGAAGCCACCCGCTGCGCCTGGATGATGCCTTGCACGTCCACGCCCGGGATGGTGACGGCGAGCGCCAGCTTGATGGCAAGCTCGTTTCGCGGCGGGTTGTTCCGCTCCACCGGGGCCGCGAACCAGTTCCCCACGTCGGCTTTGCCGGCGTCGGTAATGCTGTAGATCACGTGGCCCTCGCCGTCGTCGCCGTCCTTGGAGACGAGGCCATCGCGTTCCAGCCGGTCCAGCGTGGTGTATACCTGCCCGATGTTCAGCGGCCAGGTGGCGCCTGTGCGATTTTCGAACTCGACCCGCAGCTGGTAGCCGTAGCGCGGCTGGTCCTGGAGCAGGGCGAGGAGGCTGTGGCGGATGGACATGGCGCTCCTTGCGCTTGAAAGCTTTGGTATGCACGCTCCCCCAAGGCGCGTGCATACCGCGTATGTTGAGCGTAACGCAGACGGGATCCTCAGGCAATACTCAGTATCTATGCGCCGGGGGCCGCTACATCAGCAGGAGAATCTTCCCCACGTGGTGGCCACTGTCGAAGTACTCATGCGCAGCCTGCACCTGGTCCAGCGGGAAGGTCTTGGCTACCAGCGGACGGATCCTGCCGTCGCTGACCAACGGCCAGACGGCGTCACGGACCGCGTTCATGATGGCACCTTTTTCTTCAACCGGCCGGGGCCTTAGCGCCGTTGCCACCACAGCGGCCCGCTTCGTCAAGAGCTGTCCCAGGTCCAGCTGCCCCTTGGTGCCGCCCTGCAGGCCAATCACCACCAGCCGTCCATAGTCGGCGAGCGCATCGACATTCTGCGCGAGGTACTTGGCACCGACGACGTCGAGGATAACGTCAGCGCCATGCCCGCCATTCTGCTCGCGGAGGCTCGCCGGGAAATCCTCTTCGGCGTAATTGATCGCAATATCGGCACCGAGGAAGGCTTTTGCCGTCCCCACCTTTTCGTCGGTGCCGGCCGTCGTTGCCACTTTGGCGCCCAAGGCCTTGGCCAGCTGGATGGCCATAGTACCGATACCGCCGGTGGCACCGTGGATCAGGACCGTCTCGCCGGCCTGGAGCTGGGCAGTCATGACGAGGTTGGAGTAAACAGTGGCGGCCACCTCCGGCAGCGACGCCGCAGTAACCAGGTCCACGCCGTCGGGCACGCGCAGGACCTGCTCAGCCGGCACCGCCACCTGCTGGGCATATCCGCCGCCTGCCAGCAGGGCCACCACCTTGTCGCCAAGGGAAAAGGGCTTGCTGACGCCGGGGCCAAAGCCTGCAATCCGGCCTGAAACCTCCAGCCCCGGAATCTCGGAAGCGCCGGGCGGCGGCGGGTAAAAACCCCTTCGCTGCTGCACGTCCGCGCGGTTCAGGCCGGCGGCGACGACGTCGATCAGCACCTCCCCGGGTCCGGGTACCGGAGCGTCCGCCTCGCGGACCTCAAGTACTTCCGGGCCGCCCGGTTCGGATATGTAGACGGCTTTCATGGAACACTCCCGTTTCTGACTGAATACTGGCTGCAACCAGTGTGCACCGGACAGCTTCCGGTCTCTGTTTTGTTGCAGGCAAGTGCCTATGAAACACTACTAGTCGAGGAAGGTTGTCCGAGCGGCCGAAGGAGCTAGTCTTGAAAACTAGTGTGCGGTAACCCCGTACCAAGAGTTCGAATCTCTTACCTTCCGCGATTGGGACCCCTGTCCGCCAGCACGCTGGCCGGCAGGGGTCCTTCGTTTATCCCGGGACCTGCGGCGATGTACCCGAACGGGCCCGAACCATTGAAAGTGTCAGACCCCCCGCATAGCCTCATGGTGTCCATCCAGGAACGGAAATCCATCCGTTCCTAACCAACGGATTACCACTCACCCAGGAGACCGCTATGCCTGCTCCCGATATCAAACCCGGCTCCCCCTGCTGGATCGACCTTATGACCTCCGACACCACAAAGGCCCGGGAGTTCTACGGGGAACTTTTTGGCTGGCAGTTCGAAGCGGGTGACCAGGAACTCTACGGCGGCTACATCACCGCCCGCAAGAACGGGAAAACGGTGGCCGGCATAATGCAGAAGCAGGAGGACCAGGCCGGGCTCCCGGACATGTGGTCCACCTACCTGTATACCGAAGACGCCAACGCCACGGCAGCCTCGGCGTCCTCCAACGGCGGACAGATCTACATGGAGCCCATGGAAGTCCCGGCGCAGGGAGTCATGGCCTATTTCGCCGATTCCAGCGGTGCGTCCGTGGGTGCCTGGCAGCCCAGCGGGATGGGCGGGTATGAGATCGCGGCCGAACCTGGCGCCCCCGCGTGGCATGAACTGCACACCAAGGATTACGACCATGCTGTCAGATTCTACGAAAACGTTTTTGGCTGGCAGACGAGTGTCATGAGCGACGCTCCCGAGTTCCGTTACACCACCTTGGGCGCGGGGGAAACCGCCCAGGCCGGGATCATGGACGCTTCCGGGTATCTTCCCGAGGCTGTCCCGTCCCACTGGCAGGTGTATTTCGCCGTGGAGGATACCGATGCCGCGGTTGAGCGCACCGTGGCGATGGGAGGCTCCGTTCTGGACGGACCGGCGGACAGCGACTTCGGGAGGGTTGCGCAACTGGCAGATCCCATGGGCGGCATGTTCAAGGTTATTTCGAGCCCCTCCGGGTCTGTGCAGGACCAGTAGGCAGAAGCCTGGTTCCACGCGTCGCAAAAATTTGAAAGAACTGCCGGCCGGAGCTTCCCCTGAAGCTACCGGCCGGTATTCTTTTGTGATGGCCGGCACATGGGGTTCCGGCCACCAACCCAACCACTGCTGACAGCAACACCGGACCGGGCTACTGGGGCGCCGGCCGGTGGGGCGCGGCGTTCCGCTGGGGAACGTCCTGCCGAATGCACGCGCTATCAACCTTGCGTTCATTCAGCGCTGTTGTGATGTGCCGGATACCACTTGACCAGGAGCAGGATCCGGGCCCTTGTCCGTCGGTAAAAACCTGGACACCTTCCATCGGCTCCCCTACCGGGGAGACCCTTCTGAAAGTAAGAGCGGATGCATCAAACACCTTGGAAATTAGCGCTGGGGACAGCGCTGTCGGCGGGGCTCATAGCACCCTTCGCGGCCTTTCCTGCTGCTGCCGACTCGGTCGCGGAGGTCTCAGCCGCGGCGGGAACCTCGCCCGTTGTCATCAACGAGGCCTATCTCAGCGGTGGCAGCGAAGGCGCCGCCTACAAGAACAAATTCGTTGAGCTGTACAACTCCTCGGACGCTCCGGTTTCCCTGGAGGGCTGGTCGGTTCAGTACCGTGCCGCCTCAGGCATCGCGGCCCCCACCGGCGTGGTTGCGCTGACCGGTTCCATCCCAGCCAAGGGGCATTACCTCATCCAGGGAGGAAGCAATAACGGTGGCGCTGCCGGTGCAGACCTGCCGGCAGCGGACCTGGTAGCTACCGGCATCAACCCCTCCGGCAGTGCCGGGACACTGATTCTGGCGAGGCAGCGCACCGCCGTCGTGCTGGGCACCGGTTCCCAGGTGGAGCCTGCCGGCGTGGCCGATCTCCTCGGCTACGGCACCTCGAACACTTTCGAAACGCAGGCAGCCCAGGCCCCGACCGCCAACACCGACGTCAGAAGCCTGAATCGCGCAGCCGGCGCGGACAGCAACAGCAACTCCGCGGACTTCTCGCTCAGTGCCAGCATTACCCCGACGGCGGCGGGTGGCACCACGGCACCGGATCCCACACCTGCCCCAACACCCGACCCCACGCCCACGCCCACGCCTTCAACCCGGACTATCGCAGAAATCCAAGGCACGGGCACCGAAAGCCCGCTGACCGGCTCCACGGTGACCACCACGGGCAAGGTCACGGCAGTCTTCCCGACCGGCGGGCTCAATGGCTACTACGTGCAGACCCCGGGAACCGGCGGGGATCTGACGGCAACCAACCATGCGGCTTCCGACGGGATCTTCGTCTACTCCCCCGCCACAGCGGCGTCGGTCCAGGCCGGAGACCACGTCCAGGTGACGGGCACGGTGGCCGAGTACTTTGGCATGACCCAGCTCAACGTCACGGCAGCGGCTGGGCTCACCAGGCTGACAGAGCCTGCACCCGAAGTGAAGGCCACCACCTTCACGCTGCCAGCCAACGAGACCTTCCGTGAATCCCTGGAAGGCATGCTCCTGGCACCCCAGGGCCCGTTGACGGTGACAGACAACTACACGCTGAACCAGTATGGCGAGATCGGCCTCGCCGGCGGAACAACTCCCCTGGTCCAGCCCACCGCCGTCGCCCCCTACGGCTCGGCCGAGCACACGGCAATGGTGGCGGAGAATGCCGCCCGGGGCATCAAGCTCGACGATGGCTCCAGCACAAACTTCCTAAAGGACGCCGCCACGAAGGCGCAGGTCCTGCCCTACCTGACCACCGCTGAACCGGTACGGGTTGGCTCCCCCGTCACGTTCACCACCAATGTGGTCCTCGGCTATGCCAACAATGCCTGGAAGCTCCAGCCACTGACGCACCTGACGGAGGGCAACAGGGCCACGGCACAGCCGGCCACCTTCGGCGCCACCCGCACTGAAGCTCCCGCCGCGGTAGGAGGCAACCTGAAGCTCGCCTCCTTCAACGTCCTCAACTACTTCCCCACCACAGGCGACACCTTGGAGGGTTGCACGTTCTACGAGGACCGGGCCGGCAACCCCGTCACTGTCCGCGGTGGCTGTGACGCCCGCGGCGCCGCCAACGCTGAGAACTTCGAACGGCAGCAGGACAAGATCTTCGCGGCCATCACCAAGGCCGGCGCAGATGTTGTCACGCTGATGGAGATCGAAAATTCCGCACAGTTCGGCAAGAACCGGGATGACGCCCTGGCCAAGCTGGTGGATGCGCTGAACGTCCAGACCCCGGGCATCTGGGACTACGTCCGTTCGCCTGCCAACGCGCCGCCGCTCAGCGATGAGGACATGATCCGCACCGCCTTCATTTATAAGAAGGCTGTTGCAGAACCTGTGGGTGAGTCCATCATCCACAACGACACCGTGGCATTCGCCAGCGCACGCAAGCCGCTGGCCCAGGTCTTCAAGCCGGTGGGCGGCGGCGCCGGGACAGAGTTCATCGCCATCGCCAACCACTTCAAGTCCAAGGGCTCCGCTGCCACTCCGGAGGACACGGACAAGGGACAAGGTGCGTCCAACCTGGCCCGTACAGCCCAGGCGAAGTCCCTTCTGGAGTTCACCAAGTCCCTGCAGCAGTCCAAAGGCACGGACAAGGTCTTCCTGATCGGCGACTTCAATGCGTACGCCAAGGAAGACCCCATCAACGTCTTCACGGACGAGGGCTACGTCAACCAGGACGACAAGGCACGCAACGCCGACGGCACCGCCAAGCACTCCTACCTGTTCGGCGGAATGGTGGGTTCCCTGGACCACATCCTGGCTTCCCCGGCAGCAGACGCCGCGGTCGCCGGAGCCGACATCTGGAACATCAACTCGGTGGAATCCGTAGCCCTGGAGTACAGCCGCTACAACAACAACGTCACCGACTACTACGCGCCGGACCAGTACCGCGCCAGCGACCACGACCCCGTGATCGTGGGCTTAAACCTGGAGTCCGCGCCCGCCACCGTTGACCTGAATTTCCTGGGCATCAACGACTTCCACGGCAGGATCGACACCAACACGGTCCAGTTGGCAGGCACCATTGAGAAGCTCCGGGCCGCAGCCGCCCCCGGTGCCACCGCTTTCCTCTCGGCCGGTGACAACATCGGGGCGTCTCTGTTTGCGTCCGCCGTCGCCAAGGACCAGCCCACCATCGACGTGCTGAACGCCCTGGAGCTTCAGGCATCCGCCGTGGGCAACCACGAGTTCGACGGCGGCTGGGCGGACCTGCGGGACCGCGTCGTCGCCGGCGGTACCAACGCGAAGTTCCCCTACCTGGGAGCTAACGTCTACAAGAAGGGCACCACCGAGCCCGTGCTGCCGGAGTTCACCGTCCTGGACATGAACGGGATCAAAGTGGCCGTCATCGGCACCGTCACGCAGGAAGTCCCCTCCCTGGTGACTCCCGCCGGCATAGCCGACCTTGAGTTCGGCGACCCGGTGGACGCCATCAACCGGGCAGCGGCACGGATCACGTCGGAGAAGCTTGCCGACGTCATCATCGTGGAAAACCACGACGGCGCCGGTTCGGGAACGGTGGAAGGCGCCACCCTGGAGGAGGAAGTGGCCGCCGGCGGGCCCTTCGCGAAGCTGGTCACCGAGACTTCTTCAGACGTCGACGCGATCTTTACCGGGCATACCCACAAGGAGTACTCCTGGGATGCCCCGGTCCCGGACGGTGAGGGCAGGACCCGCCCGATCGTCCAGACAGGCAACTACGGTGAGAATGTGGGGCAGATCCAGCTCACCGTTGACACCGCCACCAAGGAGGTCACCGCGTACAAGGCCGGCAACGTCAAGCGGACCACCGATCCCGCGGCGGACCTGATCGCCGCCTTCCCGCGGGTTGCCGCCGTCGATGCCATCGTCAAGAAGGCACTCGCGGATGCCGCCGTCGTGGGTAACCAGCCCGTTGGCGCCGTCACGGCGGACATCACTACGGCCTTCACCACTGACGCCGCCGGTGTTGCCAAACGTGATGACCGCGGCAGCGAGTCAACCCTGGGCAACCTGGTGGCCGATTCCCTGCTGGATTCGCTGCAGCCGGCAGAACTGGGCGGCGCCGAAATCGGTGTGGTCAATGCCGGCGGACTCCGGAACGAGCTCTACTACGCTCCGGACGGTACTGTCACCTACGCCGAGGCGAACGCGGTGCTCCCGTTCGTGAACAACCTGTGGACCACGTCCCTGACCGGCGCCCAGCTCAAGACGCTGCTGGAACAGCAGTGGCAGACCAACCCGGACGGCACGGTACCCAGCCGCGCCTACATCCAGCTCGGCCTGTCCAAGAACGTGAACTACACCTACGATGCAGCCCGGCCCGCCGGAGACCGCATCACCTCCGTGCGGGTGAACGGGGCCGCGCTCGATCCGGCCAAGTCCTACCGGGTGGGTACGTTCAGCTTCCTGGCCACCGGCGGCGACAACTTCCGCATTTTCACTGCAGGGTCCAACACCAAGGACTCGGGCCTGGTGGACCGGGACGCCTGGATCGGATACCTGCAGAAGAGCAGCCCCCTCTCGCCTGACTTTGCCCGCCGCTCCGTTGCCGTCACCAACACCACCCCCGGCGAGGTCAAGCCAGGTGAGGCCATCACGCTGGCAGTATCCAAGCTGGACCTTACGTCGCTCGGCAGCCCGGTCAACAAGACGCTGTCAGCCGTATTTACCGACTCTGCGGGCACGGCGACCCAGCTCGGGTCGATGCCTGTGGAAGCCGGCGCAGCTAACGTCAGCCTGCCCGTTCCCTCGGGCGCCGCTGCCGGTACCGGAACCCTTGTCCTCACCGCAGCTGAGTCCGGCACGGCAGTCACTGTTGAGGTGAGGGTGGCAAGCGTTCCGGTTGACCCGGCCTGTATCGCGCCGGCGAAGCCGACCAAGTGGTACGACGTCCTGGGCTGGATCCGCTACGCTGCTGCCTGGCTCCAGTACCAGGTGTGCCTGCGGGGCTAAGGGACTGGTTTCGGCATCCGCCGCAAACGCTCTCTCAGATAACGCCGGCATTCCTCCTACGCTCTCTCACCCAAGTGAACCGGGTGAGAGAGCGTAGGGGTTTAAGGCGCGTCAAATGAGAGAGCGTAGAGGTTTAACGCGCATCAAGTGAGAGAGCGTTGGGGTTTGCTAGAGCCCCAGGATGGCGCCGGCGATCTCGTCGGCGTCGCGCAGCGTGCGCTGGCCGCTGCGGTAGTTCGGCCCGCCGGACTGGACGGCTTCGGCCGCAATGGCTGTGCCCCACTGGGTGGAGGAGAGCTGCAGTCCCAGCACGTAGAGGCCTTCCGTCACGGAACCGTTCGCTGCCAGAGGGCGGTAAGGGTGCGGCTCAACATCCAGGCCGGTGGACTGCACTGGCGCGCCTTCCACCGACATCATGAGCCGGGGCCGCACCAGGCCGTCGGCCAGCAGCTGCTCCAATACCGGCCAATCGTTGGCGGAGACTCTGTTACCGGGCGCCAGCGCCTCCACCATGGTCCGTGCTGCCACCGGCGCATCGTCCACCCATGGCGAAAAAGCAGTGAAGACACCATTCCTGCGGTCCACCCCGAACTTGGGGTCGGGGCCAACGAAACTGACCACTCCTGCTCTTGCCAGTGCCGCGAGCTGTTCGGAGCGCAGCGCAGGAGGCCCGCTGGCCAGTCCTTCCACAAACGACTCGAACCAGCCACGCAGTCCCGCGACCCAGGATTCATCGGTGATGCCGCCGTCGGCTACCGCTGTCTTCAGCACCGCGCGGCCATGGTGTAGGGCCCCAATGGCCATCTTCACCGGGTCATCCTCGCCCAGGGCGGAGCGGCGCGCATCGTCCAGCAGGTAATCCACGACGGCGGCGTCAAGCTCTGCGCGCGATCCGAAGGACCGGCCCGCCAGCGGCGCAGCGAGCCCCGGCAGGTCCAGCCGGTGCCGGGGCCCAACGTGGACAGCGAGGACGCTCTCGACGCTGTCCTCCCAGTTCGCGGCACTGTGCGCGTGCGGGTGGAGTGCCTCGTCAAGGGCTTCGAGGAAGGCAGCCGAATCAGGCACGGCATTGGGCTGCGAGCGCACCAGGGTTGAGTAGTAGGCCCAGAGCGCATCCCGGTGCAGGAGGGGCCAGAAATCATGGTCGAATGCGGGGCGGATACCGGCCTTTTTGAAGCGTTCCAGCGCAGCCTCAGTGAAGTAGCGCAGGGTCACGGATGCCGGGTAGTAGCCGTTCAGCGCGGCTTTGGCCCGGTACGGCGTTCCTCGCCGGGAGGCGGCAATGATGCGCGGTTCCTGGCCTGAGGGCTCGTAACGGAGCACCGTCCCGTTGCTGATGAACTTGCCGCCGCGGCCCTCGGTCAGCTGGCCCATGGTGTCGAAGAAGTTCAGTCCCATGCCGCGGACCAGGACAGGTTCCCCGGACGGAATCAGGGACCAGTCCACGTCCGCCGGCACCGCAGGAGGAAAATACCGAAGGCCCAATTGCTCGGCCGAGGACTGCAGCTCACGCTGTTCAGGATTCAGCCGGGACGGGATGTGGCCGAGCGCCAGCACTACGAATTCGGTGCGGATCGTGGCTCCCGTGGCCAGGCCGACGTCGAACGTTCCGTCTCCTGAGGGGCGCACCGACAGTGCGGACGTTTCGTGGAAGTCGATGGTGACGCCGTCGGGTGCGTTCCGCATCAGCTCCTCCACGGTGCTGCGGAGGTACCGGCCGTACAGTGCACGGCTGGGGAAATCGCTGGCGGCCAGGACCGCAAGTTCCGCCAGTTCTTCTTCGTTCAGGGACGGTGAAGGGTCCTTCTGCTGCCGGGCCCGCCACTGGTCGAAGGTAGTGCCGGCGACCGGCGGCGCCAAGGCAGGGTCCTCAGGAATCAGCGTGGGATAGAAGGACTGCGTGTTCATCAGGAACAGCCGCGACTGCCCTGGCTGCCACACATGGCCCGGACCTGCAGGATAGGGATCAATGACATGGATGTGGAGCCGCACCGGGCCCGCGCCGGCCGCGCTCAACGCGGCACTGCGGGCAAGCAGGCGTTCCAGGACACTGGTGCCCCGGGGACCCGCCCCAACAATGGCGGTCCGGATGCTCTGCGTTTTTTCCACGGCATCCAGAGTACGGGCTCAAACAAAGTCCGCGCTGAACCCTTGACTTGCCAGCCGTCTGCGGATGTTGTTTGGATGGGGCCATGACCACCACTGCAGCTGATCCAGCGCCCGCCTCCGGCGATACCACCGGCACCGCACCCTCGGGCCTCGCGCCCGAGCCCACTGACGAGAATGCCTGGCTCGAGGAGATCTACGGCGAGCAGCAACTGGCCTGGGTGAAGGAACAGAATTCACGCACGGAGGACCTGCTGGAGGACGCCGACTACGTGGAACTCGAGGGAAAGATCCTTGAGGTGCTGGACTCCACGGACAGGATCGCCATGGTGGGCAAGCGCGGGGACTGGTATTACAACTTTTGGAAGGACCAGCAGAACCCCAAGGGCCTGTGGCGCCGCACCACGTGGGACAGCTACTGCACCGACACCCCTGTTTGGGATGTCCTGCTGGACGTGGACGCCCTGTCCGCCGCCGAGGGCGAAGAATGGGTCTTCCACGGGGCAACCTTCCTCCGCCCTGCGCCAGGTGCGCCCTACCGGCTGGCGCTGCTGGCGCTTTCACCTGACGGCGGCGACGCCAACCGCTACCGCGAATACGACGTGGAATCCAGGATGTTCGTGGACGCCGCGCAGGGCGGCTTTGACCTGCCAACGGCGAAGGGGAACGTGTCGTGGCTGGATGCAGACACCCTGCTGGTGGCCTCCACCGCGGAGGGCCTTCCGCGGACTGCGTCCTCGTACGCCCGGACCGCCATCACCCTTAAGCGCGGTGCCTCCCTGGCTGAAGCGCCCCGCCTGTTCGAGGTGCCCGAGAACCACATGATGGCAGTGGTGGCCCACGACTCCACGCCGGGGTTCGAAAGGACCTTCGCGGTTGACTACATCGACTTCTACAACAGGAGCAATTCCGTACTGCGCGAGGGTTCCTGGGCGGTCATCGACGTCCCCACCGACGTCAACGTCAGCGCGCACCGGGAATGGCTGCTGTTCCGTCCCCAGCAGGATTGGGTGCTGAACGGGTCGACCTATCCCGCGGGATCGCTCCTGGCCGCCCGGTTTGAGGACTACCTGGCCGGCGTGCGCGAGGTGGCAGTGCTGTTCACTCCGGATGCCAACACTTCGCTGCAGTCCTGGAGCTGGACCCGGAACTTCCTGCTGCTCAACCTGCTGAAGGAGGTTTCCTCCGAGATTCGTGTTCTCGACCCGTCCCGGCCAACGGGTGACGCCATTGGAGCCTGGGAGTCCACTCTGCTGGATGCCTGTCCGCCGCTGCACGACGTCAACGCCTACTCGGTGGACGATGAAGACGAAGCCGACGGCGGCGCGGGCGACGACTTCTGGCTCGTCGCCACGGGCTTCACCACCCCCAGCACGCTGATGCGGGGCACGTTGGAGCGCGCCGCAGCGGGGACGCCGGGGGTGGTGAGCCGGCAAACGACAGTCAAGGCCTCGCCGTCGTTCTTTGCCGATGAAAACTATGAAGTGCAGCAGCACTTCGCCGTTTCCGACGACGGAACCCGGGTTCCCTACTTCCAGGTCGCCTCGCGCGACCTCCCGCTGGACGGGCAGAACCCCACCCAGCTCTCCGGCTATGGCGGTTTTGAGGTTTCCCGCACTCCGGCCTACAGCGGCACTGTGGGCAGGGCCTGGCTGGAACGCCGGACTTCCACTTCCGCCGGCACCAATGGGGAAGCATCCCACTCCAGGGGCGGTGTGTATGTGGTGGCCAACATCCGCGGCGGCGGGGAATACGGTCCGGGGTGGCACCGGGCAGCCCTGCAGGAGAACCGGCACAAGGCTTACCAGGACTTCGCGGCCGTGGCCCGGCACCTGATCTCCCGCGGTGTCACCTCCCCGGAGCGGCTGGGCTGCGTGGGCGGGTCCAATGGCGGCCTGCTGGTGGGAAACATGCTCACGCAGTACCCCGAGCTGTTCGGGGCAATCTCCTGCGGCGTGCCGCTGCTTGATATGCGCCGGTACACCAAGCTGTCCGCCGGCCATTCGTGGATCGCCGAGTACGGTGACCCTGACGTGCCGGAGCAGTGGGAGTACATCCGCACCTTTTCTCCCTACCACCTGCTCAAGGATGGGGTTGAGTACCCGGACACGTTCGTTTGGACGGCCACTTCCGACGACCGCGTGGGTCCGGTGCAGGCCCGCAAGATGGCTGCCCGGATGCTGGCCATGGGCATCCCGAACGTCTGGTTCCACGAGGCCCTTGAGGGCGGACACGCCGGAGCGTCCGACAACCGGCAGGCGGCAGCGCTGCAGGCCCGAAGCCAGCACTTCCTCTGGAAGGCGCTGGCGGGCGGGACGGCGTAGCGGTGTCCCTGGCCGTGCGGCGGGCGGCGCGGGCTGACGTGGAGCGGCTGGCGGAGGTGCACGTCCGCTGCTGGCAGGAGACGTACCGCGGCATGCTGTCCGAGGGGTTCCTGGCGTCACAGACTCCCGATAACCGGCTGCCGCTCTGGCGCCATCTCCTCGATGCTGCGGAGCCTGCGGAAGCCTGGGTGGCCTGCGACGACGGCGTGATCGTGGGGTTCGCGGGTATCCGGCGTATGCCTTCCGGCGATTCCTGGCATACATCAGGGCCGCCCTCGTCCGGGGACCTGGAATTGTGGGGACTGTACCTGCTGGCATCGCACCAGGGGCTGGGATTGGGGCGCCGGCTCCTGGAGGAAGCATTGGGCGACAGCGCGGCAAGCCTGTGGGTGGCTGCTGGGAACGGGCGTGCGATTGGCTTCTACAGCCACTTCGGCTTCGCACCCGACGGCGCTGCGGACGTAATTCCCGACTGGGAGAACCTGCGCGAAATCAGGTTAGTGCGGCCCGGGCAGGTCCCGCGTTCGTAGCCGGCGGGCGATTTGGCGGGCACTTTGAAGGGGCTTGCGACCCGTTTTGCACTGCGTGCCACGTTCTGCGTATCCTTGGTGGGCTAGGAATAGCAATTGGAGACGTGCCAGAGCGGCCGAATGGGCTTCACTGCTAATGAAGTGTGGGGCACAACTCCACCGGGGGTTCAAATCCCCCCGTCTCCGCGTTTGGCCCCGGTCCTGGACCGGGGCCTTTTGCGTCCCCGCCGATGGTGCTGCCTGCCGCCCCGGCTGCCCTCGCCGTCCGCTAACCCCCGTCCGCGGTGCGGACAGATGCATCCCGGGATACCGCCGCGGTGGAATGATGAACGGATGGCAGTAAGCGACCCAGTGGATGAGACGCCAGGCAGCACGCGGGCCTGGAGTCCCCGCCTGGCACTGCTGGTGGCCGCGACCTTCTTTATGGAGTTCCTGGACGGCACGGTCCTCACCACGGCCATTCCCAACATCGCTGACGACTTCAAGGTTCCCGCCGCTGACGTAAACATCACGATGACGGCATACCTGCTGACCGTTGCCATGGGCATCCCGCTGAGCGGCTGGCTGGCTGAACGGTTTGGCGCCCGGCGCGTTTTTTGCCTTGCCATTGCGATCTTCACCTTGGCGTCCCTGGCCTGCTCGCTGAGCCAGGACCTTACCGCGCTCACTCTCAGCAGGATCATGCAGGGGTTGGGCGGGGCCATGATGGTTCCCGTCGGAACGCTCTTGGTCCTTCGCGGGACGCCGAAAGCAGAACTCCTCCGCGCCACGGCGTTCCTCGTGTGGCCCGGCCTCCTGGCACCGGTCCTCGCTCCCTTGGTGGGCGGGGCCCTCACCACGTATTTGTCCTGGCACTGGATCTTCCTGATCAACCTCCCGCTGGGTGCGGCTGCATTCCTGGCCGCACTCCGCTTGGTCCCGGCAGCGGCAGGTGACCGGGGGCGGCGGCTGGATTGGCTGGGGCTGTTCCTCACGACGCTCGGCGTGGGGGCCTTGGTGGTGGGCCTCGAATTGGCGAGCACCCACCCCGCTCCCTGGGCCGCCCTGAGTGCAGGAGCAGGCGCGGTTGCTCTCGCCTGCTCCGTGCTGTGGATGCGGCGTGCCCGCTATCCACTCTTTGACCTCGGGGTTTTCAGCGCCCGGACGTTCAGGGCCATGGCCACCGGCGGGTTCGCTTACCGGTTGACCATCAGTTCGGTCCCTTTCCTGCTGCCCCTGATGTTCCAAGCCGGGTTCGGTTGGACCCCGCTGCACGCCGGGGCCATGGTGGCCGCTGTGTTCATCGGCAACATCGGCATCAAGCCGGCTACAACTCCCCTGATCCGGCGGTTCGGCTTCAAGGCTGTGCTCGTCTTTGCGTCGGTTGCCTCTGCGGCCACTTTCGTGCTTTGCGCCCTGCTCACGCCCGAGACGCCCGAGCCGCTGACTTTCGCCCTGCTGGTCTGCAGCGGAGCTTTCCGCTCGATCGGTTTCTCGGCCTACGCGTCGGTTCAGTATGCGGACATCGCACCGGCGCAGCTCACCTCGGCGAACACGGTCTCTGCCACCCTGGTCCAACTGGCCGCTGCCGCAGGCATCGCTGTAGGAGCGTTACTGATTAGGCTCTTTGACGGCCTGGGCACATTTCCTGAAGACGCCGCCGGACCCTTCCGTGGCGCCTTCCTCGCCATGGCTGTGCTGATGCTGGCCAGCACGGCGGACAGCCTGTTCCTGCCACGGCATGCCGGTGCGGAAGTCAGCCAGCGCAAGGCCCAGCGGGTCTAGGGTCTCATCCCCCGCCACGCGCCAGCCCGAAGTCGGCCCTGTGGGTCTTACCCGGCCTGCGTGGGTTTACCTGGCCTAGTTTCAGCCGGCCTGGTTTCACCCGGCCTGGGCAAGGACCAACGGAAGGACCGCTCCCACCCCGGCCTGCCTCAGTGCCCGACCAGCAACCGTGAGTGTCCAACGGCTGTCTGTCAGGTCATCGACCAGCATCACGGGCTGGCCCTGCACAGTGGCCAGCGCAGCTTGGAGCTCAGGACCCACCACCAGCCGCTCCCAAACGCCGGCCAGCCGGTAGGCGCTGTTGCCGCCGCGGCCTCCGGTGGGACCACCATGCGCGAGCTGCATCTCCCCAAGGTAGGGAATGCGGCCGATCTCGGAGATTCCCCTGGCCAGAGAACCCACCAACTCGGGCTTGCTCCGCGCCGGAATGCTTACTATCGCGGCAGGCCGGCCGACTCCGCTCCAACCAGGATTGCGGGCATCTCCGCCACCCCACTCCCGCAAGACCTGCACGCAGGCCTGCAGCATGGCTGGATCCACGGGTTGGTCTTCGGCGCCTGCCGCAAACAGCGCGCGCAGGGCGCCACCCCAGCCAAGGTCCGTCAGCCTGGCCAGAACGCGCCCTTCGGCGAGCCCTTCCCCCGGCTTGAGCTTCCCCTTAACCGGCACGCCAAGGCGGTCCATGCCGCTGGGCCACTGGAGCCTGGCTTCCAGGACCCCGCCTGCCCTGCTGAGGGTCTGGCCGGCAGCTTCCGTGGCGGTGTCCGCTATGTCCGCCGGGAACCAGCGCCCTGCACAGTTGTCGCATCGGCCGCAGGCCTGCGCGGTTTCGTCGTCAAGGACGGAGGTGATGTATTCCATCCGGCATCCGGCGGTGTCCTGGTAGATCACCATGGAGTCCTGCTCGTCCACGCGCGCCTCAGCGATCCGGCGGTACCGCTCTGCGTCGTAAACCCATGGCTGGCCCGTGGCCCGCCATCCGCCTCCCACCCGTTCCACTGCGCCGTCAACGGACAAGACTTTAAGCAGCAGTTCCAGAGGGGTGCGGCGGAGGTCAACCCGCGCTTCCAGGGCCACCGTGGAGAGTGCCGTACCGGCTTCCGCCAAGGCAGTGAGGACGGCCGCTGCTTTCTCTTCGGAGGGCATGGACGCGGTGGCGAAATACTGCCAGATGTCGCGGTCCTCCGAGCCGGGAAGCAACAGGACGTCTGCATTGGCAGCGCCTCGCCCGGCACGGCCCACCTGCTGGTAGTAGGCCACCGGGGAAGACGGCGCCCCAAGGTGGACCACAAAGCCCAGGTCAGGTTTGTCAAAGCCCATGCCCAAGGCCGAAGTAGCCACCAGCGCTTTGACCTGGTTGTCCTTTAGCAGCTGCTCGGCGCGTTCCCTGTCCGCGGGATCGGTGCGGCCGGTATAGGCCAGTACGTCATGCCCGGCTTCGGCGAGGAGCCGCGCGGTGTCTTCCGCCGCCGACACAGTCAAGGTATAGATGATGCCGCTTCCGGGCAGGTCGGCCAGATGCGTCAGGAGCCAGCCCAGCCGCTGCTTCGAGTCCGGCAAGGACAGGACGCCCATCCGCAGGGAGTCACGCCCCAGGGAACCGCGGATGGTGAGGACCCCGTCTCCGAGCTGCTCTTCGATGTCGTGCACCACCCGGGAGTTTGCCGTGGCGGTGGTAGCGAGGACCGGAACGTTATCCGGCAGTTGGGTGATCAAGTCCGCGATCCGCCGGTAGTCGGGGCGGAAGTCGTGGCCCCAGTCCGAGATGCAGTGGGCCTCGTCAATAACCAGCAGGCCGGTGCGCCGGATGAGCTCCGGCAGCTGGGTTTCCCGGAAGGCCGGGTTGGTGAGCCGCTCCGGGGAGACCAGCAGCACGTCCACCTGGTCAGTGGCAAGCTGCTCACGGACCGCGTCCCATTCCAGCTGGTTGGCGGAGTTGATGGCGACGGCACGCACCCCTGCCCGGGCAGCGGCAGCCACCTGGTCCCGCATCAGGGCCAGCAGCGGCGAAACGATGAGCGTGGGCCCGGCGCCGCGGCGGCGCAACAGCAGGGACGCCACAAAATAGACGGCAGATTTGCCCCAGCCGGTGCGCTGGACCACCAAGGCCCGCCTGCCGCCGTCGACCAGGGCTTCAATGGCTTCAAACTGCCCCTCGTGGAAGGCGGCCCCGGGGTGTCCCACAAGCTCGCGCAGCACCTCCAGTGCCTGGTGGTGGGTTGCGGAGTTGGAGGCAGAGCCTCCGACTGGCTCTGCGATTGCTGTGGAGTTCTGGTTATCGACCATTGATTCAGTATCCCAGCCGCCCCTGACATACGGCTCCGAACGCCGCCCCTCTGTGGATAGCAGGATACGGCCTGGATACAAAACGCGCATGCCCGCCGGAACCGCCGTCACATAGTGCGCTTGCCAACCCGTCCTCCACAGCCACTTCCGCCGTCCACGTAAGATAAATCCCGTGACTAGCGAACAGACAACGACTTTCGACCTTTCGGCATCCTTCAAGGCGTACGACGTCCGGGGCATCGTGGGCGAGTCCATCACCGCCGAAATCGTTGAAGCCGTGGGGGCCGCGTTCGTGGACATCCTCCAGCTCCAGGGCCAGACGATCCTGGTGGGCGGCGACATGCGCCCTTCCTCCCCGGAGTTCAGCAAGGCTTTCGCCAGCGGCGCAACCGCCCGTGGCGCGGACGTTGAGCTCCTGGACCTGATTTCCACTGACGAACTGTACTTCGCCTGCGGTTACCTGAACCGTGCCGGTGCCACGTTCACCGCCAGCCACAACCCTGCGGGCTACAACGGCATCAAAATGTCCAAGGCCGGGGCCGTGCCCATCTCCTCGGAGTCAGGCCTCAAGGACATCCAGGCCCTGGCCGAGCAGTACCTGAACACCGGTTCCATCCCTGCGGCGGAAAAGCGCGGCCAGGTCAGCGTCCGCGACGTGCTCAAGGACTACTCCGAGTACCTCCGCACGCTGGTAGACCTCTCCGGTTCACGTCCGTTGAAGGTGGTAGTGGACGCAGGCAACGGCATGGCTGGCCTCACCACCCCGGCAGTCCTGGGAGACGCCCTGCTCCCCAAACTGCCCCTGGACATCGTTCCCCTGTACTTCGAGCTGGATGGTTCCTTCCCCAACCATCCCGCCAACCCGCTCGAGCCGGAGAACCTCCGCGACCTGCAGGCTGCAGTGCTCCAGCACGGTGCGGACATCGGCCTGGCGTTCGACGGTGACGCTGACCGCTGCTTCGTCATCGACGAGAAGGGCGAGCCGGTCTCGCCGTCGGCCATCACCGGGATGGTGGCCCGCCGGGAGATCGCCCGCGCCAAATCGCAGGGAGAAGCCACCCCCACCATCATCCACAACCTCCTCACTTCGCGTGCCGTGCCCGAACTCGTGGAACACGACGGCGGCAGGGCTGTCCGCACGCGGGTTGGCCACTCCTTCATCAAGGCAGTCATGGCGAAGGAAGGGGCGGTGTTCGGAGGAGAACACTCAGCCCACTTCTACTTCCGTGACTTCTGGAACGCAGACACCGGCATGCTGGCAGCAATGCACGTCCTGGCTGCCCTGGGCGAGCAGGACGGTCCGCTTTCGGAGCTGGGCCGTGAGTACGAGCCCTACGTATCGTCGGGCGAGATCAACTCCGAAGTGGAGGACAAGGCCGCAGCAGTTGAGCGCGTCCGCCTGGCTTTTGCCGACGAAGACCTCACCATCGACGGGATGGACGGCAGCACGTTCACCGCCAACGACGGCAGCTACTGGTTCAACCTGCGCCCGTCCAATACCGAGCCTTTCCTCCGGCTTAACGCTGAGGCCACGGACCGCACCACAATGGAGCGGATCCGGGACCGCGTCCTGTCGATCGTCCGGGCCTAGTCCACGCATGGCTGAAGAGAGCGCATCCGGTTCGGGAGAAGCTACCGCCGGTGAAGCGTCCTGGCGCGACACCGTTCCCGAGAGCACGGCGACGGACCTTGAGAACCTTCTAGGGACGGGCATCAGCGCCGCACAGGAACAGCTTCAGCGCAATGGCGGTTTCCTGCCCTTCGCCCTGACAGTGCAAAACGACGGCGAGGTCCGCTTGGTTGCCGTTTCCCCGGCGGATGCCCAGGAAGGTTCCGACGGCGACTTTGATGCCGATGCCATGATCAGTGACCTCACCGCCCTGCTGCGCCAGAACCGGGAGGACTTTCGTGCCGCGGCGGTGGTTTGCGACATTCTGTTGGTGGAGGAGGACTCAGACGCGATCCATGTAGCCACCGAGCACCGCGAGGGCCCGGTGTTCGCCGCCGTTTTGCCCTACTCCGCCGACGCCATCACCCGGACGTGGGAGTTCGGTGAGCTTGCGGCTGACGCCAGCGAGCCCGTTATCTGGGTGGACTAGACCGGCCCCCGCCATGAAAATCAACGCTTTCGCGGACGTAAGCCTGCGGGCCCTCATGGTGCTGGCAGCTGCCCCTGGCGGCACCCTGCTTACCACGCAAAACATTGCCGATACCGTGGGAACTCCCTACAACCATGTCAGCAAGGCGATGGCCAAACTGCGCAACCTGGGGTTGATCGAGGTGGAGCGCGGCCGGACGGGCGGTTCCCGGCTGAGCCATGGTGGCCGGAGTGCCACCGTCGGCCAAATCCTTCGGCAGCTCGACACCCGAACGGACGCGGCGGAGTGTGTAGCCCCCAGCGGCAACTGCCCGCTCATCAACGATTGCAAGCTCCGCGCTGCCCTGTCCCGAGCCCGCGAGGCGTTCTACCGCGAGCTCGACGGGGTAGTGATCGCAGATCTTCCGGCCTCTCGGCAGATGAACCCGGTCTTCGAAATGATCGGACTGCGGCCCGGGCTTTAGCGCTGCGCAAGGTATTCAGAAAGGCCGGGCGAAGGCCCCGGTCCCTACCTCAGGAGTTTGCGTGGCAAAGGCGGCAACGCTTCCTGCCAGGGCCTGCTGCTGGTTGCCGGAGCGTTGGTTGGAGCGGCTGAACAGGCCGTCCAGGAGTTCGGGGTGCGCGGCGAACAGCCGCTGGTAAAACTCACATTCTGGAAATCTCCAATCCGTACGGCGAGATCACCCTGAAGGACGGCGACGGTCCGGTGGTGCTGGCGTCCGCCGGCATCGGCTGCACGCCCACCGCATCAATCCTGCGTTCCCTGGCTGATTCCGGCTCCGAACGGCAAGTGCTGGTACTTCACGCCAAGAGCGCCCTGGAAAGCTGGGCCCTGCGCAGCCAGATGACGGACAACGTCGAGCGCCTTGACGGTGCCGAGCTGCAGCTATGGCTGGAACAGCCGGAGGCGGGAGCCAAGGACGGCTTCATGTCCCTGCGCGAAGTGGACCTTCCGGCCGATGCGTCCCTCTACCTCTGCGGCCCGCTGCCCTTTATGAAGAACATCCGCAACGAGGCAATCAACGCCGGGATCCCGGCCACCCGGATCCACTACGAGGTCTTCGGCCCGGACATCTGGCTGGCCGGCTAAACCCCTGCCCTTGGAGTCTTTGTCCATGTATGCGGACGTAGAGGCGATTTAGGTCTGCGTAGCTGGACAAAAGGTCCGGACAGGACGACGGCGGCCCCGCACCTTTCGCTGGAAAGGTGCGGGGCCGCCACCGCACTTAGGACGCCGTTGTACTTAAGGGGTTCAGCCCAGCCGGGACTTCAGGCTGGTGAGCTCCGACTGAAGTGCGTCGGGGAGCGAGCTGCCGAAGTTGGCGAACCATTCTTCGATTGAGGCAAGTTCCGCCGCCCACTCCGTCGGGTCCACCCTGACTGCTTCCTCCACCTGGGCGGGAGTCATGTCCAGGCCTTCGAGGTCGATCGAATCACCGGTGGGCACGAAGCCAATGGGAGTCTCAACAGCGTCCGCCTTACCCTCGAGGCGCTCGATGGCCCACTTGAGGACACGGGCGTTGTCGCCGAATCCGGGCCAGGCGAAGCCGCCCTCAGAGTTCCGGCGGAACCAGTTGACCAGGAAGATCTTGGGCAACCGCTCGGGGTTGGCCTTCGCTGAAAGGTTGACCCAGTGGTTCAAGTAGTCGCCTGCGTCGTAGCCGATGAAGGGCAGCATGGCCATGGGATCGCGGCGCACCACGCCCACAGCGCCTGCAGCGGCAGCAGTGGTTTCGGAGGACAGTGTTGCACCCATGAAGATGCCGTTTGACCAGCTGCGCGCCTCGGTGACCAAGGGGATGGTGGTCTTGCGCCGGCCACCAAACAGGATGGCGGAAAGCTCAACACCGTTGGGGCTGTGGTACTCCTCGGCGAGCATGTCGATCTGGTCGATCGGCGTGCAGAAGCGCGAGTTGGGGTGCGCGGCGGGCTTGTCGGAGTCGGGGGTCCAGGAGTTGCCCTGCCAGTCCGTGAGGTGGGCGGGAACTTCCTCGGTCATGCCCTCCCACCAGACTCCGCCGTCGTCGGTCAGTGCCACGTTGGTGAAGATGCTGTTGCCCTTGGCGATGGCCCGCATGGCATTGGGGTTGGTGCCCCATCCAGTGCCCGGGGCAACGCCGAAGAGGCCTGCTTCAGGGTTGACCGCGCGCAGTTCGCCTTCCTTGCCGAACCGCATCCAGGTGATGTCGTCACCGAGGGTTTCGACCTTCCAGCCCTTGATGGTGGGATCCAGCAGGGCAAGGTTGGTCTTGCCGCAGGCGGACGGGAATGCAGCGGAAACGTAGTACGTCTTCTGCTCAGGAGAGGTGAGCTTGAGGATGAGCATGTGCTCGGCCAACCAGCCCTCGTCACGGGCCATAACGGAGGCGATGCGCAGGGCGTAGCATTTCTTGCCCAGCAGGGCGTTGCCGCCGTAACCCGAGCCGAAAGACCAGATGGACCGCTCTTCCGGGAAGTGGACAATCCACTTGTCCGGGTTGCAGGGCCAGGGGACGTCCGCCTGGCCGGCCTCGAGCGGAGCACCCAACGAGTGCAGCGCAGGGACGTAGAACGCGTTCGTTTCGGTAATGCGGTTCAGGACATCGGTGCCGATCCGGGCCATGATGCGCATGGAAGCGACAACGTAGGCGCTGTCAGTGATCTCGACGCCGAACTTGGGGTCCTCGGCGTCGAGGTGGCCCATAACGAATGGAATGACGTACATGGTCCGGCCCCGCATGGACCCGGCGAACAGGCCGCGAAGCTTGTCCTTCATCTCAGCCGGTGCCATCCAGTTGTTCGTGAACCCGGCGTCGTGCTCCTTTTCGGAGCAAATGAAGGTCTGCTCCTCCACGCGTGCCACGTCAGCCGGATCGGAGAAAGCGGCGAAGGAATTAGGGAAGAGGTCCTGGTTCAGGCGCCTGAGGGTTCCTGCCGCGACCAGCTCGTCGGTAAGGCGGGTGTTCTCCTCTTCGGAGCCGTCAACCCAGTAGATCCGGTCCGGCTGCGTAAGCTCAGCAACCTCTTCGACCCATGCCAGCAGACCGGCATGTGTGGTGGGTGCATTCTCAAGCAGCGGCTTTTGCGCCAGATCGCCCATTTCGGTTCCCTTCCTCGGGTTCATCGGTGTGAGCTAAATGCTATGGTCCGGACCACCGGAGTTTTTGGGACGCATGCTGAGCATTTGGGGCAGCAGAAATGCGTTTCCGCAGGAAATCAAGGAATTTGGGACGCAAATCCGTCAATTAAGTGACGAAGGTCACCTATACCGGTCTAGTTGCCGAGATTACATGCTTCCCGATTTGGCATCGCGGCCAACCCTCGCGTAAAGTAATTCGAGGTTCAGGGAGAGCGGTTCTTCTCCCGGGACACGAGATGCGCCCATAGCTCAGCTGGATAGAGCGTCTGTCTACGGAACAGAAGGTCAGGGGTTCGAATCCCTTTGGGCGCACAGATAAGGTCCGCACCGGTTCGCTGGTGCGGACCTTTTGCTTTGCGCCACGAATGAACCCACGTGGCGGATGCCCCCTCCAGCAGCAGGCCGGGATCCCGGGCGTAGGCTTTCCCCATGATGCCCGAGGCGATTTCGCGTGAATTTGATGTTGTGGTGATCGGCGCAGGCGCCGTTGGGGAAAACGTGGCCGACAGGGTGGTGCAGGGCGGCCTCACCGCCGTGCTGGTGGAAGCGGAACTGGTGGGCGGCGAGTGTTCCTACTGGGCATGCATGCCTTCAAAAGCCCTGCTTCGCCCCGGCACTGCCCTCCACGGAGCCCAGACCGCACCTGGAGCCAAGGAAGCGGTGACGCGGACCCTGGATGCCGCGGCCGTCCTCAAGCGCCGGGACTACATGACGTCCAACTGGCAGGACGACGGGCAGGTCAAGTGGGTGGAGGACACAGGCATCGAACTGGTCCGGGGGCACGCGTGGCTGACTGGGCCCAAGTCGGTTGAAGTCGCCGGGCTCGACGGCAACCCGTACCAGCTTCACGCGCGTCATGCGGTAGTCCTGGCTACCGGCTCAGCACCCAACACTCCCCCGATCGAGGGACTCCAGGACGTGCAGGTATGGGGCACCCGGGAGGCAACTTCAGCCAAGGAAGTTCCGCCACGGCTTGCAGTGCTGGGGGGAGGAGTCGCCGGGACAGAACTGGCGCAGGCCTTTGCCCGGCTGGGCTCTACTGTGACGCTCGTGGCACGCAGCGGACTGCTCCGGGCCTTCCCGGCGGAGGCAGCGAACCTGGTCGCGGCCGGGCTGCGTGCCGACGGTGTGGAGATCCGGCTCAACACCACGACGGAAAGCATCAGCGAGAACGACGACGGCACGCTGAGCCTGCAACTGGGTGACGGTTCCAGCGTGGCCGCCGAAAAGGTCCTCGTGGCCACGGGCCGGCATCCGGCCTTGGAAGGCCTGGGGCTGGAGAGCGTAGGATTCGAGCCGAACGAGGCCGGGCACCTCACCCTTCGCACGGACAATTCGGGGCTGGTGGAAGGACCCTCCGGCGGAGAACCCTGGCTTTATGCAGTGGGTGACGCCGCCGGCAAGAACCTGTACACGCACCAGGGAAAGTACGAGGCCCGCGCCACCGGAGACGCCATTGCCGCCCGGGCCAAGGGGGAATTGGCAGGCGCCGCCAGGGACTGGAGCCGCTTCGCGCAAACTGCCAACGAGCATGCTGTGCCCAGCGTTGTCTTCACCGACCCGGAATTGGCCACCGTCGGGCGCACCTTGGATATTGCGCAGAAGGACGGCTACAACGCTTCCTCCGTTGAACTTGCCATCCAGGTAGCCGGGGCTTCCCTGCACTCGGAAAACTACGAGGGTTGGGCACAACTGGTGGTTGACGAGGACCGCAGGGTTCTCCTCGGAGCCACGTTCGCCGGACCGGACGTGGCGGAACTCCTGCACGCGGCCACCATCGCCGTGGTGGGCGAAGTGCCGCTGGACCGGCTGTGGCATGCAGTTCCCTCCTACCCCACCATCAGCGAGGTCTGGCTGCGCCTACTGGAGAAGTACGGGCTATAGCGCTCTATTTGAACTGACTAGTCAGTTCAAATAGACTGGGTGCAGAACACCACCGCGAAAGGCATCCTTGCTTCTGGCCCAGCAGCTCCATGTCCACGGTCGCCGGGATCCCCTGCTCCCGGCGACCTCCCTCCGAACACGCCGCGGGGAGCTGGTACTTGCCTGCGGGGAACGGCAGGCTCAGCGGACGGCGCTGGCCCTTGTACTAAGCGGCAGGATGAAAGCCGATGGGGGCTCCATCAGCTGGGATGGCAGCCGCGGTATCAAGGCACTCCGCACGGCCAGCGCTCTGGTTGATGCCCCGGGCGTCAATGAGCCTGAACCGCACCTGAGTGTGCGCGATCTCGTGACGGAGGACCTTGCCCTGATCCCGCGCCGCTACCGGGGTGCCCTGCTTAGCAGTCCGTGGTTCAAGGTGAACCGTTTTGAGGACATCGGCGACCTGTGGACTGAGCAGCTAAATCCTTCCCGCCGGCTGGAACTCCTGACGGCGCTGGCTTTGGCCAGCCCACATACGGACTTGCTGGTGGTCGACTCACCGGACCGGCACAGTGCCGATCCCGGCAGCTGGCTGCCTCGCCTGGAGCAACTGGCATCCGACGCCGGGCGGCCGCTGGCCGTCGTTGCGACGGTAGCTGCCCCTCCGCCGTCGTGGTCCGGTCCGCTCGTTGCGATTGGCAACGCGGTGCCCAGCGAACATAAAGCTGGAACGGAAAGCCCGGCGGCTATCCACGAACTCGAACTCGAAACCGAGGATGCGAAGTGACCGTATTGCGGCTGGCCCGCTCTGAACTCAAGCGGATGACGGGCGGGCTGCTGCCGAAGCTGACCATCCTCGCGCTGACCATGGTCCCGCTGCTGTACGGCGCCGTCTACCTCTACGCCAACTGGGATCCGTACGGCAACCTGGACCAGATCGACGCCGCACTGGTGGTTGAGGACGCAGGTGCCACCGCCGCGGACGGCTCTGAACTGCAGGCGGGCAGGGAAGTGGCGGACAGCCTGATGGAGGGCAATGTCTTCCACTGGATCCCGGTGGCAGACGGAGACGAGGCGGATGAGGGCGTCGCCAGCGGCAAGTACGCCTTCGCACTGAAAATACCCCAGGACTTTTCCGCCCACCTCGTATCCCCCGGCAGCTTTGACTCCGCCAGCCAAGCCATGCTCAACGTCACCACGAACGACGCCAACAACTATCTGCTGAGCACCATCGTGGACAAATTGACCACCTCTGTTCACAGCACCGTTGCTGCAGATGTCGGAGAAGAAACCGCCAACCAGTTGCTCACCGGATTCGGCACCATCCATACGCAGATGGTCAAGGCGTCCGACGGCGCTGGTCGCCTTGCGGACGGCGTGGCCACCCTCCGGGACGGGAGTGTGGCCCTTCATGACGGGACCGCAGGCCTGAGCAGCGGAGCCGATGAGCTTTACGCAGGCCAGCTCAAGCTGCGCGACGGCGCCAACGAGCTGACCGCCGGCGCCGGCCAACTGAGCAGCGGGCTCTCCGTACTGAAGGACAAGACAGCAACATTGCCCGGGGATTCCCGGACACTGGCAGCGGGTGCCGCGCAGGTGGCTGCCGGAAACGCGCAGCTGAACACCAAGGTCCAGGACGCCGCGGCCCAGCTGGAGGCCGCTGACCAGGGACTTCGCACCCGGGTGGTGGAGTCGAACAACAGGCTGATCGCTTCCGGCGTCCTCACCCAGGCCCAGGCGGTCAGCATCCTGGCCGACTTCGACTCCGTGGCCGCCTCCAACCCGGTGACAGCTGCCAAAACACAATTCCAGGCAGACGCCGCGCAAATCCAACAGCTGGCAGACGGAGCCGAGGCAGTCAGCGTAGGTGCCGCACAATTGGCTGCCGGAACCCCGGCACTGAAAGAAGCGATTACACAGGCATCCGGAGGTGCTGATCAACTGCACACCGGCGCAGCGACGCTTGCCACCGGAGAGCAGTCAGCGGTGGATGGCACTGCAGCCCTGGCGGACGGGGCGCGCAAGCTCGCCGCCGGCGCCGCGCAGCTCGAGGAAGGCGCAGGTACGGCCTCAGACGGTTCCCGAACCCTGGCCGACGAGTTAGGAAGCGGCGCAGGACAGGTTCCGCATCCGGACGACGCCCAGAAGAGCAACCTGTCGCGGGTCATCGCAGATCCGGTGGCGGTCAGCAACGTTTCACAGGCGAAGGCCGGGTCCTACGGCGCCGGGCTGGCACCGTTCTTCCTCACCCTCGCTTTGTGGATCGGGATCTTTATGCTGATCCAGGCCATGCGGCCCCTCACGCAGAGGGCGCTGGCATCCAACGCCCGCTCCTGGAAAATCGCGGTCGGAGGATGGCTGCCTTTCCTGGCCGTCTCGGTGGTGCAGGCCACCCTCCTCACCCTGGTGGTCAACCTGGCCCTGGGCCTGGACGCCGCCCATCCCGCCCTGATGTGGCTCTTTATGCTGGCCGCAGCCATGGCTTTCAGTGCCCTTATCCAGGGAGTCGTGGCACTGCTAGGCTCCCCCGGGAAACTCGTGGTCCTGATCCTGCTGGTCCTTCAGCTGGTATCTTCCGGTGGAACCTTCCCCTGGCAGACCACACCACAACCCCTGCATGTGGTGCACCAGATCCTGCCCATGGGGTATGTGGTGACAGGGATGAGGCACCTGATTTACGGGGCCGACCTCTCCATGATCGTCCCCACTGTGCTGGGACTTGCGGGGTACACGGCGCTCGGATTGGCCATGTCCACCCTGGCCGTGCGCAAGGGAAAATACTGGACGCTCAAGACGCTCACACCGGAGATCGCAGTATGAGTCTCGCGGATCTGGAGCCAGCGAAAAAACTCCGCCCTGCCCGGACGACTGCCACGCGGCAGAGGCTCTTTGACGCTTCCATGGAGCTGATCGGCGAGCGTGGTGCCGCCGGTGTGACCGTTGACGAGATTGCAGCTGCAGCAGGCGTTTCCAAGGGGACGGTTTACTACAATTTCGGCAGCAAATCGGACCTCATTGCGCAGCTGCTGAGGCACGGCGTGGACATCCTCAAGGCCCGGCTGCTGGGGGCGCCAGACGGCGGGACGGGCCAGGATCCCTTGCTGGCAATGGAAGCGATGATTGGCCAGGCCATGGACTTTATGGCCGAGTACCCGTCCTTCGCCCGGCTGTGGGTGAGCGAGAACTGGCGTACCCCCAGCGAATGGCAGGGGACCTTTACGCTCCTGCGGGCAGAGCTCCTGGCGGTCATCAGCGAAGCGGTGGAAAACGTTGCCAAGGCGTACCCCGTGGATCCCTCCGTTGCAAGGGGCAGCCTGGAAACAGCCATTTTTGGCGCATGCTTTGTGGTGGGGCTTGACCGGCAGACCTACAACCCGGAGCGCACCCGTGACCAAAGTGTTGCAGCAATCATGGCCATCATGCGCGGCTACGTGATGCAGCAGCCCGCTCCTCAGGGATGATGGTGGACATGCGTCACATGGGGAACAGCGGAAAATTCGCGGTCATCACCGGCATCGTGGCTGCCGGCCTCCTGGTCCTGACAGGCATGACGCTGGCGGAGCCCGTGTTCATGGCTTTCCTCGGCGTGCTGGGGCTCGCCTCCCTTGCCTGCATCACGGAGCTCCTGCGCCGCCGACGCTTCGTTATGCTCGCCATTGCCGGTCTGTCCACGAGTCTCGCCGTGGCGGGATCGCTGGCCTTCCTGAGCACGTGGGAGGTGGCCTTCACCGACGAGTCGTCGCTGTTTGGCACCCCGTTGCCCACCTCGGACCCGGACAACTACTTCTTCCTGGCCGCGTTCTCCGCAATGACGGCCCTGGCGGCACTGTTCACGGGCGCCATCTGGCCGGGACGCCGGCGCGCACAAGGCAGCGCCTCCCGGGCTGCCGGCGTCCGAACCGCTGCGCGCGGCAGCAGCACCGCCGCGAGGAGGGCTCCGGCACGGCAGGCCGGTGCAACGCAGCCGCCCAGCCCGTCCGGGGCGCGCGCGCAAGTGCGGCAGCGGACGTCGTCCGCCCGGCAGACGTCCCAGGGACAGTCGTCCCAGGGAGAAGGCACGGCGAGGCAGGGCGCCGCCAGGCAAAGTGCCACAAAACAACGTTCCGCAAAGCTGCCGCAGGGCCGTACAGCAACAAGGAAATAGCTTGGGCGCTAACAAGGAAATAGCTTGGGCGCTAATGGGCCCGCGGCACCTTGAATTTGGTGATCCGTGCGTCCTGTCCGTCCAGCTCAGCCCACGACTTTTCCGTTTCGAGGACAGTGAGCGCGTTGGTGGGGTACCTCGTTGCGGCGTCCATGTAGGCATCGTGGTCTGAATCGCGTGAGGCGAGGTGCATGGCAAGATCCTGTACCCCTGGCAGGTGCGCTATCAGCATCAGCGTGGTGACGGTATCGGGCACGTGGTTGACCACGGTAAGCATGCGCAACGCGGAGGAAGCGTAGAGGCCGTCTTCGAGCTTGGGCGTGGGCGCCTTGTCCCCCAGTTCAGAACAAACCCAGGTGCAGGTCTGGCGGGTCCTCAAGGCGCTTGAGCACAGGATGAAGTCAGGCACGATGTTGTGCTTGAGCAGCCAACGTCCAGCAAGGGGCGCCTCCCGGTGGCCCCGCTCCTCCAGCGGCCGCTCGTGGTCAGCCACGCCACCAGGCCAATCGGCCTTGGCATGGCGCATGATCACAAGGCGTCGAAGATGGTGCTGGCTCATGGCCCAAGCCTAAGGCACGGCCAGATGACTCCTGCGTGCCTCTGGGTGCTAGATCGAGTATTCCGGAGCGGCCCAGACAACAACCTCGGGGTGCTCGTAGAAGCGGTAGCCCTGGCCGCGGACGGTGCGCACGGTGTTGGCAAGGCGGCCCAGCTTGGAGCGGAGGCGGCGGATGTGGACATCGATGGTGCGCTCGTTGGGCACTTCTTCAGCGTTGCGCCACAGGCCTTCGAGCAGTTCGTCGCGTCCTACAGTGCGGGTTCCGTTTTCCACGAGGTAGTTCAGGAGCTCGAACTCTTTGAACGTGAGATTCAGGGATTCACCGTCCAGGTGCACTTCGCGGCGGGCGAGGTCGATCAGGACGCCTGAGGGGCGCGGCTCCTGGGGCTGCTGCGGCCGCGGGGTTTCGGTGCGCTGGCGGGTGTTGACGGTGGGGTCACCGAAGGTGGAGCGGACGACGTCGAGTGCTGAGCCGGGCGTGCCGGCAGGGGCGACGGCGACGGCGGCGTAGCTTTCGGCTCCCGATACCAGGGACTGAGCGTAAGCGCGGATCTCCTGGGCGAGTTTGGCGATGGACGTACCTGCGGCGGCTGCGGTTTCCTCGTCGATCCCCATGTAGAGAACGAATCCACGGGCCACAGTGTCACTGGCCACGGGGCGGACCTGGTCGGGCCCGGCAACTACCGGAGTGGGGGCAGTGAGCGGCGCCGACTCGGCCGGCGGAACGGCGCGGAGTTGGCCGTAGGAGTTGGGGTTATAGCCCTGTGGACCGTATCCCGAGCCGGGAAAGCTGCTTCCGGAAGTGGCGGGAGCGAGCGACGTGCGGGGTCCGAAGCCGGGGCGGAGGCCGGAAGGCTGGCCACCCTTGGCGGCGTTTCGGACGGAAATGTGGACGTATCCGGATGCAACTGACATGGATTGCTTACCTCAATGTGAATGGCCGTCATCGCGGCTCGAATGCTGGGTTCCCCGCAATGAAACTGGGGAGGGACGCCCGACGCTGGGCTGGGGGCGTATGCCTACAAACTTCGAGGGGTGGGAAGATCAGGCGTACATTCGACAACAGCGCATGTCGACAGCAGCGGATGTGCTGGGCCAATAGTCTGCGGCTGCAGGTGCTGTTGAGTTCTTGTTCACAATGGAAGTGTGCAGCGTAACAATGCGAACTTGCAAGTAACAATGGACCTTCCCGTCCGCATTATGAGACAAAAGCGCTTGATGTGGCACAGATCACGATTCTGGACAATCGTCAGATTGCTGATCATTGCCCTGCTTCCGGGGCGGGAAAGCAGCTTCTGATGAAGTTAATTCGCCGGTTGCTCCACTAGCGGCCCTTTTCTTCAGACGTGCAGGGAATGCCGAAATTGCCCTTCTGTGCGCCCCATCTGTCCAGTGGCAGCCGGAGCTGGAGGAGAAAAAATCGCCCTTCCTCTGCTGTATGGCCAACTCTTCAGGGCGCCCAGCTGTCCAGCTTCCCATTGACCGACGCTGGCCGGGCAGCAGCAGCCCCTCTTCGCAGGCCGCCCTTCCCCGCCCAGCTGGCTACGCTGGTATTCACAGCTAAGGCACAGGAAGCCCATAGCCCCGGCCAAACGACTGATCGGAGAGTTGTTCCATGGCCACTTCGCACTCCATGACCAACAACCTCCCTGAGCTTTCCCACCCGGACGGCTCCCCCATCCGCGCCCTGGTGGTCGACGACGAGCCAAGCCTTTCGGAGCTGATGAGCATGGGCCTGCGCATGGCCGGCTGGTCGGTGGCGGTGGCGGCCGACGGCCCGGAAGCAGTGAAACTGGCCAAGGACTTCCGTCCCGACATCCTGGTCCTTGATGTCATGCTGCCGGGGTTCGACGGCGTCGAGCTGCTGGGAAGGATCCGCACGCTCGCACCCGAGGTACCCGCTCTCTTCCTTACTGCCAAGGACACGGTCCAGGACCGGATCGTGGGCCTGGCGGCCGGTGGCGACGACTACGTCACGAAACCGTTCAGCATGGAGGAAGTCTTGCTTCGGCTGCACCGCCTGGTCCAGCGTTCCGGAGTTGCCGCTATGGACACGGCCGAATTGGTGGTAGGAGACCTCGTCCTCAACGTCGATACCCGTGAAGTGACCCGGGCCGGCGAGGAGCTCCAGCTCACGGCCACGCAGTTCGAGCTGCTCCGCTACCTCATGGAGAATCCCAAGCGCGTCATCAGCAAGGCGCAGATCCTGGACCGCGTGTGGGACTACGACTTCGGCGGCCAGGCCAACATTGTGGAGCTTTACATCTCCTACCTGCGCAAGAAGGTGGACGCAGTTCACCCGCCCATGATCCACACCGTGCGCGGCGCCGGGTACGTCATCAAGCCTGCCGAGTAGGCGCACCATGGCGTCACAACAGGCAGCCGATCCCCATCGCCGAAGCTGGCTCAAACCCGGCACCTGGCACTTGCGTACCCGCCTCATCCTCCTGGCCATGGCCCTGCTGATTGCCATCTGCGGTGCCGTGGGCGTTGCAAGCTACGCCTCCATGGATGCGTTCCTGACCCGCCAGCTGGACGAACAGCTAAGCCAGGCTGCAGAGCGGTCCAACAATCCGGGCCGCCCTCCCATGGGCGGCTTCAACGGAAGGGACCCCTTGGACGCCCGCGGCCAAAGCGTGGGAACCATGAACGCCCGCATCCTGAACGGCCAGGTGAACAGTGGTGGATTCCTCACCTCGGACACCACGCGTTCCGCCCTGTCCGCCGAGGACAAGCAGACGCTGCTGGCACTGGCGACAGATGCAAAGCCCGTGGACCGTACCCTCTCGAACGGTGGCTACCGCCTGCTGGCGGTGAAGACCACCTTTGGCGATGTTTTGGTCACGGGACTCCCCCTCGCTGCCAAAGAAAGCACGCTTGCCTCCCTCGTGTGGACCTTTGTGGTCGTTTCGCTTGGCGGGTTGCTTTTGATCGGATTAGTTGGCACGGTCCTGATCCGACGCACCATGAAACCTCTCGAGCAGCTGTCGGAGGTTGCCACCCGGGTATCGCAGCTGCCCCTGGACGCCGGCGAGGTGGCGCTCGCGGTGCGCGTACCGCCGTCGAACTCCAATCCCGGGACGGAAGTGGGCAGCGTCGGGCACGCGCTCAACCTCATGCTGGACAACGTGGCAAACGCGCTGCAGGCGCGCCAGAAGAGCGAAACGAAGGTGCGCCAGTTTGTGGCCGACGCCTCCCACGAGCTGCGCACTCCCCTGACCGCCATCCGCGGCTACACCGAATTGATGAGGATGACGGAGTCTTTCACCCCGGACGGCCAAAAGTCCCTGGCCCGTGTACAGAGCCAGTCGGAGCGGATGACTGCCTTGGTGGAAGACCTGTTGCTGCTTGCCCGGCTTGATGAGGGCCAGCCGTTGAAGCTCAGCGAGGTGGACCTTACGCAGCTGGTGGTCGAAAGCGTCAGCGATGAAAAGGTGATGGCACCGGGCCACAACTGGCGGCTGGAACTTCCGGATGAGCCCGTGGTGGTCACCGGTGACGCCTCCCAGCTGCGCCAGGTGCTGATGAACCTGCTTTCCAACGCTCGCAAACACACGCCTGCCGGCACCACTGTTGTTACCGGCGTGGGAAAGACCGCTGGAGGTGCCGCGTTGATAACGGTAACGGACGACGGCGCCGGCATCCCGGCCGAGTTTGTGGACCATGTTTTTTCGCGCTTCGCCCGCGCAGACGCGGCGCGGAAGGGCGCGGAAGATGGGGCGGGCACTGCAGCAGCCGAAGGCACCAGCGGCGTGGGGTTGTCCATCGTGGAATCTATTGTGGAAGCCCACCGCGGAAGGGTAACGGTGACATCACAACCGGGGCGCACACAGTTCGCCTTACAGCTCCCCTCGAGGTGACGTTAGCAGCAAGGCGACGCGCCGCCGTCGTGATCTCTGTTACCAAAATGTGACTTACGCGCTGCGTTCCTGTACCGTCGATTGGGTGCAGTTCGTGTTCGAGCCGCATATCCGGATGACGCCAAGCTCTGCCACTTCCCGGATTCCCTTTGAACAAAGGCAGAGGCGGGGGACCCACCGTCCCGGGCACTGATTGCCCTTGGGGTTAAGCCAGCACGTGATCTTTCCGTGCGGCCGGATGCCCTCATCCGAACCCGACAGCTAACTCCGCAGGTGTGAGAGGCGATCCATCATGTTCAAAATCCTGGTAAAACCACGTCCGAAAACCCGGCCTGCACCGCTCGCCGGACCGGAAGCCGGCAAAATCCCTTCCTTCGGCAAGCGCGCGGCCGTGGTGGCCGCATCCTGCGCACTCCTCGTCGGAGTGGGAGCTGCGGGACAGGCTACGGAAACCAGCATCCGCGTAGCGGCCACCGAGACGCAGGCCGCCCAGGCGCAGTCGAACCTCAGCATCGAGAAGAGCGAGATTACCTCTAATCCCGCGCCTGAGCCCGCCGTTCCGGAGATAGCTGTAGCCCCGCAGGCGGCCGAGCCCGCCCCTGCGCCGGCTCCCGAGCCTGCACCGGCACCCGCTCCCGAGGCGGCTCCAGTCCCTGAGCCTGCTCCGGCCCCCGCGCCCGAGCCTGCGCCCGCCGTTGC
>NZ_JBNHGJ010000022.1:0-83594 GCF_059091165.1 Arthrobacter sp. Hb9-2 | reverse complement strand
GACGGCGCACGGCCGGCAGACTGCGCGGCTGCCGGCGCCGCCCCCTGGGCGAAGAGTGCGGGAACGTCCGGGGTTGCCTCCAGCAGGCGCGCGATGTGGGCGGCAACAGCATCTTCGAAGGTCCTGCCCACCACGGTCACGCCGAACTGGGCACCGTCCACTTCACCGGCAGGCACAGCCACCGCGCACAGGTCGAACAGGTTGCAGAAGTTCGTGTACGTGCCCATCAACGAGTTCACGCCCACAGGATCAGCGGCTACCTCGGCGAGGGTGGGATGGAAGGGCGCGGTGGGGATCAGCAGGGCGTCGAACCCGTCCAGCCGTGCCATCGCCTTTCGCTTCAGTTCTTCCAGCTTCGCGGTGTCGTTGACGTAGCGGTGGGCGGGCACCATGCCCGCAGCCCGGATGATGCGTTCCACTGTGGGATCGATGCCCGCCTGAGCGTCCGCATCGGCGCCGGCTGTTTCAAGGAAACCGCCGACGGCGGCATAGCGCTCCGCCACCAGCGCACCGTCGTACAGCAGCCGGGCGGCCTCAAGGAAGGCATCAAATTCGATGGCTTCCGTGTCCACTCCCGCATCCCGCAGCCGGTTGATGTTCCGGTGGAATTCCGCCGCCCAGGCCTCCGGCAGTCCCGGCAGGGTTGCCGGATACGCTATCCGCGGTTTTTCCGGCGCGGCCAGCCGGATGTCCGCCGGCCAGGCCCGGGCTCCTCCCGCCATGACGCCCATGGCGAGCTCGGCGGTGGACAGCTGGCGGGCGAAGATGGTGACGGCGTCCCAGGACCGGCAGGCCGGCACCACCCCGGCCATGGAGACGACATGCAGCGTCGGTTTGATGCCCACGATTCCCTGCAGCCCCGCGGGCACGCGGCCTGATCCTGCAGTGTCCGTTCCGATGGCGATATCCGCCAGCCCCAAAGCCACGGCGACGGCCGAGCCGGAGCTGGAGCCGCCGGAGATAAAGTCCGGACGGCGGGAGTCGCAGACTGCACCATGCGGGCTTCGCGTGCCTACAAGGCCTGTCGCAAACTGGTCGAGGTTGGTGGCCCCCAGGACGAGGGCACCGGCGGCACGGAGGCGGGCCACTGCTTCCGCATCCTTGTCCGGCTGGTAAGCGAAGCCGGGGCACGCCGCCGTCGTCGGGATCCCTGCTACGTCAACGTTGTTCTTGACGGCGAGCAGGAGCCCGGCGAGCGGCAGGTCCGCCCCACCGGCAGCGGCCGTGTCAATGGCGGCAGCTTCGGCCAGCAGTTCGTCCGCACTACGGAGGGCGATCCAGATCTCGGGGCGATCCACTGCGTTCAATGCGGTGAGGGCGGCCTGGACCCGCCTGGTGGCAGCGCCGATGGTTCCGTTGCTCATACTGCTGCCGCTTCCAGTTCTGGTGCTTCCAGCGTCGGGGCTCCCGGGACTGCGCCCGGAGTTACAGGCTCGGTTTCGGCACCCAGCCCGCCAAGGATCACCACCGCCTCACCCGCAACCACCTGCGAGCCCGCAGTCGGCAGGACCTGCAGGACCACGCCGTCGCACGGCGCTTCGAGCACGGTTTCCATCTTCATGGCCTCCAAAGACACCAACGGCTGCCCCCGCACCACCCGGTCCCCTACCGCCACGTCAACTTTCCAGACGCTGGCAGCAAACGGTGCGGAGACAAGGGATCCGCCCTCGGGAACGACTACTTCGTCTGCATCCGATGACACGACGGCGGCAAGCGCGTCCGCGCGGTCAAACTCCCCGGCGTCGGCCCAGGCCTGCCGTTCCACCGCGAACGCCGCGCCCTGCTTCTCCCGGAACGCCGTGATGGACTCCCGGTTTTCCTCCAAAAACACCTCGTGGTCAGCCAGCGAGAATGTGCCGTCCTCAATTTCCACGCCGCGGCCCCTGCCTGCGGCCATGTCCGCCCGCAGGTCCAGGAGTTCCTCGGGGCTGACCGGGTACCAGGAGATGCGGTCGAAGAAGCGGAGCAGCCACGGCGAGCCCGGCTCAAACGGGGCGGAGTCCGCGTACCGCGACCAGACCTGCGTGGTGCGGCCCACGAACTGGTAGCCACCGGGCCCTTCCATGCCGTAGATGCACATGTACGCTCCGCCGATGCCCACCGCGTTCTCCGGTGTCCAGGTGCGGGCCGGGTTGTATTTGGTGGTAACCAGACGGTGGCGTGGATCCAGTGGGGTTGCCACCGGGGCGCCAAGGTAGACGTCGCCCAGCCCCAGGACCAGGTATTCGGCATTGAAGACGGTGTCAAACACCTCGTTGACGGAGTCCAGGCCGTTGATCCGCCGGATGAATTCGATGTTCCACGGGCACCAGGGGGCGTCGTCGCGGACACCTGCCATGTAGCGTTCGATCGCTTCACGGGTGGCGGGATCGTCCCAGGAGAGCGGCAGCCGGACGGAGCGGCTGGGAACCACCAGCTCCGAGCTCGCCGGCAGCGCGGCCTCAACTTCCTGGACGAGGTCCAGCAGGCGCTTGGTGGACAGGACGGACGGATCCACCTTGATCTGCAGGGAGCGGATCCCGGGGGTGAGGTCCACTATTCCCGGCACGCGGAGCTGCTCAAGGTGCTGGTGCAGCGCGTGGACCCTGGCCCGGAGCCCAAGGTCCAGGACCATCTCCCCGTACTCGACCAGCAGGTTGTCGTCCCCGGACCGGCGGTAGGTGACCGCGGGCCTGCCGGAACTTTCCGGCACGCGGCCCAGCACGCCGTCGTCGCCATCCCCCCGCGCCGTGCGGCTGGCAGGTGCCGATGCGTGGGCGCCTGCTGCCGTGAGCCGGGAGATGTCCGGGGACCAGCCTGCGCCGCCCGGCAGCACCAACTGCCGGCCAGGTCCCAGATCCTTGGCCGACGGCGCCTGGCGCACCGGAATGGGTACGAACCGGACTTTGTCGCCGGGCCGAAGCTGGCCGAGCTTCCAGCGGTCCGCGGTGACTACCGTGACCGGGCAGACGAACCCGCCCAGGCTGGGCCCGTCGGGACCGAGCAGGATGGGTGTGTCCCCGGTGAAGTCCAGGGCTCCCACCGAATATGCGGTGTCGTGGATGTTGGACGGGTGCAGGCCGGCTTCGCCGCCGTCGGTCCGGGCCCAGCGCGGTTTGGGGCCGATAAGCCGGACACCGGTGCGGGCGGAGTTGAAGTGGACCTCGTACTCGGAGGCGTAGAGCTCTTCGATGTCCTCACGCTGGAAGAACTCCGGTGCGCCGTGCGGCCCTTCCGCGACGGTCAGTTCCCAGGCTGAAGTCAGTGCAGGCCTGCTGTCCAGCGGTACGGCTGCCACCGGCGCTTCTTCACTATTTGCGGCTCCGGAGACGGCCGGGGCAACTGCGCGGAGCACGTCGCCTGCGCGAAGGACGCGCCCGGCATGGCCGCCGAACTGCCCGAGGGTGAAGGTTGAGGCGCTGCCCAGGTACTGCGGGATGTCCAGGCCGCCCTGGAACAGGATGTAGCCGCGAAGCCCGTTGCCGCCGGCGGTCCCGACGTCGAGCGTTCCACCCGCGGGGACCGTGACAGGTGCCCAGGTGGTCACCTCCGTCCCGTCAACTGTCACTGTTACCTCAGTGCCGGTGACGCAGACAGTGGTGCGGTGCGTAAAGGTCAGGCTGGGGCCGGTCATGGTGAATTCCAGGCCGGGAGCACCCTCCGCGTTCCCGAGGGCGGTGTTGCCGAGCCGGAAGGACAGGTCGTCCATGGGCCCGCTGGGCGGTACGCCGATCTGCCACAGCCCTGTCCGGCCCGGCCAGTCCTGCACGGTTGTCTGCAGGCCGGGGCGGCCCACGGTAATGCGTGGCTCCGGGTCCCCCACGTTATCCAAAGTGCTCGTGGAGTGTTGTACGGCACGGACCACGTCCAGTCCCGTTGCGGCGCGGAGCAGGCCGAGGTTGGTCTCGATCCCGTCGATGCGGGTGCCGGCGAGCGCGGTGGCGAGCCGGTCAAGGGCTTCGGAGCGGTCTGCCCCGGCGGTGATGATTTTGCCCAGGAGCGGATCGTAGTTGGTGGAAACCTCGGTGCCGGTCTCGGCCCAGGCGTCCACGCGGACGTCCCCGAACGCGGGATAGACGGCGTTGGTGACGGTGCCGGCGCTGGGCTGGAAGCCGCGGGCGGGGTCCTCGGCGTAGACGCGTGCTTCCACGGCGTGGCCCGAAACCGGCAGGCTGTCCGGTACTTCCGCGAGGACCGTTGCGGCCTCGGTGCCGCCCTGGGCCAGGCGGAGCATCCATTCCACCAGGTCCACGCCGGTGACGGCCTCGGTGACAGGGTGCTCTACCTGGAGCCGGGCGTTGACTTCGAGGAAGGAGGCCTCGCGGCGGACGGAATCGTAGACGAATTCCACGGTTCCGGCGGAGCGGTAGTTGAGGGACGCGCAGAGGGCACGGGAGCTGCGGTGAAGTTCCTCGCGCAGCTCCTCGGTGAGGTCCGGTGCGGGCGCTTCCTCAAGGACCTTCTGATGGCGGCGCTGGAGGGAGCAGTCCCGATCACCGAGGCTGACCACCCGGCCTTCGCCGTCGCCGAAAACCTGGACCTCGACGTGCCGGGCGTTTTCGACGTACCGCTCAGCGAACACTCCGGCGGTGCCGAAGCTGGCGCCCGCCAGGCGGGCCACGCGCGGGAAGCTTTCCACAAGTTCGGCCTCCGTGCGGCAGACCGTCATGCCGATTCCGCCGCCACCGCCGGTGGCTTTGAGCATCAGCGGGAAGCCAATTGCGGCGGCTGCCGCGACGGCGCCGTCCACGTCCGCCAGCAGCCCGGACCCGGCGATCATCGGCACTCCTGCCGCCCGCGCAGCATCCCTGGCGGTGTGTTTGGTGCCGAAAATGCGGAGCTGTTCGGCGGTGGGTCCCACAAAGACCAGGCCCGCGGCCTCGACTGCCTCTGCGAAGGCGGCGTCCTCGGACAGGAAGCCGTAGCCGGGGTGGATGGCTCCGGCACCGGTGGACCTGGCCGCTTCCAGCAGCGCATCCACGCGGAGGTAGGATTCCTTCGCCGGCGCGGGCCCGAGGAGCACTGCTTCGTCCGCCAGCCGGACGTGCTTGGCACCGCGGTCCGCTTCGGAGAACACGGCCACCGTCCGGAGTCCCAGCTTGCGGGCGGATTCGATGATGCGGCAGGCGATTTCGCCGCGGTTGGCAATCAGGAGGGTGTCGAAAGTGCTCACAGGGCTGCCTCCGGCCGGGTGACGATCATGCGGACAGGGGTGGGGTTGAAGCCGTTGCACGGGTTGTTGATCTGGGGACAGTTGGACACCAGCACGAGGGTGTCCACTTCTGCCCGCAGTGCCACGCGCTTTCCGGGTGCGGAGAGTCCGTCGACAATGCCCAGGGCGCCGTCCGGGTCCACCGGAACATTCATGAACCAGTTGATGTTGGACACCAGGTCCCGCTTCCCGAGTCCCCAGCGTGAGCCCTCGATCAGGAAGTTCTCCACGCAGGCGTGCTGTTCGCGGGTGTGCTGCCCGTAGCGGAGGGTGTTTGATTCCTGGGAGCAGGCCCCGCCGATGGTGTCGTGGACGCCCACCTCGTCTGCCACTACGGTCATCAGGGGAACTCCCGTTTCCGCCCGCAGGACCGAACCGGTGGTCAGGACGATGGACTGCTGCCGGGCGATGGTGACGGCGGCGGAGTAACGGACGGTGGTGTCAACCGCGGCGTACAGCAGGCAGTCCACGGCCTGGTTGCCTTCCAGGTCCACGATGGTCAGCACGTCTCCGGCAGGGATCACTGCGGACCAGGGGCCGCGGGCTTCGACGAATTCGTCAAGGACCACTTCGCCCGGTGTGAGGGCAAGGTGGCGGGCGTCCGCGATGGGATCGGTGTAAGTGGCGGTGTTCATCGGGCGTTCCTTGCGGTCAGGTCGTGTTCGGTGTTGTGCAGTGCCTGCAGGTGTTCGGGTGCCAGGGGCCCGGTGAGGGTGCCCTCTCGCAGCGCTGCGAGGTCTTGCGGCGCGTGCCAGGCAACGATGTCGACGGCGGTTCCGGTGAAGTCTGTGCGCGGGTCCAGCGGGTGCGCTGTATTGGCAAGGACCAGGACCGCATCCATCTGGAGCAGAAGTTCGACGGCCGCGCCCGTGCCGGCACTTCCGGTGAAGGTGATACTGCCGGAAGGGTCAACGCTGGCTCCCTTGAACAGGGACAGCGACGGTGCCACGTCGCGGGGACCCAGGCCACTCTTAAGGGCGCCAAGCGTGAGCAGTTCCCGGGCGGCCGGAGATGCGCTGTGGGCGGTTCCTGCACCGTACCTTGCCGTGTTGCCTTCAAGTGTGGTGGCCCCGGTCAGGGCGTCGTGCCGGGTCGAGCTGTCAGCGACGATCGTGGCAATCAGCCGGCCGGCGTCGGAAAGGAGCGGGTGGCCTGCACCAGGGTAGGCCTGCCAAGGGACCTTGACGGTGTCAGCGATGTTGAGCCGTTCGTGCAGGGCTCCGGCGCGGTAGAGCAGGGCATGCACGCAGGCATCCCCCTGGGTATCCGTGAGCCTGATCCTGGTGCCGCGGGCCAGGGCCATGGTGGTGTAGCGGCCGAAGGCCAGGGATTCCGCCCAGGAAAGCTCGGCGATGGCGCCTTCAGGAAGGCCCGCCGTCAGCCGTGCCGGGGCGGAATCAGCCGGAACGAAGCGCATGGTGTCAGTTGTCCTGCCGTGCTGCTCCCTGGCGTGGGCACGGGCGCCAGCGGTGGTGGCCGTACCGGCTGCTGGGCTTTCGGTTACTTGTGTCATGTCAGTCCTATTGGTCCGCGTGGTTGCGTTAGTCGGAAAGCTGGTGAAGTTTTGGGTGGCTTAGGCGTTGGCGGCCAGGTTCCTGCGCCGGACCCAGAGTCCAAGGAGCAGGACCACCGCCACCATGAGCGGTGCTGAGTAGAGGAGGATGCCGTTTTCACCAGTCGGGTCGTACACCTCGGGCCGGGGCCAGGCGAGGTTGACCACCATCAGCGCTCCGTAGAGGACGGCGAGGATGTTGACGGGCAGGCCCCAGCGTCCCAGCGAGAAGAGTCCTGCCGGCAGGGTCTGCCCTACCCGGTTCCAGTCGCCCCGGAGCCGGTTGAGCAGCTGCGGCACGGTGACCAGGAGGTAGGCGATGTAGACCATAACGATGCAGACGCTGCAGAGGGTGGTGAACAGGGCGGCGTTGCCTACGTTGATGGCCAGCACGCCGACGGCCAGGGCGCCGATGACGATCGAGGGCCACATGGGTGTCCCGCGGGTGGGATGGACAGAGGACAGCAGCGCCGAGGCCGGGAGTTTCCCGTCGCGTGCCATGGAGAACACCAACCGCGAACCGGCTGTCTGGATGGCAAGGGTGCACACAAAGATGGCGATGGCCACGTCCACCAGAAGGACCTTGCCCCAGAAGGTGCCCAGGACTGCGGTGAGGACGTAGGGCAGGCCTTCAGTGGCGAGCCGGCCGTCGTCAAGGCTTGGTGCGGCCATCAGGGCGGTGATGATCATCAGTGCTCCGCCGATTCCGGAGATGAGCAGGGCCGAAAGGATGGTGCGCGGCGCGGTACGGCGGGGGTCCTTGGTCTCCTCGGAAAGCTCGCCGGCGGAGTTGAAGCCCACCATGACGTAGGCGGCCATCAGTCCGGATACCAGGAAGGCTCCTACCGCCCCGAGGTCCGAGCCCTGGAGCACGGTGGTGTCCGCAACAACGTCGGGCCCGCGCTGCGCGGCGCTGATGAGTGCAAGGATGACGGCCACGACGCCGACGATTTCGCAGGTGACGCCGACGGAGTTGACGTGGGCCATGAGCTTGACGCCGAGGGAGTTGATAATGGTGGTGGCCACGAGGAGCACTGCTCCCAGGATGACAGCGTTGGCAGCGCCGGTCACGGTATTCAGCGCCGGATCACCGCCCACTATCTGGAACCCGTCCCAAAGCTGGGGGAGCACCACCTGCAGGGCGATCGCAGCGGCGGCCGCGGTAACTACTTGGGCGATGGCCATGAACCAGCCGGCGAACCAGCCCACGCCCTCGCCACCCACACGGCGTGCCCACTGGTACACGGCTCCCGACAGCGGGTAGCGGGCGGCGAGTTCCGCGAAGTTCAGGGCCACAAGAAGCTGGCCCACTAGCACCACCGGCCAGGTCCAGAAGAAGGCCGGCCCGGCGAACGAGTAGCCAAAGGCGAACAGCTGGAAGATGGTGGTCAGGATGGACACGAAGGAAAAGCCGGCGGCGAAGGAAGCGTAGCGGCCGAGTTTCCGGTGAAGCGTGGGCTCGTAGCCAAGGGACGTCAGGTCCGCATCGTCCGCATGGACGGTGGGAAGAACGGTTGAGGTCATCGGATTCTCCGGGGGCTGGAACGGCGTTGGGGTGGAGCCTTCCGGTAGTGCAGCACTCGGCCGATGGCTGCGGAATACCGGTCACTTGATAGTTTTCCAGCGTGATGTCCCCAACGAGTTTCGCCTCTGTAAAAGGCACATAGACATCTTGTTTCCGCTGTATTTCCGTCCCCTCACCTCCAGCCGGAGCGCCGAAAGGCCCGGATGCGGGTGCAAGAATGATGCGGTGACTTCAGCCGGACCGGGGAGACCCCGCAGCCAACAGCCCTCCAGGCCCGGGGCCACCGCCCGTGACGAAATCCTGGACGCGGCGGCCGAGCTTTTCACCACCCAGGGGTTCGCCAACACGTCCACCCGCTCCATTGCCGATGCCGTGGGGATCAGGCAGTCGTCGCTCTATCACCACTTCAAGACCAAGGACGACATCCTCGAAGACCTGCTGGAGGGCACCGTGCTGGGCGGGCTGAAGTTTGCGCGTGCGGTGGCGGAGCTGCCAACTGAAGGGCCGGCCGGAAGCCGGCTCCACGCCGTCGCGCTCTACGACGGAACGCAACTGTGCAGCGCCCGCTGGAACCTCGGAGTCCTCTACCACCTGCCCGAGGCCCGCAGCGCGCGCTTCGCGCGTTTCCTCACGGACCGGCAGGAGCTGCGCAACCTGTACCGGGAGCTGGGAGCGGCGTTGTCCCCCGGTGACCCGGCAGTCGCTCCAGGAGGCGATTCCGGCGATCTCGCCTTCCGCCTGGTCGAATCCCTGATTAACCTTCGCGCTGACGGAATGGCGACATCCGGCTCGCCGCTGCAGGCGGCTGATGCCGGTCTTATCCTCTGCGGGCTTGGCCGGGAGCTGGCCGCCATTCGCGAACAAAGCGCCGCGCTCATCAAAAGCCTCGGCTGACAGCCCTTGTGCACCTCAGGCGGGTGACGGTGTCCATGGTGCCTGTGTTCAGGTTGCTCGGCTAGGCTCGGAACATGACGCGTGAGAACATCAGGACCCCCGACGGCGGCACTCTGGAGCTCTTCTCCACGGGTGGGGAGCTTGCTTCCGCCGGTTCGGGCGTTGTTATTGTCCCGCCCTCAATGGTGACCGCTGCGGACTACACGAGGTTCGCGCAGAAGCTCAGTGCAGCGCTGGGCCGTCCGGTCCACACCTTCAACCGCCGGGGCCGGGGTTCCTCATCGCCCCAGCCCGAGGACTACACCCTTGATGTGGACATCCGCGACCTGGCGACGGTCATGAAGCACACGTCCAGCACGGACGTGTTCGGCCACAGCTTCGGCGGCGCCGTTGCCCTTCACGCCGCCCGCACACTCCCGGTGGAACGGCTCGCTGTCTATGACCCCGCCGTCTCCGTGAACCACAGCGTCAAGGCCGACTGGACCGCCGAGTACGAGCGCGCCGCCGCTGCCGGGGATGACGACCGCGCCCTTGCTGTCCTGCAGCGCGGCCTTGAAGCCGGCGGCGCCTTCTCCTCCCGCATGCCGCTCTCCATGCTGACGCTGGCCAACAAGCTGACCGCCGGGACATCTGAGGGTAAACAACAGCGCGAGATGATGAGGACCGGCGTCCGGGAAATCAAGGCGATCATCGCCGCGGACATGCCGGCAGAGCCGTTCCTGGAACTGCCGCTGGAGACGCTGATCGTGGTGGGCGAGAAGAGCCCGGCCTACTTCGGGGTGGCCTGCGGCCAGATCCACGACGTCCTCTCAGGCTCCAGCTACACCATCCTGCCCGGCCACGGCCACGACGGTGTCATCAAAGCCCCGGACCGGCTGATCAAGGAACTTGCCGACTTCTACGCCGGCTGACCCAAGTAAGTAGCGCCAAGTGTCGTTTTGGGCGGTCAAAACGACGCTTGGCGCTACCTGGTTGGGTCAGTGGCCGGGAGCGTGCCCCGGGCCGGCACCTTCGGTCTTGCGCATCATCGCTGAAAGCACGACGGCGGCGAGGGCTATGACGGTCGCCGTCAGGAAGGCGGCGCTCATCCCTGCAACAAGGCCCGACGTCGCGGAAACGACCGCGAAGATGGACACCAGCAGGGCGGTGCCCGCGGCGCCGGCCACCTGCTGGGTGGTGCTCATGATGGCGGACCCGTGCGAGTAGAGGTGCGGCGGAAGCGGGTTCAGTCCGGTGGTGAACGCCGGGGTGAAGAGCAATGCCAAACCGAAACTCAGCCCCACGTGAAGGGTGACGATCCATGCCACGGAGGTGCCGGCGTCGAGCATTGAGAACTGCCAGAGGGCCAGCACCATGAGGATGGAGCCGGTGATGGTGAGCGGCAGCGGCCCTACCTTGTCGAACAGCCGGCCGATGACCGGTCCCAACAGGCCCATCGCCAGGCCGCCGGGGAGGAGCGCCAGGCCGGTCTCCAGGGAACCAAGGCCGCGAATCTCCTGGAGGTACAAAGGCAACAGGATGACGCCGCCGAACAGCGCCATCATTGCCACCACCATCAGCAGGACCGAAACGGTGAACATACGGAATTTGAAGGCGCGCAGGTCCAGCAGGGGGGCTTCGGCCTTCTGCAGGCGCACCTGGCGAAGGACAAATGCCGTGAGGCCGACGATACCGATAACCAGAGCGGTGATCGCGACGGCGCCCGGGCCGGCCTGGCCGCCGTGGCCGCCGCCGATCTGGCTCAGGCCATAGACCAGTCCGCCGAATGCCGGGACGGTGAGGACAACGGAAAGTGCGTCCAGCTTCGTCTTCTCCACCTCACCGATGTTGGTCAGGTACTTCGCACCAATGGCAAGGGCGGCCAGGGCCACTGGGAGGACGAACACGAACATAAAGCGCCAGGTGAAGTGTTCAAGGATCAGTCCCGAAACCGTGGGGCCCATGGCCGGGGCCACCGAGATTGCGATGCTGACGTTGCCCATTACGGCGCCGCGCTTGGCCAGCGGAACCAGGGTCAGGATGGTGGTCATCAGCAGCGGCAGCATGATGGCCGTCCCGCCAGCCTGGACGATACGGGCCAGCAGGAGCAGCTCAAAGCCGGGAGCTACTGCCGCGAGGGCGGTACCGCCGGCGAATAGGCCCATGGCCAGCATGAACACAGCCCTGGTGGACAGGCTCTGCAGGATGAATCCGGTGGTGGGGATAACCACGGCCATGGTGAGCATAAAGCCAGTGGAGAGCCACTGGACGGTGGGCGCGTCCACCTGCAGTTCCACCATGAGCCGCTGCAGGGCGACGTTCATGATGGTCTCGTTGAGGATCACCACAAACGTTGCCACCAACAGTGTGCTGATGATGGTCACCGATTCGCGGGACATCTTCTCCGGTGCGGCGGGCTTGGTTCCTGCAGCTTTGACGGACTGGCCGCTGGCGTTCGGAGAAACTTCGGTAGACATGCGTGTTCCCTCAGGGAGTTGTGGAAGTGGTGCGCGATAAGCGTCGCTGCAGACTCCAACACTCTACCGCTTGGAGTAATTCCTCCTCGCGGAATTTTTCTTTAACCCTGAGGGAACACTGGGGATTGAGAAGGCCGGCAAGGCCCGGCCTTTGAGGCCAGCCTTGCCGCCGCTGCGGAGATCAGGCGGTCTGGCCGGCGTGCTGGCCCTCCGAGATTTCCTCCACCAGTTTGCCGTTGAAGGCCGGGAGGTCATCCGGGTTGCGGCTGGTGACCAGGCCCTGGTCCACCACCACTTCCTCGTCCGTCCAGTTGGCGCCTGCGTTTTTTAGATCCGTCTGGAGGGTGTGGTAGGACGTGAGGTTCCGCCCGCGCACCACTCCGGCTTCAATGAGCAGCCAAGGTCCGTGGCAGATGGAAGCAACGGGCTTGTGCTGTTCGAAGAAGCTTCGGGTGAAGCTTTGGGCGTCCTTGTCCACGCGGAGGTGGTCCGCGTTAACTACGCCACCGGGAAGGACCAGGGCGTCAAAGTCGGAGGCGTTCGCCTCGGCGACTGTTAGGTCGACGTCGAATGTGTCACCTTTTTCGGTCCCTTTGTAACCCTGCAGCTTTCCGCTCTTGGGGGCCACCAGGAGGGGTTGCCCGCCGGCGTCCTTGACTGCCTGCCAGGGGCTGGTGAGTTCAACCTGTTCGACGCCGTCCGTCAACAGGAATGCGACCTTCTTGCCTGCGATGCTGTGTTCTGACATTCTTTCCTCCTCGCTGGGGGCGGACGCCGCCTTGGGCGATACGCGCGCGGCGGTGCCGCTTCGAGAGTCCTTTGCCTGACGGTTTCCAGCCTAGGAAGGCGGAAAGTAATAAGCAAGCTGAGTATTCTTAGGCCATCCTGCGGCGACGAGAGGCTGGACTGGCACGGGAAAATGCCAGTGCCCCGCTACCTGATGGTTGAGCTAGCTCCGGTGGTGCTCGATCAACCAGCCGGCCATCTGCTGTGCGCGCTTGGCCGCCTGCATGTCGCCCTCGGTAGCAGAGATAATGGAGCCCTTCATGAGGATGTGCCAGGACCGGGCAAACTCCTCGGGACGTTGGAGTCCTGCTTCTTCAGCCAGGACCTGCACATGCCCCCGGATCTTGGCGAGGTAATCGATGCTCGCCTGGCCCAGCGGATGGGCCGGGCCCATCTCCAGCAGGACGTTGATGAAGGAACAGGCTTCAAAATCCTCGCTGAGGAACCAGTCGCCGAAGACGTCGAAAATGGCCAGAAGCTGATCGGTGGGAGTTTCCCCCCTCCGACGCGCCCCCGAGACTATGGCGTCCACGGTCCACTGCTTGTCCCGCTGTTCAAGGAAGGCAAGGACCAGGGAGTCTTTGGAGGGGAAATGCCGGTAAAAAGTTGCCTTGGCTACCCCGGACCGCTCGATCAGCTCGTTGACACCCACGTCACGCACTCCGCGGCGGGAGAAAAGTTCGTAGGCCACGGACATGATCCTGGCCACGGATTTGGCTGCCCCGCTTTCAGGCGCAGCAGCTTCGGTAACCATGGGTGAAGGAGCCGCCGCGGGAAACGTGGCTGAAGAATCGTTGTCCACCGCTGCCGGTGGAAGTTCCGCTTCTGGATACATGGCCTCTCCAGTTTACTCGCCGTTAGGGAAGACAGACCGGTCTTTCCCCCTGTAATGTTTATTCCAGAGCAGTGCTTACGACGCCGTAGGGGCCCCGGCCGCTTCGGACTGGTGCAAGGAGGCCCCGATGTCAGCAGAGCGGATGTTTCAGAGTGTCCCCTCGGACCCTGATCCCTGGATGTCCGGCGATACGCCTGCCGAAGTTCGTCAGCTCGCCCTCGAGTCGCTTCGGTGGCAGGCGCAGGAGATCATCGACGAAGTGCTCTGCGGAAAGACACCCGGCGATGACCTGGCACGGGCCCGGCTGCGCCGCTGCGTCGCACGGCATCCAGGCAAACCCGAGCAGGCGTTGCTGGAGCAACTGGTGTGCAACCGGGAGTTGCTGGGTTAGGGGCGGGCCCGGCCTACTGGCAGGTCCGGCTTACTGGCAGGCCCGGTAGGGTCCGGCTAAAGGGTCAGGCTCCGGTCCACAATACGGCCGGCTGTCTCATGAAGTCCTTCATTGTGGGCACGGGCATGGTCCCGTAGCAGCCTGAACGCCTCGTTCATGTCCACCCCGGACGTGTGCGCGATGACTCCCTTGGCCTGTTCAATCAATACCCGGCTGTTCAACGCCCGCTGCAGCTGCTCGTTGACGACGGCCGCCTCCCGGATGGTGCGTTCGTGAATGAGGCTGATGGTGGCGACGTCGGCCAGCGCCTGTCCGATTGCCGAATCCTCTTCTGTCAGTGACCCCGGGCTGGAGCCGAAGAGTCCCATCGCGCCGATGGTCCGGCCGTGGATGCGCATGGGCACCGCATGCACCGAACGGAAGCCCTGGGACAACGCCGCGGCCTTGAACTCAGGCCAGCGGGCAAGGGATCGAACGTCGTCCACCTCCACCACAAGACCAGTGGCATAGCACTCAACGCAGGGGCCTTCCCCGGCGCGCAATTGGAGGACCTCCACGAGCTGGCTTTCCTCACTCGTTGACGCCAGAACCTGCAGTTCCCCATTGGGATCAGCCAGCACCAGCCCGGCAGCCGCCACATCGAGGAGCCCTACGGACTCTTCGACCAAGGTGTGCAGCAGGTCCAGAACGTCATAGTCCGCAACCAGGGTGTCCGTGAGTTTCACGAACGCCACGCTGACGCGCTCCGCGCGGGTAGTTGATGGCATGGCGCTATTTTACTGCAGAGGGCTGGCCTGAGGGCCGTTTCTGGGGCCTGACTCGAAGGACAACCGGCCTTCAATGACCGCGCCGGCCGTCTCCCGCAGGGTGAGGTCGTGGGCGAAGGCATAAGCCCGCAGCATCAGCAGCGCGTCCGCCGCACTGGCGCCGGATTGGGCAAGGACCATACCCGTGGCCTGGTGAATTTCACGGCGCGACATAAGGACCGGATCCGCGGCTGCATCCGCCTCCGGTGAGCTGACGGTAAGGATCTTTCGGAGGAGGCACCACGAGGTCTGGCCGGCAAGCATAGCCGCTGTTGCCTGCTCAGTCCTGCTGAGTGTTCCCGGTACTGAATGGTAGAGCTCCACTACACCCAGGTCCGCGGCCCCCACCGTCAGCGGGAAGACAAACAGCGCAGCTGCGTCCGTGCCGCTGATCGCCTTGTCAAACATGGGCCAGTCAGGGTGCAGCACGGACTGGGCATCCGGGACGAGCACGGGCAGCCGGGTCCGGACGGCCCGCCAGCGCGGTCCTTCACCCAGACTGAACTGAAGTTCGTCAAGGCGGGCAGCCAGGGCATCGCTCGCACACACCAGTGTTTCAGCCGTGGCACCGCCGAAGAGGGAAACAGCAGCGCCGGTAACGGGCAGTTTGGCGAGATAGGGGCGACACAGGTCTTCTTCACCCGCGGCAAGCCCGGGTGCAACATCCATTGTGAGCCCCTGATCCCTGATTCGGTCCGCTGGCGCAGAGCCGGCTGCTGGCTGAACCGGAACGGCGTGTCCTCACCTAAGGATACTCACCGTCTCTGCCCAGTTTACTTACACAGAATGAGGGCCGCTTTTCGAATTGGCGCGGCTGGATCTCTCCGTCAGGTGGGCAAGCAGCGCCTGCTCAGGGTGGCCGGGATGATTGGCAACGCACGAGCGCAGTCGCAGCTTGATGTCGGCAAGCCCGGGAGAAGGATCATCAAGGATTGAGCTGATGATCTCGAGCGCCTGCACTCCTATCGGGCTTAGGTGGGGCGTCACGGGATGCAACCCTGATGACGTCCGACCGCGACTGGGCGTGGGGGTGGGGAGAGCAATTTCATGACTTGTAGACATCGAGGTCTCCAACAGGGATTCTGTCCCTGGTTGAGCTGATCATGGGAATCTGCTTCTGAAATGGACGTGGCACGTCAGCCACAGGGAGAAATGCACGGTGCATCCGTGCCCGCTGCAGGCACGAACGCGGCTGGGCCGGATGTTGGACGGCCGGGCAGCACAATGCACATAGGCAAATACGGTGTTGGAGTATGGGGTGCCCGCGCAGATAGTTGGTCCTCCTGGTCGCCGAAATAAGGCGATGCCAAGGTCTGGGGCAACAATTTGAGCATACCGGAATGCCCGCCCCGCCAACAGGGGTGGTGGCCTAGTGAAGACCGCCGACCTGCCGTTGGCGCCCGGCTATGAACTCAATGGGAGGTTATCTATCAGCCGCACCGGTCCCACCTTCGCAGCTATTATCGCCAGGGCTTCACCCCGGAACGGTGTCTCGCGGCAGTTCTCGGCCAGCGGTTCCAAGGTGGCCGGGTCAACAACATCGAAGTAGTCCAAACCCACCAGCGGCTGGGACTCCACCATCTCCTGCGCCGACCCAAGATCCAGCGGCTCCCGGGCCTTCGCCCGCTCCTCCAGCAGCCGCAGTGCGCGGAACAGCACCAGTGCCGCCTCGCGCTCTTCCCCGGACAGGAAGCGGTTGCGGCTGGACAGCGCCAGCCCGTCGACGGCACGCACGGTGGGCACTGCCACGATTTCCACCGGGAAGTTCAGGTCGGCCACCATCCGCCGGACCAGCGCCAACTGCTGGGCGTCCTTCTGCCCGAAGTAGGCGCGGTAGGCGGGCAGGCCTGCCTCCGCCACGCCGGAAGCGGGCAGCCCTGCCCCCGGGATTCCATAGTGCAGCAGCTTGGCCACTACCGTGAGGGCGCCGTCGAAGTGGCCCGGCCGTGAAGCACCCTCCCACTTCTCCCCCAGCACTCCGGAGGTGATCCGCACCAGCGGCATGCCGCCCGGGTACACCTCGTCCACCGTCGGGGCAAAGGCCAGGTCGACTCCCTGCTCTTCAAGCAGGGCGAGGTCGGCGTCGAGCGTCCGCGGGTAGCGGTCCAAGTCAGTGGCGTCGCCGAACTGCAGCGGGTTGACGAAGATGGTGGCCACCACAACATCGTTCTGTTCGACGGCGGTCCGGGCCAAGGCGGCATGCCCCTGGTGCAGCGCACCCATGGTGGGCACCAGGCCCTGGGAAGTCCCGCGCTGGGACGCCAGGAGCCGGGCGCTCTCCGCGTGCAGGTCGGCAACAGTTGTGACTAGTTTGATGGGCATTCTCAGTCTTCCTCCGGTTCCAAGGCCTTGCGCAACTCCCGCAGCTGGTCAGGTTTCAGCAGCCCGCGCCCCTCGGCGCGCAGGGCTGTGGCCCGCGCCATCGCCAGGTACGCCGCGAGCACGTCCCCCTGCCCGCCGCCGTCGAACTCCCGCAACGCCTCGGCATGCGCCTTCACAGTTCCCGTGTCGCCGCGGGCTACCGGGCCGGTGAGGGCGGACTCCCCGGAGGCCAGCGCGTTCTCCAGGGTTGCCCGCAACAGCGGACCCAGCATCCGCTCCGGCGCCTCCACTCCCACCTCAGCCAGCAGCTCCGAAGCCTGCGCCACAAGGGTGACGAGATGGTTGGAACCGTGCGCCAGGGCCGCGTGGTACAGCGTCCTGTCCGCCTCGGCAATGGCCACCGGCTCTGCGCCCATTTCCACTACCAGCGCCTGCGCGATGGGCAACATGGCGGCATCCGCGGTGACGCCGAAGGTGCAGTCCAGCAGGCGGGTCAGGTCAAGGCTCATCCCGGTGAAGGTCATGGCCGGATGCAGGGCAAGCGGGACGGCCCCCGCAGCCCGCACCGGATGCAGGACCCCCACCCCGAACCGGCCCGACGTGTGGGCGACCAGTTGGCCGGGCTGCCACGCACCCAGTTTCGCGAGGCCGTCCACGAGGTCCGGCAGGGCGTCGTCCGGCACCGCCAGCAGCACCAGCTCGGCACGCTCCACGATGTCCTGGACTTCCAGGACAGGGACCCCGGGAAGCAGCGTTTCCGCCCGTTCACGGCTTGCTTCGGAAACCGCTGAGACACCGACGACGGCGTGTTCGGCCGCGCGCAGGGCGGCGCCCAGCACCGCGCCCACCTTTCCTGCGCCGACAATTCCGACGCCGAGGCGTCCGGGTTTAGCCATGCTGCGGGCCTTCCTGGGTTGGGACTGGGGTATCGGCGGGCTTGGTTTCGGCAGGCTTGGTTTCGGCGGGCCGGGTTGCAGGCTCAACCCCTGGAGCTACCTGCCGAAGCCATTGCTCAGTGGTCTGCCGCTTTCGTGCCAACCGGGCGCGAGCCGATTGTTCGTCGAAGAGCGCCATCGCCTGCCGCACGTCTGCCTGCCGAAGGCGCGGCGTGACAGGGCCAACCGTGGTGTGCAGCAGCAGGTCGGCTACCCTGAACCGGCGTGCCAGCGGGCCCTGGTGCAATGCCATGGACTGGGTCCGCTGGTGCGGCACCACCACGAGCTCCCGCCACCAGCGGCCTGAGCGGATCAGCAATGCGGTGTCCGTGGCCGTGAATCCGTTCCGGCGCCATCCCAGCGGTGCCAGGAGGCGGGCGCTGCGCGGAGTGGTGACGAAACCGCCGTCGGTATCCAGCCCGTGGAGCCCGGCACCGAACACCACGGCGGGCTGCGCCGTGCCGGGATCCGGAAGCATCAGCGCGAGGATCGACATCACGTCATCGAGCCTGCCCACCGGCAGCAGGGTGGTCCGGCCCGAGCCCTCGCCGGCGCTTTCAATGATGCCGTAGCCAGCCACGTTGACCTGGATCCGGTACCAGCCAAGCGCCCGCCAGAGCGGCGGCTGGATAACTTTCAAAGCTTGGATCCGGCCCGGCGGAAGTGTCTGGGCCTGGGTGTCCAGCAGTCCGTAGCGCAGCCGAATGCCATCGGGCGAGATGGCCGCCGTGAAGTTGTACCCCTTGTTGAACAGCCCCCAGTAGCTGGCTGCCAGGCCGAGCGCAGCGGGAATCAGGTAGAAGTAGAACGCTGCATTGCCCGTGACGGCAGTCAAAAAGACGGATGCCGCGGCGCCCAGCACCACAATGACGCTCTGCTCGCTGAGCAGCAGGGAACCGACAAGGCGCGACGGCGGCACGGACAGTACCGGAAACTCCGGCGCCTCGGGTGCCGGCTCTTCCGGGCGGGAAGGATCAAGGGTCACCCCGGCTGCCCTGGCCAGGATGGTGGCCCGGAGCTGGCGGGCGTCGTCCATCTTCAGGTAGGCCAGCCGGACGGCGGACTCTCCTGCGTCGGCCACCTCGAACTTGAGCTCGGCCAGGCCAAAGATCCGGGCCAGCAGGGGCTGCACGATGTCGATGGCCTGGACGCGGTCCAGCCGCGCCTGGCGCTGCTGCCGGAAAATGAAGCCGGTGTTGACCCGGACGTAGCCACCAGACACTTGGTACTTGGTGAAGTACCAGGTGAGGATAAAGCCCAGCACCGCGATGAGCAGCATCACGGCGCCCCCGGCCAGCAGGAACGGTGCCCGGCCGGCGAATTCATCTTCGAGGATGGGCCTGCCCTGCAGCGCCCGCTCAAAAAAGTCCCGGCCGACGAAAAAGCCGATGGCGGCAAGGGCCACCCAGCCGCGCACGAAGGGGGACGCCGGGTGCACCCGCAGCCATTCGCCGCCGGCCGCGGTGCCGGGCGAAGGGTCCGGCACGGCGCTTTCGGAGGCAGGGACAGTGGCAGGGCCCCCCGGCTCAGGACGCGGCCCCTCTGCCGTCACAGTCCTGCCAGCCTGGCTTCGCCCCGGGCAGCGAGCTGCTCGCGCAGCCGCGCGCCCTCCGCCGCGGGCAGCCCAGGGATCTGGGCGTTCGTTCCCGGCGAGGCGGTGTGCAGCTTCAGCGTGCAGAGGCCAAGTCCGCGTTCCACAGGCCCTACTCCGATGTCCACGTACTGCATCCGGCCGTAGGGTACGGCCATGGTGCGCTGGAAGAAGATGCCGGTCCTGACCAGCAGGTCATCGTCCCGTTCGGCATACCCGATGGCCCGCACCTGGCGCGGGATCAGCACCAGCCGCCAGATGGCGAGGACGAATGCAACGGACGGGACGGTGACGGCCAGCCACAGCGGCGGCCAGGCCCAGACGTCCATGAGCACCAAAACCAGGGGCAGTGACAGGAGGAGGACGGTGATGAGGTTCCCCAGCGCCCACTGCACCAGCCGGACAGTGACGTATTTGGGTGACACCCGCTGCCAGACGATTCCCGGCGGGTCAATCGCCTCGGTATGCATATTCGCCTTCCCCCGCGGCTTCCCCGCGTACCGCGCGGCCCGGTTTTCCGTCTGCACCCGTGGTGTCGCCGTCCTCCGGCGGGATCCTGCAGAACCGTTCAACCAGCAGTCCCACCACGATCATCACCAGTCCGCCACCGGCCATCGCCAGCGCCATCCAGGTGATGCTCTGGTTGCTGCGCAGGCTCCAGATCCGCAGCTGGTCCAGGAAGATCCCCACATGCCAGCCGAGCAGGACCGTCCCGGCATAGGCACAGGCCTGGGCCAACACCAGCGTCCGGGCTGCGAGGAGCGGATCGAGCACCTTTTTCTTTTGCGTGCTGTTGGGCTTGTTGCTGTTGCGCCACCGCAGGACCCGGATGCCCAGGGTCAAGGTAATGGCGACAATGACGCCCATGGTGGCCAGCGCCGTAAGCGGCAGGACCGGAGTGGCCATGCTGTAACGGCTCGTCACCACGGTAGCCGACCAGCCGGCCACGGCCAGGATGAAGCCGATGAGCAGGAGGCGCAGCGGATTGATGGGTTTCATCGGTCCTCCACCGCCCCCGCGGTGGGCAGGCCGTCAAAGTCGCCGAAGCCGTCGAACGGCGCGAGGTCGCCAAAATCCTCCGCCCACGCAGCCAAAGTGCTGATGCGTTCGCCGTCCAGCGTGGCAGCCGGCTCAATGAGCGACCACGGGTAGAGAACGAAGGCACGGGTGGCGGCGCGGGGATGCGGCAGGGTCAGGACCGGATCATCGCTGCGGAGGTCGCCGTAGGTGATGATATCGACGTCGAGCGTACGCGGCCCCCAGCGCACCTCCCGCACTCGGTGGTGCTTGTTTTCCACAGACTGGCAATGTTCCAGCAGCTCGTGCGGGGTCAGGTTGGTTTCCACCGTGATGACCATGTTCAGGAAGTCCGGCTGGCCGGACGGTCCGCCGACGGCCTTGGTCTGGACAATGGGCGACACAGCGAGGAGGCGGATCTCCGGCGGGTCAACGAGATCCGCAACCGCCTCGGTCAGTGTCTCGTTGCGCTCACCCAGGTTGCTGCCCAGTGCCAACACCACCTTGGAATAACCGGAGTTCATGGTCTTTCCCCCTGGACTGGACTCTCCCCGTTGTTCCGGGCACGGTGGACGCTGACGGCCACATCCCCGAAGGGCACCTCGATGGGCGCCTGTGGCTTATGCACCGTGACGTCCACGGCTTGGAGCCGGAATTCATTCAGCAGGCTGTCCGCGATCCGGACGGCCAGCGCCTCTATCAGGTTCAGCGGTTCCCCCGATATCCACTCAGCAATACGCTGAGCCACCTCGCCGTAGTGCGCGGTGTCCCGGACGTCATCGGATTCCGCCGCCTTGGCGAAGTCCAAATAAAGCACCGCGTCCACAACAAAAGGCTGCCCCTCGCGGCGTTCAAAATCAAAGACGCCGTGATGGCCGACGGCGGTGACGCCGGTCAGCGTAATCCTGTCCATGGCTGGGCCTACTGGCTGGTTCTTGGGGCGGCCATGCGCGCGGCAACCTTGACGGCGTCCAGGCTGGGGCCGACGTCGTGCACGCGTACGGCCCAGGCGCCGCGGTAGGCGCTGATGGCAGTGATCGCCGCGGTGGCAGCATCCCGCTCCTGCGGGGCAGCGGATTTACCAGCCACCGTCAGCAGGGTGCCGAGGAACCGCTTGCGGGAGGCACCCACGAGGATCCTGTGGCCCAGGCTTTCCAGCTGGTCCAGGTTCTGCAGGAGCTCCCAGTTCTGGGCATCATTCTTGGCGAACCCCAGGCCTGGATCGATGATGATCTGTTCCTGGCTGACCCCGGCGGCGTAGAGCTTGTCCCGCACCCCGGCCAGTTCAGCCACCACTTCGCCGGCAACGTCCTTGTACTCCGCCAGGGAGTTCATGGTGCGGGCGTCACCACGGCGGTGGGTGAGGATGTACGGGGCCTTGGAGGACGCCACGAGCTCGGCCATCTCCGGTTCAATCGTGAGGCCGGAGACGTCATTGATGATGGCGGCGCCGGCCTGAAGGGCGGCGGCTGCCGTGGAAGCGCGGACGGTGTCGATGCTGACAAGGGCACCGGCTTTCACGAGCGCCTCGATCACGGGGATCACACGCTGTTGTTCTTCTTCCGGGCTGACGTCCTCTGCGCCGGGTCGGGTGGATTCCCCGCCGACGTCGATGATGTCCGCGCCGGAGTAGAACATCCGGAGGCCGGCCGCTATGGCGGTGTCCGCCGTCGCATGCTTGCCGCCGTCGCTGAAGGAGTCCGGGGTGACGTTGACGATGCCCATCACGAGGGTGCGGTCGATTGGCAGGTCTTCAAAACGGGCCACCGGCCGCGGTTTGCGCAGGATGGGCAGCGGAGAGGTTGCGGGGCCGGTTCCCGGCGCTGCAGCTAGTGAATCCATGGTTTGATGATTACCTTCCGAGGATGAGGCTCATGGCTTCGGCACGGGTGGCCGGGTCATGAAGCTGCCCGCGGACCGCACTGGTGACGGTCTTTGCTCCGGGCTTGCGGATACCGCGCATGGACATGCACATGTGTTCGCATTCGACGACGACGATCGCGCCGCGGGGCTTGAGGTGGTTGACCATCGCTTCGACGATTTCCGTGGTGAGGCGCTCCTGCACCTGGGGCCGGCGAGCGTACATGTCCACCAGCCGGGCCAGCTTGCTCAGCCCGGTCACCTTGCCGTCGTGCGAGGGGATGTAGCCTACGTGGGCCACTCCGTGGAACGGCACCAAATGGTGCTCGCAGGTGGAATAGAACGGGATGTCCTTGACCAGGACGAGCTCCTCATGGTCAAGGTCAAAGGTGGTGGCGAGGATCTCGGCCGGGTCGTGGTGCAGCCCGGCAAACATCTCGGCATAGGCCTTGCCCACCCGCTTTGGGGTGTCCACGAGGCCGGCGCGGTCCGGGTCCTCTCCGATGGCCAGGAGAATCTCACGGACCGCTGCCTCGATCCGGGGCCGGTCCACTTTCTGGTGTTTGGAGTGGTGGGCGCCGCCTTCCGCCAGATGTACGGCGGAGGCGGGAACGTCGTCGTCGTCGAAGTGGGTCACGGTAGAAAGCTTAGCCGCGAAGGGCGTCAGGCCCCGAGTCGGGGATGCCTCCCTGGAACGGGGCGTCCTCCGGGACTCCCTGCGGATGCGGCGGCTGGGCGTCCAGCGGCTCGTCCAGGCGCGCTTGCTTGGCTTCCTCCTGGGCCTCGCGCTCCGCCTTTTCCTGGCGGGATTCCACCGGCCCGGCCGTGTGGACCGGGCGGGTTTCCTTGGACAGCCACACCTCGCGGAAGTCACGCTTGCGGATGTCACGGAAGATGTCGGCGATCTCGGACTGGTTCAGCGTTTCACGTTCCAGCAACTCGAGGGCCAGGCGGTCCAGGACGTCCCTGTTCTCGATGAGGATGGCGTAGGCCTCGTCATGGGCCTGGTCAATCAGCCTGCGAACTTCCTCGTCCACCACGTATGCAATCTGGTCCGAGTAGTTGCGCTCGTGCCCGGCGTCGCGGCCCAGGAACGGCTCTCCGCCGCCCTGGCCCAGGCGCACGGCGCCAACTCGTTCGCTCATGCCGTATTCGGTCACCATCTTGCGGGCGGTGCCGGTGGCCTTTTCGATGTCGTTGGAGGCACCGGTGGAGGGATCGTGGAAGACGATTTCCTCGGCGACGCGGCCTCCCATGGCGTAGGCCATCTGGTCCAGCAGCTCGTTGCGGGTCACTGAGTACTTGTCGTTCTCCGGGACCACCATCGTGTAGCCGAGCGCACGGCCGCGGGGAAGGATGGTGATCTTGGTGACCGGCGCAGAGTTCCGCAGCGCGGCTGCCACCAGGGCGTGGCCGCCTTCGTGGTAAGCGGTGATCTTGCGCTCGTGTTCCTTCATTACCCGGCTGCGCTTCTGCGGGCCGGCCATGACGCGGTCGATCGCCTCGTCCAGAGCGCGGTCATCAATGAGGTTGGCATTGGAGCGGGCGGTAAGGAGGGCCGCCTCATTGAGCACGTTTGCCAGGTCCGCACCGGTGTAGCCGGGGGTCTTTTTGGCCACCGCCTTGAGGTCCACTCCGGGCGCCATGGGCTTGCCCTTCGCGTGGACCTGCAGGATCTGGTCGCGGCCGATCAGATCCGGCGCATCCACGCCGATCTGGCGGTCGAAGCGGCCCGGACGCAGCAGCGCGGGGTCCAGCACGTCGGGACGGTTGGTGGCAGCGATCAGGATGACGTTGGTCTTGACGTCGAAGCCGTCCATCTCCACCAGGAGCTGGTTGAGGGTCTGCTCACGTTCGTCGTTGCCGCCGCCGATGCCGGCACCACGGTGGCGGCCCACCGCGTCGATTTCATCCACGAAGATGATGGCGGGCGAGTTCGTCTTGGCCTGCTCAAAAAGGTCGCGGACACGGGAGGCGCCCACGCCGACGAACATTTCCACAAAGTCCGAGCCGGAGATGGAGAAGAAGGGAACGCCGGCCTCGCCTGCGACGGCCCGGGCGAGGAGGGTCTTACCGGTGCCGGGAGGGCCGTACAGCAGCACGCCCTTGGGGATCTTGGCACCAACAGCCTGGAACTTGGCCGGCTCCTGCAGGAATTCCTTGATCTCCTGGAGTTCCTCCACAGCCTCGTCGGAGCCTGCCACGTCAGCGAACGTCACCTGCGGCATGTCCTTGCTGACCATCTTCGCCTTGGACTTGCCGAACTGCATGATCTTGGAGCCGCCACCCTGCATGCGGGTCATGAGGAACCAGAAAAGCGCGCCCAGGAGGATGACCGGAATGAGGAGGGAGAGCAGGCCGGAGAACCAGTTGCTTTCGATCGGCTGGTCCGTGTAACCCCCGCTGGGTGCGGAAGCGGTGACAGCCCGGACAACGTCCTGGGCGCGGGCATCAACGAAGAAGAACTGGACGCTCTTGCCCTTGTCCTGCCCGTCCAGCTGATAGTTTTCCTTCAGCACGAGGTCAACGCGGTTTTCACCATCGAAGATCTTTGCCTGCTCAACGTTATCGCCGGCGAGCAGTTCGAGGCCCTTGTCAGTGTCAATCCGTGCGGCACCGCCGGGAGCCAGCGTTGCAAAAGCCACCAGGAGCATGCCGATCACGACGACGATCCAGATGCCCGGGCCCTTGAAGAAGTTCTTAGCTTTCATCTGTGTCGGGGGCTGGCCCCGTCCCTCCTGGTAGTGCTGCACGGCGAGAAATCTGCGCGCGTGATGGTGCTGCGTCAGCTTCTAGCTATACACCGTCCGGAGTAGATCACGCATGGTGCCGGGCAAAAGTTCCCTCTGGGCGTAGTGGCCGCCGCCACTCGGGCAGGAGGCTGCACGGGCCTGGAACCGGGGGCGCCGGCATCATCTGCCCCCAGACATCGGCCGGCATATGGCGAGGTGGCAATGCCCCCGCCGGCGGATCCTACTCGTAAACGTGCGGCGCGAGGGTTCCCACGAAGTCGAGGTTGCGGTACTTCTCGGCGTAGTCCAGGCCGTAGCCCACCACGAATTCATTGGGGATGTCGTAGCCGACGTACTTGACGTCGATCTCCACCTTGGCGGCCGTGGGCTTGCGGAAGGCCGTGCAGATTTCCACCGAAGCCGTGCCGCGCGATTCCAGGTTGGTCTTCAGCCAGGACAGCGTGAGGCCGGAGTCGATGATGTCCTCGACGATCAGCACGTCCTTGCCCATCAGGTCCGTGTCCAGGTCCTTCAGGATGCGGACCACTCCGGAGGACTGGGTGCCGGAGCCGTAGGAGGAAACAGCCATCCAGTCCATGGAAATGTGGCTGTGCAGTGCCCGGGCAAGGTCAGCCATGACCATGACTGCACCCTTGAGGACGCCCACAATGAGGATCTCGCGGCCCTCGTAGTCCTTGTCGATCTGCGCAGCGAGCTCCGTGATCCGCTGCTGGATCTGCTCCTTGGTGTAGAGAACGTGCTTGAGGTCTGCCTGGACGTCGTTTGAATCCACCAATGGCTCCTGTGTAGATGCGGGGTGCGACTATTTTGCGGGCGGTTTTTGAGGCCGGAGTACTAGCTTCCCACAGCGTGCGCCTCTGCGGGGAACGGGTGTGCCCTTATCCGCGGCGGCCGGGCCACCGGCGGCCGGGAGGTCTTCGAGCTGCGCGAGCGACAACCGGAACACGCTCACTCCCCCGGGCAGTTCAACGGGACCTGCAGAACCCTGCCGCCGCAGCAGTGCTTCCGCCGCCAGAAGGCGCTGGTAGCTGGGCTGCTGCCCCCCAACGTCGGCCGCTGCCTTGGCGATCACGCGGAACCTGATCGCCGGGGCCAAGTCCCGCAACGCGTCCTCCGGGAGGCTCAGTTCCTGGCCGTTCCGCTCCACCAGGGACGCGAAGGTGGCTTCCGCCACATCCTCCAGGTAGTCGGCGTCCAACTGCAGGATGGAAGCCGAGCGGGCGAGGGATTCCGCGACGCCGGGGCCGAGTTTTTCCTCAAGGTGCGGCAGCACCTCCACCCGGGTACGTGACCGGGCGAATGCGGGGTCCGAGTTGCTGGGATCGTGCCAGGGCTGCAGTTCCTCAATGGCGCAGATTTCCTCGGTGTCCGCCCGGCGAAGCCCCAGGAATGGGCGAAGCAGCATGCCGCGGGCAGGCCTCATTCCTGCCAGCGACCGGGTCCCCGAGCCCCGGGCCAGGCCCAGCAGCACCTGTTCGGCCTGGTCGTCCAAAGTGTGTCCCAACAGGATGGCAGCCGCGCCCTGGCTCACGGCCGCCGCCTCAAGCGCTGCATGCCGGGCTTCCCGCGCGGCGGCTTCCGGCCCGAGGCCTTCTCCGGCCACGGTCACGGTCCGGATTTCCACGGGGGCGAGGCCCAGTTCCTGCAGGACGTGGGCTGTCTCCGCAGCCACCTGTGCCGAACCCTCCTGCAGCTGGTGGTCCACCACCACTGCGCCCACTGTTAAGGGGTGGCCGTCGACGTGCCCGCGGCGGGCGAAGTAGGCGGCCACCGACGCCAGGGCGAGGGAATCCGGGCCGCCGCTGCAGGCCACAATGACGTGCTCTGGATATCCGGCCTGGGCCAGGACGTCCCGGAGCATTTTCCGCGCTGTGCCGACGACGGGCGCCAGCCTTCCAGGCCGCCGTCGGCCACTGCGATGGGCAGAAGCGGTGATGCGTGCCGTCGGCGGGGACGCGTCAGGCAGGCTGGCGCCCGGCAATCAGAGCCCCATCCGCTCAAGCCACAGCTTGGCGTCGTGGATTTCAGGTTCCGTGGGCAGGTGGTCGGCCGACTCCCAGACCCTGTTGAAGCCCTCCATTCCCGCGACGTCCACGACGGCGCGGACGAACCGGGCGCCGTCGGAGTACTGGCGCATTTTCGCGTCCAGGCCGAGGAGGTTGCGGAGGAATTTCTCGATCACGCCACGGTCCTTGCCGCGGTCGTTAAAGCGCTGCCGGATGGTTTTCACTGACGGCACGATGCTGGCGTCAACGGCATCCATCACCACGTTGGCGTGGCCCTCGAGGAGGCTCATCACAGCGGTCAGGTGCGAGATGGCGGCCTTTTCCTCCGGGTCCTGCAGGAGGTCCAGGATGGCGCCGCGGCCCGGGGTGTTTCCGTTGCCGGTGCGGTCCTTCAGCGAGCGGGCAGCTGCGGTGGCACGCTCCATCAGGGTGTCAACGTTGCCGAGCAGATGGACGCTGAGCTCGTCGATCTGCTCCAGCATGTGGTGCCGCAGCCAGGGGGCGGCAGCGAACTGCACCCGGTGTGTCTGCTCATGCAGGCACACCCACAGGCGGAAATCCTCAGGGGCGACGTTCAGTTCCCGCTCAACCGCCACGATGTTGGGCGCCACCAGGAGCAGGCGTCCGCCGGAGGGCGCAGTGGAACCTTCGGCCAGGGCGGCAAACGGATCGTACTGGCCCAGGACCTTGCTCGACAGGAACGCCAGGACGGCGCCCAACTGGCTGCCGGTGATGGCGCCGCTGACGCTGGCCGCGGCCGGGGTAAGGTTTCCGCGCCGGTTTTCGAGCATCTTCTCCATGGCCGGCTTCAGCATCACGGCGAAGCTTTGGGTGTTTGCCTTTGCCCACGAGGCCCGGTCAACCACCAGCACGTTTGAATCCCGGAGGTCCCTTGCCGCTTCCAGCCCGGTGATCACATGCACGTGTTCAACCGAAGCGTCGGCAAGCCGGCGGAGGCTTTCCACCGCGTCACCAATAGCCGCCTGGGTCAGGACCGGCCCGGCAGGAACCAGCCGCGCCGCGGTGGAGGCGGCGAGGTCCCAATTAATCAGGGCCGAGGCCTGGCTGGACAACGTTTGGGCTGACGACTCACCTGCAGTGGACTCCATAGTTCCCATCAGAACACAGCAGGCTGGGGATCGCCCTTAAGTTCGCTCACCGGCGAACCGCGGACAGGCCGCTGTCAGCTCAGCATGGAGGGCCCGGGGCCGCACAAGCGGTGCTGGCCCTGGCAGCTCATACGGGGCAGGACCACGCTTGCCGCACCCACGCCCGAGTCCCGAGTCGTAGCGGCAGCAGGGTGCTAGCGGCAGCCGCAGGCCGCGAGCGCGGTGGCAGCCCGGTCAAGGGCCACCCTGTTGCCCGCAGCGCCCGGTGCCAGCCCGTTGCCGATAAAGGAGAAGACCAGGAGGCGGCCGTCGGCATCAACCACGTAGCCGCTGAGCGCCAGCACCGAGTTCAGGGTGCCCGTCTTGGCACGGACCAATCCTGCGCCCCGGGCTGTTGAATCGTCGCCGTAGCGGGTGTCCAGGGTTCCGGTGAGGCCCGCTACCGGAAAGCCGTCCAGCGCGGCACGGAGCCTGCTGTCCGTGCCAGAGGTAATGGCCCGCACCACCTCCGCGAACTGGCGGGCCGAGACCTGGTTGCCCATGGCCAGGCCGCACACGTCCACCAGTTTCATGGCGTCGACGGGTATACCGGCGTCGGCGAGCAGCGCCCGGACGGCAGCCGTGGCGCCGTCATTGCTGCCTGCCTGGCCTGCCGCTATTGCCGCCATCCGTCCCAGGACTTCGGCGAGGTAGTTGTCCGATTCCTGCAGCATATGGTCCACCTGTTCAGCCACCGTTGCCGACTGCACCCCGGCCAGGACCACCGGCTCGCCGCCTGCGCCTTCGGCCGGTTCACCCGCTGGTGCCTGCTGTGGCGAACGCTCGACGGCGGCTGCAACGGTCAGTCCCGCGGCCGCACCCGCCGTCCGCAGCCGGGCCGCGAATTCCTCAGCCACGGTGATGGCCGAGTCCTGGGGGCGGGGGCCGGTGGTGACGGCGGGATCGTAACGGCCCGAGTTCAGGGCCAGCGCATACAGGGGCGCCACTTCCCCGGCGGCCACGTCCCCGCTCTCCCAGGCCGGGTTCAGGGCGGGACCGGTAAACAAGGAATCGTCTACCAGGATCTTTATTTCCCCGGCGGTTCCGGCTGCTGACAGGGCTTGGACCGTTTGGGCAGCCAGCGTGGCCAGGCCGGCATGGCCCATCACCAGGTCCCCGTTCGATTCCCCGGGTCCGAGGAGGACGTCGCCGCCGCCCACCAGCACCACCTGCCCGGCTGCAGGGCCCGCCACCACCTCGGTGGTAAAGCGGTGCCCGGGACCGAGGGAGCGCAAAGCTGCCACCGCGGTCAGCAGCTTCATGTTGGAAGCCGGCACCCGGTTCTCGGAACCCCCGCGGTCAAAAAGGACCTGGCCCGTGAGCGCATCCTGGACCAATCCCGTGAAAGTACCGCCGCCGTCGGTCTTCAACAGGGGTTCCAATTGGGCGGTCACGCTCGCCGCGAGCGGCACGGCCGCCGAGTCATTCAGCGGCGCAAGTCCCTGCTCGGGCGAGAGTGTGGCGGGAGGCTGCTGCCATGCCGGCGCCGGCGGAGCGGGGGCCGGGGGTTCGGGCCCGAGGAAACCCGGGGCAACCAGCAGGGCAGCCGGGACCACGAGGACCACCAGCAGGGCCGTCAGCAAAACCGACGGCCAGGACATCCGCAGCCCAGTAACGCCCACCCGGAGACCCCGGCGGGCACGGTCAAGCCATGGTTCCGCGGCAGTTGGTTTGGTCATGCTGGTGCTGGTCCTCAAGTCCTGAAATATCCCCACAAGTTCCTGATTCCAGGGCCTCTCGCTATATCCTCAATAATAGTCGGCGGCACGGAGACTCAATTTTGGTGAGCCGTCAAGTGTGCCGCGAACCCCCTGCAATTGCCGAGGAGCATTCCATGAAGCATGACGTGACCATCGAGATCCCCAAGGGATCACGCGTCAAGTACGAAGTTGACCACGAGACCGGCCGCGTCCGCCTGGACCGCGTCCTCTTCACCTCCATGCAGTACCCCACGCACTACGGATACTTCGAGAACACCCTCGGCGAGGACGGCGACCCGTTGGATGCACTGGTGCTCCTGCAGGACTTCGACCTGCACCCGGGCGTCATCGTTGAGTCCCGCCCCATCGGCGTTTTCAACATGACTGACGACGGCGGCGGAGATGCCAAGATCCTCTGCGTCCCCGTGGATGCCCGCTTCGACCACATCCAGGAAGTCAGCGACGTCAACGATTTCCTGATCAAGGAGATCGAGCACTTCTTCACCCGCTACAAGGACCTGGAGCCGGGCAAGTGGGTCAAGGCCGAAGGCTGGGGTGACCGCGCTGCCGCTGAGGCCGAGCTGGAAGCCTCCATCAAGCGTTACGTGCCCGCCGGCCACTGATCCCCACCGCATAAATCAACGCGAGGTCACTCCGCGCCCAGTCAACCGCAAGGATAGGGCCGGATGTGACCTCGCGTTGTGGTTTAAAGTGAATCGGTGACTTCCGCGCCAATCTTCCACCCGCCCTGCGGTCCCGTCAGTGGCTGGCGGGACGGCGACGTCGTCCGGGCCACCGGCATCCCGTACGCCAAGGCCGGCCGTTTCCAGCCTCCCGTTCCGGTGCCGGACTGGGACGAACCGTTGTCCGCAACCTCGCTCGCTCCTGCCTGTCCGCAGGGTCCGGTGCCGTTCCTCGACGACGTCCTGGGCACCCGCTACGGGGAGCTGCCGGGTAGCGAGGACTGCCAGAACCTCTCCATCACCATGCCCGGCGATCATGCGCCCGGTGAGCGCCTGCCCGTGATGGTGTGGATCCACGGCGGCTCCTACACCACAGGATCCGGGGATCTGGCGATTTTTGATCCTGCCGTGCTGGTCGCCGAGAACCGGGTGGTCGTGGTCTCGGTAACCTACCGGCTGGGGCTGTTCGGCTTCCTGGCCACGCGAAGCGGCCGGCCCGGGAACCTGGGACTGCTGGACCAGCTGGAAGCCTTCCGCTGGGTGCAGCGGAACATTGCAGCGTTCGGCGGTGACCCGGGCTGTGTGACGGCCTTCGGCCAGTCGGCCGGTGGTGACGCGATCGCCCACCTCATGGCCACTCCCGAAGCGCCGTCCCTGTTCCAGCGGGCCATCATCCAGAGTGCACCGCTGGGCATCTCGCGCGGCCGGGACAAAATGAACCACGCAATGGGCATCGCTGCTGAAGCCGTAACCGAGGAAACGCCAGCGATGGAAGTGGTGGAGCGCGAGGACCACGTGGCCCAGGTAGCCCGGAAGTTCGGCATGCTGGCCGCCATGCCTTTCGGCACCCAGTACGGCCACGCGCCGCTGCCGGAGGAATCCGCGATAGAGGCAGCCTGGAACCGTTCCGCTCCCGGCATTGAGGTGCTGATCGGCCATACCTCCGAGGAGGCGCGGCTGTTCCTGCCACGAAGCCCGTACCTGAGCCGGCTGGCCAAGGTCCCTGTCGCCGGGACCGCGGCCGTCCGGGCCATCGATTGGGTGGTCACTGAAACCGTCTACGGCCGGGCGGCCCGGAAGTTCGCGCGGCGCCATGCCTTGGCTGGCGGAAAGGCTTACCGCTACATCCTGCACTGGCATGCACCCGGGAACATCTTTGGTGCTGCCCACACTATAGATCTCCCATTGCTTCTCGGTAACCGCAAAACGTGGGACGGCGTAGGGCTTATCGCCGGTGCCCCCTGGGAGGACGTGAACGCCGTGGGACGCGAGCTGCGCAGCCTGTGGGCTGCTTTCGCACGGGGAGACACGCTCGGCGACAAGGGCGGGATTCCCGGGGCGCTGACGTATCACGCGGCGTAACCAGCAGGTCTAGGCGGTGGCTGCGGTGTTCCGGATGGTGTCCACCAGGATGTCCCGGCGCTGGAAATAGGCGTTGTGGCCGGCCTCCTCGACAACCAAAAGACGGGCGCCGGGCACCGTGGCCGCAACGTGCTCAGCCCCGCGGCGGATGCGCGGCCTTTCCTCGTCCCCAATCATCACCACCAGCGGGCTGGTTATTGATTCGAGCCCCTGCTGGAACCAGCCGACGTCCGACGGGTCGGCGCTGAGGAACTCCCCCTGGCTTTGTTCGAGGCTGCGCGGGTGGCGGGCCGCTTCAATCGCCGTCGCGGTGGATCGGACACGGATATAGCGGGCGTAATCACGCGGGTTCTCCGCGATCCACCGCTCCGTGAAGGAGTTTCCGACCCCCAGCCAGATCCGTTCATCTGCATCAAGTGAGCTGAACACCACGAATTTCTCCGGCTCGCCGGGTTGTCCCGGGGGCGGCACCACTAACGGCCAGCCCATCCCGCACACCACGAGGGCGGCCGCACCGTCTGGATTCCGGACAGCCCAGCGAAGGGCTGTCATTCCGCCCATGGACTGCCCCACGATGAGGGGATTCTCCAGGCCGAGCGAGTTGACGAAGTGCTCCAGCTCGGCAGCGCGGTCCACCAACGGTCCCTGCCGCGGCGAGTTGGAGGACCAGCCGTGATCGTAGGTGTCATAAGCCAGAACCCGGAAGTCCTGCTCCAGTTCAGCAATAATCGGTTCCCAGCAGGCCGCCGCCGAGGCGTGGCCGTGCAGCAGCACCACCGGCTGCCCGGCGCCTGAGTCCGTGTAGTGGATGTCGTTGCCGAGTACATCAAGCCATGGCATGAAGATGATCCTTTCGGTCACGGTCTGCCGGGACGGCGCACCAGGCACCAGCGTTCCAGAACCAGGGGCCCGGGTCATCCAGTGTCCAGAACGGGCCGGGAAAGCCAGGGGTAGAGTCTGGTCACGTGAGAACGCTCGGAGTGGACCTCGCGGCAGCAGCCAGGAAAACAGCCGTGGCCGTCATCGAATGGGGCCACGGCTCGGCCCGGCTGGTGCATCTGGCACTCGACGTGGATGACCACCACATCGTGGAGCTTTTCGGCACCACGGACGTGACGGGCATTGACTGCCCGGTTGGTTGGCCGCAGGCCCTGGTTCCGTTCCTCACCGGGCACCTGAACTTCGACGCCGGCCCCGTCCTGGCGCACGACGGCATCCAGGGCAGGCGCTTGCTCGCGTACCGGGATACGGACCGCTTCGTCACGGCCCAAACGAACCTGATCCCGCTCAGTGTCTCGGCGGACCGCCTGGCCCACCCCGCCATGAGATGCGCCGTGATCCAGGCGAAAATAGCGGCCGGGCACAGCCCCCAACCACGAGACGGATCGGGCCGCCTGGCTGAAGTCTACCCTGCTGCTTCGTTAAAGCTCTGGGGCTTGAGCGCCCGCGGTTACAAAGGGCGGGGCAGCGCCGAGACGGAACAGCTTTCCCTGCTCCTCCGCCATTTATGCCAGCAGGCACCGTGGCTGGACCTTGGCGGCCACCAGGACCGCCTGGCCGGCTCGGATGACCTGTTCGACGCCGTCGTCGCAGCCCTCACCGCCCGTGCCGTCGCCGTCGGCCTGACCGTGCTCCCGGATGACGTCCACGCCGCGGCGGCCCGCAGCGAAGGCTGGATCCACCTGCCCGCGGGCAGCCTCGACGGACTGATTGCCTAGGAGAGTTTTTGTCCAGATAAGGCGGCTTCGCACTGCCGGAAGTCCGCATATCCGGACAAAAACTCCAAAGGACTAGCCGAGCTGCCAGTTCCGGATTTCCTCCGGATCCTCCCCGTGGGTGCGGGTGTGCTCGCGGGCACGGATCCGGCGGTCCTGGAGCTCCTGCCGCAGCATCGAGTGCTTCTCCGCAAGGCCGGGAACACGGTCGATGGCGTCGATGGCCAGCTGGAAGCGGTCGATGCCGTTCAGCATGGCCATGTCGAAGGGCGTGGTGGTGGTGCCCTCCTCCTTGTAGCCGCGCACGTGCAGCCCTTCCTGGTTGCTGCGGCGGTAGGCGAGCCGGTGGATCAGCGCCGGGTAGCCGTGGTAGGCAAAAATGATGGGCTTGTCGGCGGTGAAGATCCCGTCGAAATCGTGTGCCGGGAGCCCGTGCGGGTGCTCGCCCTCGTCCTGCAGCCGCATCAGGTCAACCACATTCACGACGCGGACCTTCAACCCCGGAGCACCCAGCCGGAGCAGCTCCGCCGCCGCAACAGTCTCCACGGTGGGCACGTCGCCCGCGCAGGCCAGCACGACGTCGGGCTCCTCACCCGGGACTTCGGAGCCGGCGAACTCCCATATTCCCAAGCCCCGCTGGCAGTGCGTGGCCGCGTCGGCCGGTCCCAGCCAGGCGGGAGACGGCTGTTTTCCGCTGACCACGATGTTTACGTAGTCCGTCGACGCCAGGCAGTGCTCCATCACGGACAGCAGCGTGTTCACATCCGGCGGCAGGTACACGCGGATGACCTCGGCTTTTTTGTTCACCGCGTGGTCGATGAACCCCGGGTCCTGGTGGGAGAACCCGTTGTGGTCCTGCTGCCACACGTGAGAGGACAGCAGGTAGTTCAACGACGCCACCGGCTGGCGCCACGGCAGCTTGCGGTGCACCTTCAGCCACTTGGCGTGCTGGTTGAACATCGAGTCGACAATGTGGATGAAGGCTTCGTAGCAGCTGAAGACGCCGTGCCGGCCAGTCAGGAGGTACCCCTCAAGCCAGCCCTGGCACAGGTGTTCGCTCAGCACCTCCATCACCCGGCCGGAGCGCGCGAGGTGCTCATCCACGTCGTCAATCCGGTACTGCCACACTTTATCCGTGACCTCATAAACGTTCTGCAGCCGGTTCGACGCCGTCTCGTCCGGGCCGAAAAGCCGGAACGTTTCCATGTTGAGTTCAATGACGTCCCGCATCCAGGAGCCCAGCGTCACCATCGGGCTGACCCGCTCGCTGCCCGCCCGGGCAACCTCGACGGCGTGGTCCCGGTACGCCGGCAGCTTCAGCGCCCGGCGGAGCAGGCCGCCGTTGGCGTGGGGCGTGGTGCTCATCCGGAATTCCCCGGTGGGCGCCCCCTCGGCGACGTCTGGCCGGAGCCGCCCGTCGCCGTCGAACAGCTCCTGGGGGCGGTACGACTGCAGCCACTGCTCCAGCAGCCGCAGGTGGTCTTCGTTGGTGCGAACCTCGGAGAGCGGCACCTGGTGGCTCCGCCACGTCCCTTCAACCTGCAGCCCATCCACTTCGCGGGGCCCGGTCCAGCCTTTCGGCGAGCGCAGCACGATCATGGGCCAGCGGGGCGCGCCGGCGTCGGCCTCATCCATGCCCGCCTGCGGGGTGCGCCGGGAGTCCTGGATGGCGCGGATGCCGGCCAGGCAGCCCTCCAAAGCTTCGGCGAAGTCCCGGTGCGCCTGTTCGGTGTCGTCCGGGTCCTTCACGGTGACGAAGTGGGGCTCGTGGCCGTAGCCCCGCAGGAGCTGCTCCAGCTGCCCTTCGGGCATGCGCGCCAGGATGGTGGGGTTGGCGATCTTGTACCCGTTCAGGTGCAGGATGGGCAACACGGCGCCGTCCGTGGCGGGGTCGAGGAAGTTGTGCGAATGCCAGCTGGCGGCAAGGGGCCCGGTCTCCGCCTCGCCGTCGCCAATCACGACGGCGGTGACCAGCTGGGGATTATCCAGTACAGAGCCGTAGGCATGGGCCAGGGAATAGCCGAGTTCGCCGCCCTCGCTGATGGAGCCGGGGCTTTCCGGAGCGGCGTGGCTGGGGATGCCTCCGGGGTAGGAAAACTGGCGGAAGAGCTCGGCCATGCCGTCCGCGTCGTTGCCCACGTGGCCGTAGATTTCGGAGTAGGTCCCTTCCAGCCAGGCGTTGGCGACGACGGCGGGGCCGCCATGGCCGGGACCCGCCACAAAGAGCATCTCGGCGGAGTCGCGGCGGATCACGCGGTTCAGGTGGGCGTAGACAAAGTTCAGGCCCGGGGTGGTGCCCCAGTGGCCAAGCAGCCGGGACTTCGTGTGCTCCGCCTTCAACGGTTCGCGCAGCAAGGGGTTGGAGCGGAGGTAGATCTGGCCTACCGATAGGTAGTTGGCGGCGCGCCACCAGCGGTCCACACGTTCGAGTTCGTCCTGCCCCATGCTGCTGGTCATAACCATCCTCACGTCACGTTCGCCCCCAATAGGCGGCCGTTGGTCCATCGCATCAGATGGCTCCGGACGAGGCAACCCCGCTTGCCTGCACTCCGATACCAGCGGGTAGTCTTTGGTTTCAGATGTTCACGCTGACAATCAACCAAACCGACAGCCGCCGCGATGGCGACCGGGTGCCGCAGTTGCTCAAAGACCTGCGGCATATTCCCGCGCGCCTGGATTTCGACCGGTCGGTGGAGGACGAGGTCCAGGGCATCGTGGACAGCCCGCATCAAGCCGTGGAGGCAGCGTTGATCGCGCTGCGCTGCGGTTCCTGGTACGTGGGCATCGGTGTTGGGCCTGTCAACGAGCCGTTGCCCAACCAGATCAAGGACGCTTCCGGCCATGGACTGGTGTACGCCCGGCGCGCGGTGGACCGGATCCGCAGCAGCAAGGAACGGATTCCCGTCGCGGTGGAGGGGCCCCTGGCCGATGTGTCCCATGATGCCGAGGCCGTGCTTCGGCTGCTGGGACATATCGTCCGGGACCGTTCCGATGCCGAGTGGCGGGTCCTTGACCTGCTGACCCCGGGCGTCCGCGGCCAGCAGAAGGCCGTGGCCCACGAACTGGGCATCACCACGCAGGCCGTCAGCAAAGCCGTGGCCCGGGCGCAGTGGAACGAGGAGCATGCGGCCCGGCCCGCGGCTGCCCGGCTGCTGGGGCTGATCCTCGAAGTCCGCTAGATCGCCCACCTGTTGAAAGGCAGGGCCGCTAAGACCGGCCTGTGATCACCGCTGGGTGGCGGCCATCACGGGCTCGCCGTTGAAGTATTCGAGCTGCCAGCCGTCAATTGCGTGGTGGTGCGCAAGGTTCAGGACGGCATTGTCGATGCTCTTCAAAGTGCTCCCCACCGCCCGGCTGAGGCTCACGCGGAGCAGCGTCCCGTGGGCGACAACGAGTAGCCGGCGTCCGCGGAACTCCTCAGCCAAAGCCTCCAGGACGTTTAGTCCCCGTTCTGCTGCCTCGTCCTCGCTTTCGGCGCCGCGGAAGCCCCCGGGGATCCGCAGAGCGTCGAGTTCCGGACCGGCCTGCATGCCCTCAGCGGGCCCGAAGCTGCGCTCAATGAGTTCCGGCACGCGGCGGACCTCGGTGAGCCCGAGCCCGGCGGCGATCAGGTCTGCGGTTTCAGCAGCGCGGCTGAGCGGCGAAGACACAATCGCGTCCCATTCGTAAGCGGACAAAACGGCCACCGCGTCACGCGCCTGTGCCCGGCCGACGTCGTTCAAGGGAATATCCGTGGAACCCTGCAGCCGGCGTTCGGCGTTCCAGTCAGTCTGGCCATGGCGGATGAGGGCGAACGTCGTAAGGGTCATGCCTTCTATTCTGCCCGACGGCCCGCCAACACCCGGACGTCGGCTGGCGTCCGGCATGTGCCATTCTGCCAGCCACCATTCAGCAGCGGTTCACCTCGGGCGGGGATCAGTTGACCGCAAGAACCAGGTAAGCGGCGGCAAGGACCAGCGCCACGGGCGTCATCACGGCACGCTCCGGCTTGCTCCGCGATATGGCGTTCATCAGCACCCCGAGCGCGAAATAGCCTGCCAGCACCCAGGTGGCGACCGACGTGACAGCGCCGTCCGCCAGCAACGGCGCCAAACCGGCTTTGGCAAGGGCGATGTATCCGAAGGCCCCGTACAGGACGATGGACACGGCGCTGCCCACCCGAAGCCCGGTGGGCAGGACTTTGTGCTGTCCGCCCCAGGCGAACCGGCCCAGCGGAGCACCGCCCGCCAGTGCGGCCTGGAGCACGGCCAGGCCGGCCAAAACGGCGCAGGCGGCCCAGGCCGCCAGCTGAACCAGCAACTAAAGCGCCGGCAGCTAGAGGAGGCTGCGCAGCACGTGGGCGGCGCCGTCGTCGAGCACGGAGTGGGTGACCTCGTCAGCGGCCATAATCACTTCCTCCGGAGCCTGGCCCATGGCCACGCCCCGTCCGGCCCAGCTGAGCATCTCGATGTCGTTGCGGCCGTCTCCGACAGCCACGGTAAGGTGCGGTTCGATGCCGAGGCGGCTCCGCAGGTTTTCCAGGGCGCTGGCCTTGGTCACACCAGCAGCGGCAATGTCCAGCCAAGCTGTCCAGCCCACGGAGTAGGTAACGCCGGCAAGGCCAACGTGCTCGATCGCTTCGTTGAACTCTTCCGGTGTGTTTTCGGTGCTGAACACCACTACGCGCACTGCGGTGGCCTCGAGCATGGTGTGGAAGTCCACGCCGACGGCCTCGACGCCGAAGCTTGCGTCCTGGAAGCGTTCGGTGGAAAGGAAGTTTCCGTCCTCATCTTCCAGCGCGTATTTGGCAGATGGGAGCCGCTCGCGGAGCGCACGAAGGGCAGGAGCAGGATCAAAAGTGGCCTTATGGATGACCTCGTAGCCTTTTTCCAGCTCCGGGTGCAGCCGCAGGGTCACGCCGCCGTTGCAGCACACCGCGTAACCGCGCTCGATCCCGATGTTCTCAATGATGGGCAGCATGGCGTTGAGTGAGCGGCCGGTGGCAATCATGACCTCGTGCCCGGCGGCTACTACCGCCTGCGCCGCTTCGCGGACCGCCGGGGACATGTGCCCGTCGTGGTCCACCAGGGTGCCGTCCACGTCCAGGGCGACCATGAACTTCTGGTTTACGGTGTCGTTTTCGTTCTCTCGCCGGTCATCGTTGCCGGCGACTGAGGTTTCAGTCAGCGTTGTCATCCAACAAGTAGACCAGACGCTCCCCCACCCCGCTAGGACGCGCGCCACAGATTTATTGAACTGTTGGTTAACGTCCGAAGCATCCCGCCGGGGTGGATATTCACTCCGGCGGGAAACTTTTAGAGGACCGGGAGGACCTCAAGGCCGCCCAGGTACTTCTGCAGTGCCTTCGGAACGTTGACCGAGCCGTCGGCATTCTGGTGGTGCTCCAGGAGAGCCACGATCCAGCGGGTGGTGGCCAGGGTGCCGTTAAGGGTGGCCACCGCCCGGGTGCCCTTGGCAACACCGGCCTCGTTCACCACGCGCTCACGGATGTTCAGGCGGCGTGCCTGGAAGGTGGTGCAGTTGGACGTCGAGGTGAGCTCACGGTACGCGCCCTGGGTGGGGACCCACGCTTCACAGTCGTACTTCCGCGCAGCAGACGTGCCAAGGTCGCCGGCCGCGGTGTCGATCACGCGGTACGGCAGCTCGCACTTGGCCAGCATCTCCTCTTCCCAGGCCAGCAGCCGCTGATGCTCGGCGGCGGCTTCTTCAACGGTGGTGTAGATGAACATCTCCACCTTGTTGAACTGGTGCACGCGGATGATGCCCCGCGTGTCCTTGCCGTGCGAACCGGCTTCGCGGCGGTAGCAGGAGCTCTGCCCGGCGTACCGGATGGGGCCCTTGGAGAAGTCGAGGATTTCGTCCGCGTGGTATCCGGCCAGGGCCACCTCGGAGGTGCCCACCAGGTACAGGTCGTCTTCGGCGAGACGGTAGATCTCGGCGTCGTGCTTTACATCGAAGCCGGTGCCCTGCATGGTCTCCGGACGCACAAGGGTGGGCGTGATCATCGGGATAAAGCCGGCCTCGATGGCTTGGTCCATCGCCATCTGCAGCAGGGCCATCTCCAGCCGGGCGCCCACGCCGCGGAGGAAGTAGAAGCGGGCGCCGGACACCTTGGCGCCGCGCTCCATGTCGATGGCGCCGATCAGCTCACCGATTTCCAGGTGGTCCTTCGGCTCGAAGTCCGGGAATTCGCGGGGTGTCCCGACGGTCTTGACCACCACGTAGTCGTCCTCGCCGCCCTCGGGAACGCCGTCCTCGATGAGGTTGGGAATGGTGCGCAGCAGCTCTTCCTGCTTCAGTTGCGCCGCGTCTGCCTCAGCGGAGGCAGCCTTGACCGAGTTGGCCAGTTCCTTCACCTCGGCCAGCAGCGCCTTCTTCTCGTCGCCCTTGGCCTGGGCCACCTTTTTGCCAAAGACGTTCTGCTCGGCGCGGAGGTTCTCGAAGCGGATCAGCGCCGCCCGGCGTGCAGAGTCCGCGGAGATGATCGCGTCCACCACTGATTCGTCCGCGCCGCGGGCGCGCTGGCTGGCTCGGAACTTGTCCGGGTTTTCGCTGAGGTCTTTTACGTCGATCACCACACAAGGGTATCCAATCCGAGGGAGTACGACGGCGGCCGCAGGCGTCCAGGCCCGGCGCACCGCCCGCCGGGATACTGTTGGGGACCATGAGCGACCTCATTCTCTACGTGCTGATTGCGGTGGCGCTTGCCTTTGCCATCTCCAGCTGGTGGGGAGTGCGCAGGCTCAAGGCGCTGCATGTGCGCAGCGCCGTGGGCGGGGACGCCCACAAACCGGGGCTCACTGATCAGCGCGTGGTGGTGATCCTCAACCCGATCAAGGCCCGCTCCGACGAAGCCAAAGCCACTATCCAGCGCGCCTGCCTGACGGCCGGTTGGGATGAGCCGGTGTTTTACGAAACGACGGCGGAGGATCCGGGCTTCTCCCAGGTGCAGGCGGCGTTGGAGCACAAGCCCGACGTCGTCGTGGTGGGCGGCGGCGACGGCACCGTCCGGGTGGTGGCTGAGTCCCTCGCCCGCACCGGCGTCGCGATGGGCATCATCCCGCTGGGCACCGGGAACCTCCTGGCCCGCAACGTGGATCTGGACGTCAACGACCTCCACAGCAGCGTGCAAACCGCACTTTTCGGCCACCAGCGGTACATCGACACGGCCCGGATGGGGATTGAAAACTCCCGGACAGGCCATTCGTCCGAGCACGCATTCCTGGTGATCGCGGGAATCGGCATGGACGCCGAAGTCCTGGCCGACACCAACGCCGGCCTCAAAAAAACGTTCGGTTGGCTCGCCTACACGGAGGCCGGCATGCGCCACCTGCCCGGCCGTCGCAAGAGGATCTCAATCTCGCTGGACGGCAGCCCGGACCAGGTCCGGAACATCCGCAGCATCCTTTTTGCCAACTGCGGGCTGGTTCCCGGCGGCATCGACTTCATTCCGCAGGCCATGATCGACGACGGCATGCTGGACGTGGTGGTGATGAGCCCGCGGAGTGCCATCGGCTGGCTGCTGATGTACGTAAAAATCATGTTCAAGCACAGCGGCAAACTGCCCATCATGACCGTTTACAGGTCAGGCAGGGTCGTCATCAAGTGCCCCGAGCCGATGCCCACCCAGCTCGACGGTGACACGGCAGGCGAAGCCACCAAGGTCACTGTGCAGGTGGAGCCGCGTTCGTTACTGATCAGGGTTAAAGGGCAGGGCTTGCTGGTCTGAAGCTGGAGGATCAGGCGTGGGCTTCCTTGCGCGCCTCGGCGGCTGCCTTGGCGGCGGCGCGGGCCTCGGACTGCTCACGGATCATGGCCTGTTCCTCTTCGAAGCGCAGGCGGTCCGCCCGGTCGGCCTCGTCGCCGTCCCAGTCCTGGTTGTCGGCGGTGGGGCGGGGATTAACGATCATCCCCTGGCCGTCGTTGTCAGAGCTGTTGGTAGTCATGACCCGCTCCCTTCGTTAGGGGCCATCCCCCAATTGTGGATCAAGTAAGCATACGCATTGTCCACAGCCCGCGGAAGTGGTAGAAAAGGCAATCACCTACGCTGTGGGCGAAGCGGCGGAACCGATTTCCGGACGACTGGTTTGCGGCTGCAGCCCTTCCACCCAAGCCCGCGCTGCTTCAAATGCGCCATCGGAAGTATGCGGCTCCACCACTGTCTCCTGGCGGTCAGCCCGGGGGTAGGAGCCCAGGAAACGCGTGGCCGGGCTGATGCGGTGGAGCCCCGCCAGGGCGTCCGCGACACGCGCGTCACCGATGTGGCCGTCGGCGTCGATGCTGAAGAAATAATGCCCTAAGTACTGCCCGGTGGGCCGGGATTCGATCCTGCTGAGGTTCACTCCCCGGCTGGCGAACTGGTCCAGGATCTCCATCAGGGCACCTGGACGGTCTTCCGGCAGGGGCACCACCACTGTGGTTTTGTCCGCTCCGGTGCGTTCGGGCAGGATGCCCGGGCGGCTGACCAGGATGAAGCGGGTCACGGCGCCCGGGTTGTCTCCTATGTCCTCGGCGAGCGCGGTAAGTCCCGGCTGTTCCCGGGCCACCAGCGGGGCACAGATCGCGGCGTCATAATGGGATTCCTCCTCCAGCAGCCCCATGGCAGCGGCAGCGGTGGATGAGCCCGGCACGTATTCAGCACCGGGAAGGTGGGTGTCCATCCAGAGCCGGCACTGTGCCCAGGCATGGCCGTGGGTGGACACCCGCTTGATGTCCTGCAACCGCACGCCGGGGCGGGCCACCAGCACAAAACTGATGGGCACCAGGACTTCCCGGATGATCCGCAGTTCCTGGCCGGTGGCGATGGCGTCCAGGGTGGCCGTGACGCCCCCTTCCACTGAATTCTCGATGGGCACCATCGCAGCGTCGGCCGCTCCGCCGCGCACCTTGTCCAATGCAACGTTGACGTTCGACGCCGGGATGCGGGCGGCCTTGCCGGCGCCCGGTACCTTCAGCAGGGCAGCCTCGGTGAAGGTACCTTCGGGCCCGAGGAAGGCGTAGGTGGCAAAGGGCGCAGGCATAGGTATTCCTTCGAAGCATGGGAGCACCCCAGGGCAGGGTGCGCGGAACGCGGAAGCGAACCGGAGGTGCTAGAGCACCAGCGGCTTCAGCCCGTTGTCTGACACCAGCGGCTTACCGGCTTCCAGCCACTGGTCCATGCCGCCGGAGACATTTATTGCGGTGTAACCCTGGCCGGTGAGCCACTGTGCAGCGCGGAAGGACCGGCCGCCGGTCCGGCAAATGACATACAGGTCCTGGTCCGGATCGAGGTCGTCCAGCCGCGAGGGCAACTGGTCCAGGGGAATGTGAAGGGCCCCGTCGGCATGCCCTGCCACCCACTCGTAATCCTCACGCACGTCCAGGATGGCGGCGTCGGCAGGGATGTCGTTGACGGGGACGGAATCAAAATCGCTCATGGAAAGTCCTGTCTGGCTGATCGGGTTCAGCGTTAAGCCTAGCCCCCACAGGCCCTCCCCCGCCCGGAAGAACTGCACGTTAGGCTACTCGGAAGACCCTAGGAGGACCCTTGCCTGCAGAGCAGCCCACCATTCTGGCAACCTCGGGCGGCTTCAAGCCCGGCAGCCGCACCCGACTCGAATTTGACCGGTTGCTGCACTACGCAGTCGAACTCTCCGGCGTCAGCGGCCGGGCACCAAAGGTGACGCACATCGGCACGGCCGCCGGTGACCAACGCGCCTTCAACGCCGAGATGGATGAGGCGTCGCGGCAGGCGGGATTCGACTTCAGCCACCTGAACCTTTTCACCATGCCCAACCACGCCGATCCCGAGGCGCACCTGCTGGACCAGGACGTGGTCTGGGTGAACGGCGGTTCCGTGGTGAACCTGCTGGCCGTGTGGCGGGCCCACGGCCTGGAACACATGCTGCATAAGGCATGGCAAAGCGGCGTGGTTTTGGCAGGCGTTTCTGCCGGGTCCATCTGCTGGTTCCAGGGCGGCACCACGGATTCCTTCGGCCCTGAACTCCGCGCCGTGACCAACGGGCTGGCGTTCCTGCCATTCGCCAACGGAGTGCACTACGACTCGGAGGAGCGCAGGCGCCCCCTGGTGCACCGGCTGGTGGCTGACGGGACGTTGGGCGAAACACACTGCACGGACGACGGCGTGGGGCTGGTTTACCACGGCACGTCACTGATCGAGGCGGTGGCCGAAGTCCGCGGCAAGAGCGCGTACATCGTGACCCGTTCCCAGGACGCAGAGGGCGCCGATGAGGAATGCCTGGAGCCGCGGTACCTTGGCTGAGCTCCACGACCTTTCCGCGGTCGCCCTCCGGGACAGCCTCCGCAAAGGGGAGGTCTCGTCAGTGGAAGCGGCAGCCCACTTCATGGGCCGGATCGAACGGCACAACCCCTTGCTCGGGGCATTTGTCACTGTGACGGCCGAGCAGGCGATGGACAACGCCCGCGCGGCGGACACGCTCCGAAGCAGCGCTCCTGTTGACGAACTGCCACTCCTGCACGGCATGCCCCTGGCGTTCAAGGACCTGACGGACGTGGCCGGCGTGGTGACCAGCCACGGCAGCGCTGCCTTGGAACACAAGCCGGCAGTCAGTGACGGACCGCTGGTGGCGCACCTCCGGGAAGCGGGCGTGGTCTGCCTGGGCAAGACGCAGGTGCCCGAATTCGGACTGACTGCCTACAGCGAAAACCGCGTGGCGCCGCCGTCGCGCAATCCCCATGCTCCCAGCCGAAGTTCAGGAGGATCATCCGGCGGGAGCGCCGCGGCGGTGGCCGCCAAACTTCTTCCGTTCGCACCTGGCACGGACGGCGGCGGCTCCATCCGCATCCCTGCCGCCGCCTGTGGCCTGGTGGGCCTGAAGCCGGGGCGCGGCCTGGTGCCGGCCGGGGAGAGCCTGGGCGACCCCGCACGGCTGGTGGTGGCCGGTCCCCTTGCCCGGAGCGCGGCCGACGCCGCGCTGATGATGGATGCGCTGGTCCCCTCCCCTGCGGATATCAGGGACGGCGCCTACCTCGCGGCTGTGGGCCAGGAGCCGCCGCGGCTGCGGATCGGCGTCACCCTCGACAGCCCCTGGTCCGGCACCTTCCCTTTTACTCCCGACCAGGAGGCGCTGGACGCGCTCCGTACCGGGCAGGAACTTCTGGAGCACGCGGGCCACTCGCTCAGCGACGCCGCCATCCGCTATGACAACCGCTACCCGGACGCCTTCACCACCGTCTGGACGGCTCCGGTGGGCGCGGCCAGAATCAGCCCCCATCGCGAAGCGCTGCTGGCGCCGCTGACCCGGACCTTCCGGCGCCGTGCCCAACAGCGCAGCGCGGCGAAGCTGAATGAAGCACTGGCCTTGCTGCGGCAGTTCCAGCGGGACACGGTGACGCAGTACGCGCAGTGGGACCTGATCCTGATGCCGGCGCTCGCCCAGACACCGCGCCCGGTGGGATGGTTCACCGGAACAGCCCATGGTGATGACCGCTGGCCGTCTGCGCAGTGGGCAGGAGATGCCGACGGCGACTACCGGAAGCAGTGCGAGTTCGCGCCGTGGTCCTCCATGGTCAACGTGTGCGGGCTGCCCGCCATCACGGTTCCGGTTTCCTGGACCGGCGGAGCTCCCGGCCAGGGGTTGCCCATGGGAATCCAACTGGTGGGGCCAAAGGGCTCGGAGACCCTCCTGCTGCAGGTGGCCCACCAGCTGGGGTTCTAGCGGGACGCTTGCAGGGTGTCGACTCTTTGGCATATCGGGAGGACGATTAAGGGGCAGTCACTACAAGGAGGTCTGCGATGTGCTATTCATCCAGCAAGGACTTCGGGTGGGGCGTCAAGAAGGAAACCCACCGCCAGCCTGAAGCCAAGCAGGAAACCCCGGTGGAAACTCCGGAGCAGGAAGTCAAGGCGCAGGATTACAAGTTCTGGGCCTTCCCCAACTGGCGCAGGACGCCACGGCCCAGCACCCCCTCCGGCGAGCGGAGCAAGGAACGGGTCTGACACAGTGCCGGCCTGACGGAATGCCGGGTCCGACACAGCGCCGAAGTCCTCGGAAGGGCCTCCCCAAGGGGCCCTTCCGTTGCGTGCGGGGATGCTCAGGCGGGGCCTGGTCCGGCGGCGGGGCGCCCGTTGCCGGAGAATGGACGCATGCCCGGTTTCTACGTTCACGAAGCCACCCTCCGGATTGACACCGACGCCGACGCGGCGGCCCCCGGAGCTGCGATCACGGTAGCCCTGTGCGGCAGTTGGGAGCATCCCCCGCCATGCCCGCTCGCCGCCCACCACACTGCCGTCCAGCAGGAGGGACAGTCAGTAAGGCTCCGGACAATCTTCGCAGCCGATCCACGGCAGGAAGCCGAGGTCCGCCGTCGTATTGACGCGGCGCTTGCCAAAGGATCGCAGGCCCGCCCCGACGGCACCCTGTCCCGCTGGGCTCTTGTGGGGGCCAAAGCCGCTGAACTGACCAGCGCGGAGCACGAGCATGCGCAACGAATTGCCGGCAGTTAGGAGGCGTGGCGTTGTGCCAGCCGAAACCTCCCCGCTAGAGTGGCATCATAAGCATGCTTAGCATCCTGGAAGGGGACGGCAATGAGTGCTGGACAGTACACGCCGGGGACTGACGGGCCACTGGAGCCACACGACGACGGAATGCCGCCGGTTGACCGGACCGGCACGCCGGGGGTACCCGCCGCGCGCCCCGCAGACTCTTCCCCTGCCACCACACCGCCCGCCCCAGCGGGTGCCGGCGAGCCCAAGGTGACCCGGGCGGGTGTGGTGTGGGCCGCAGTTGTGGCCGCCCTGGTGCTCCTGATCCTGTTGATCATCTTCATCCTCCAGAACCAGGACCTGGTGCTGGTCAGGTTCCTGGGCTTCGAAGGAAGCTTGCCACTGGGCATGGCACTGTTTATCGCCAGCGTGACCGGCGGGGTCCTGGTGGCCGCGGCGGGCGGCGCGCGCATCCTTCAGCTGCGTGCCAACGCCCGCCGGGCGCGGGCAACGCAGCGAAGGTAGCCCCCGAGGCTGCATAAAGAGCAGAGCTTCGTAACGAGCGGGTAGCCCACAGGGCTCAGAAGTTCCCGACGTTGCGGTACTTTCCCGCCCGCGCTGCCACCAGCTCGGGAACGGGGATCCCCCCTCCACCGGCCCCCTGGCACAGCAGCACCGAAACTGACGGCGCTTCCAGCCCGATGGGCTCGTGCAGCGACCGTGCGATTTCACGGCCAGGGCCAGCAGGAGCCCGGGGTCCTTCTCCCCCTGCCCGGCTCCATTCAGCGGCAGCGCGCCGCCCGCACCAAACTTGAGGAGCTGCCGCAAGTCCGGCCGGCGGGGACGCCGGGAAATTCCAATGGACGTCCAGGCATCCACGGAGGCCGGCCGGACAGCCAACGTCTCGGGAGCTTCGGGCCGGGGGCCGCGCCGGGCGCAGAGGATGTCCAAAGCCCTGCCCACCAGTTCGGCAAGGTCCGCAGGCTCAACAACGCCGTCGATCAGCCCCTTGTTGAACAGGTTTTCCGCCACCTGCACATTCTCGGGAAATTGTTCGCGGACGTGGAACTGCTCCGATAAGCGGCGCACCCGCTGGGTCCCGGAGGGCAACTCCCCACCAAACGGTCATTTCCCTTCGGAATGCGCGGGGGAATAGCCCATTCGGAGGGGAATTTTGCGCCGACACGCCGGGCTGTCTGGAGTACGGGACAGCCGGACGGTATTTCCTGTTCTTATCGGGCTGCAAACCCAGTGTGATGGAACCTACGTTTTATCACCCAAGGAGTTGGCCATGGCCGCAACAAGCAGTGCCGTAGAGGCACGTTCTATTGAAATGATTCCGCCCGGCGAGCGCCACGGCCACCCGCGGGGGCAGTTCACGCTCTGGTTCGGCGCCAACGCCCAAATCACCGCCATCGTGGATGGCGCACTCGCCGTTGTTTTTGGTGCCGATGCCTTCTGGGCCATAGTCGGACTGCTGGTCGGCAACGTCGTGGGCGGCGCGGTGATGGCCCTGCACTCGGCGCAGGGCCCCAAGCTGGGTCTTCCGCAGATGATTTCCAGCCGGGCGCAGTTCGGCGTCTACGGGGCGGTGATCCCGCTGGTCTTGGTCATCCTGATGTACATCGGTTTTGCCTCCACGGGCACCGTTCTCTCGGGGCAGGCCATCAACCTGATGCTCGGCGTGGAGGCTCCCGCCGTCGGCATCCTGATCTTCGGCGCGGCCACCGCACTGCTGGCCATCCTCGGCTACAAGTACATCCACGCCCTGGGCCGCATCGCCACCGTAGTGGGACTGGCCGGATTCCTGTACCTGACAGTGGCCGTCTTTACGAAGTTCGATGTGACCCAGGTGATGATGGTCAAGGGTTTCGAATGGCCCACATTCCTTACCGCCATCGCCCTTGGCGCAGGCTGGCAGCTCACGTTTGGCCCCTACGTGGCCGACTACTCCCGGTACCTGCCTGCCGACACCTCCGAGCGGAAGACCTTCTGGTACACCTTCGCCGGATCCGTGGGCGGCGCACAGTGGGCCATGACCCTGGGCGCCATCGCCGGCGGCCTTTCCGCTGCCAAGCTCGGGGGCGACTTCCTGAAGAACCAGGTGGGCTACATGGGCGACCTTGCCGGCGGCGGCCTGATCGCCATCTTCATCTACCTGGTGATCGTCACAGGCAAACTCACCGTCAACTGCCTCAACGCCTATGGCGCCTTTATGTGCGGCGTCACCATCAGCACTGCCGTCAACCGCAGGGATTCCGTGTCCAAGACCGTGCGGATCGTCTTTATCGTTGCGGTGATCGCGGCCAGCGTCCTCATCGCGCTCTTTGCCAGCAAGGACTTCCTGAACCTCTTCAAGAACTTTGTCCTGCTGCTGCTGATGGTGTTCACGCCGTGGTCCGTGATCAACCTCGTGGACTACTACAAGATCTCCCGGGACCGGCTGGACGTTCCCGCGCTCTACAACCCGGACGGCCGCTACGGCCGCTGGAACGCCGCCGCGCTGGCATCCTATGGAATCGGCGTCGTGGTCCAGATCCCCTTCCTCGCGCAGGCGCTGTACACAGGACCCGTCACCCGCTGGCTGGGCGGCGCCGACATCTCATGGCTGGTGGGGATCGCAGTCACCCTCGCCATCTACTACCCATGGGCGAAGGCCACCAACCGTGCCCCCGCCGAATCAATCTATCCGACGGGTCCGGCGGAAAAGCTTCCGCTCCCGGCGGGATCCAAAGCCTAAGAAACTGAAGATGCCCTATCACTTTTGTCCCTAAAACCGCGCAGTGGGGACCAAAGGTGACAGGGCATCCGAGGGTTTAGAAGGTGTTCGTCGACGTCGTGCTGGCGTAGGCCAGACCGATAATGAGCAGCAGCCAGAACGCACCGTAGCCCAGCAGGCACAGGTAGCCCAGGACCAGGCCGGTGATGGACATGCCTTTGCCGGACGGCTCCCGCTTGAGCGCCATGTGGCCCGTCACGATCGCGGCGACCTGCGGCAGGAGGAGGAAACCCATAATCACCGACGCAATGCCGCACACCATGCTCGCGATACTGAGCGTCTTCGGCTCAGCCGGCCCGCCGTAATACCCGGGCTGCCCGTAGGGGCTGGGTTGGGTGTAGAGACCCTGGTTGTACGGGCCTGGCGGCTGACCATACGGGGCACCATACTGGCCGGGTTCGCCATACTGGTTTTGCCCGTAGCCGCCCTGTCCATGGCTGTCCTGCCCATAGCTACCCTGCCCGTACTGCTGCTGGGTCGGGGGCTCCGCGCCGTAGGGCGGGGCAAACCTGGGCGGTTCAAGACCCGACGGCGGGGCGCCATCAGTGCGTTCGGATTCATGCCGCTGGGAAGGCTGGTCAGTCAAGGTTTCCCCCTGGAAGTTTTGATTCCCAGCCTACCGCCGAAGCGCCCTCGGGAAGCGGTCAGTGCACTACAAGACTGACGGCGAGCACCAGCATCAACACCCCGATGGCCAGGTCCACCCAGCGCCAGGTCCGCGGGCTGCTGAGGACCCCCGCCAGACTCCGCGCCCCATACCCCAGGGCGGAGAACCAGAGCACACTGCCGGTGACGGCACCGCCCGCGAAGACCCACCGGGTTCCGGCGCCCTGCTGGTTGGCAAGGCTGCCCAGCAGCACCACCGTGTCCAGGTACACGTGGGGGTTCAGGAAGGTCAGGGCCGCAGCAGTGCCGACCACCGAGTGCTTCGATCGCGGCGGCTGTTCGGTCAGCGAGGAGGGCTTCAACGCCGCGATGAAGGACCGGGCCGCAAACCAGAGCAGGTATGCAGCCCCGCCCCAGCGCAATATCTCCAAGGCCTCGGGAAAGCGGGTGACCAGGACCCCGATGCCGGCCGTGCCGCCGATGATCAGGAGTGCATCACCCGCCATACATACGGCCACGACAGCACCAACGTGTTCCCGCCGGATTCCCTGCCGAAGCACAAAGGCATTCTGCGCCCCGATTGCCACGATCAACGCGAGGCCGGTCAATAGTCCGGTCAGCCCTACAGTCCACATGCTTTGACGTTAGGGGACCGGATATCATGAAGACAAATAAAAGATTCTACTAAGTCATTAGAATATCTTCATGAACTTTGAGCACCTGAGAGCACTGACTGCCGTGGTTGACGAAGGCACCTTCGAGGCCGCGGCGGACGCGCTGCGCATCACCCCCTCAGCCGTGAGCCAGCGGATCAAGGCTCTGGAAGCCTCGGTGGGCCAGGTCCTGGTGCGCCGCCGCGTGCCGTGCACTGCGACCGACGCCGGCATGCTCTTGCTGCGCATGGCCCGCCAGGTGCAGGTGCTCGAGGTCGAGGCATCGAACGCCCTGGGCAGTGGCGGGTCATCCCGGACCCACCTGCCGTTGGCGGTCAATGCGGATTCGCTGGCCACCTGGTTCGTCCCGGTCCTGGCAAAGGCCGCCGGCTGGGATGACACCACCATCGACCTCCATGTCGAGGACCAGGGATACAGCAGCCAGCTCCTGCGGGAAGGGGAAGTGATGGGCGCAGTGACCTCTGATCCCGTCCCGGTGAGCGGCTGCCGGGTGGAGCTGCTGGGACACATGCGCTACATCCCGGTGGCCGCCGCCGAACTGCATGGCCGGTTTACTACTGCCGAGGGCCTGGACTGGGCGGCGATGCCCGTGCTGAAGTTCAACGCCAAGGACACCCTCCAGCGTCAGCTGCTTGATGCCAAAGGCATTGACCCGCTTCCGCCCACCCACACCGTTCCGTCCTCAGAAGGATTCCTCGCCGCTGTCAGGGCCGGGCTGGGGTGGGGAATGATCCCCGAACTGCAGCTCACCGATGAGATCGCCGAAGGGTCCCTGGTCCGCCTGGAGGACAGCCACCAGGACGTTGCCCTCTACTGGCAGTCCTGGACGCTGGACTCCGAACGGCTCAACCGTTTTACGGGGACCGTCCGGCAGGCCAGCAACAAACTGCTGGTTCCTGCCCACTCCAGGGCAGGTACGGAACAGCCGCCGTCATGGGCCGGCCGTGGAGCTAGTACCCCCAGTACGGCAGGATATAAACGGTGAAAATGACTAACGCGGCGAGCAGCGCCAGGCGTCCCGCACCGGATCCGGCGTGCTGGTGGGCCCTGGCGTTCCGGCCCTGCCGCACCCCGGCTGCCTTGAGGTGGCGGCCCGCGGGATTCCGCACAGAGCTCCCGCGCCGGTTTGAGGCGTTCCTGCCCGTCGCGGGCCCGGAGCCACCTTCGGAACGGGAATCCTCAACCGTTGCCCGTCCAGTCGCACCCTCGGTCGCTGGCCCACGTGGCGGCAAGGCACCCGTTGGCTGGACCACGGTCCCTGGCCGGACGTTCCGGAATGCTGTAATCCCGGCCTCCTGTTCATGCGTGAGCTGCTGGCCTAGGTGCGCGTAGATCCCCACTACGGTCTGCTGGTCCAGCACTTGCGGGAGCGATTCGATGGCACCCACCAGCCGCTGGGCACCCGCTACGGCGACGTCGGAGTTTGTCACGCCAAAAAGGTCCGGCTGCGCGGCCATACAGATAAGGGGACGCACCAGCCGGCGGTGCGGCGGGGCCATCACCGAGGCGACTGCGGCGCATTGCGCCAGTGCACCTTCCACGGCCTGGGTCCTGGCGTAGCGGCCCTGCCACAGCACCCCTGAGGAGACTTTGACTTCTCCAGTCCAGTTCTTGGCGTCCACCACCACCACGCCGCCCGGCCCCACCAGGACGTGGTCCAGGTTGGCCTTGGGCCTGCCCGGCCAGTGGACGTCGTGCAACACGTACCAGCCGCGCGGCACCAGTTCGCTCAGCTTCTCTGCCACCACGTGCCCGCCGGCGGCACCGGCATCCCAGGCCTTGGTGGAACGTTCGGCCTGGTCGAGCTGGCGCTTGAGCCTGGCAACCCTTTCCGCAGCCAGCCTGGCCTGCTCCGTTGCCCCGTCCCCTGCCCCCATGGCCGCCCTGCTTCCCTTGCCGTAGGACGACGGCGGGAGGCCGCCGTCGCCCTTTGCTTACGGACATTCCGCCCGATTTTTCGAAAGTAACAGGGCGTGCAGGCGGCGGTATATAAGTACTTTGCGGCCCCGGTACTCAGCTCCGCTACTTGGTTGATGACGTTCTTCCGTCACAGGGCGGGACACAGTGGCCGGATTATGGACGGATCGTTTTGGCTGCGGCCCGGGTCTGGCATGCTGGTGCCATGGCTAGCCGCGCGGGTACAGTTGCCCAACCCCAGGACCTTGTTGACATCACTGCGCTTCTCGACGCGTATTACGACATCACGCCGGATCTGGGTGACCCCGGCCAGCGCGTGGCGTTCGGCACCTCCGGGCACCGAGGTTCCAGCCTCAAGGCGTCATTCAACGAGAAGCACATCGTCGCCATCACCCAGGCCATCGTGGAATACCGGGCCGGGCAGGGCATCACAGGCCCGCTGTTCCTGGCGAAGGACACCCACGCCCTGAGTGAGCCGGCGCAGAACTCCGCGCTCGAGGTGTTGGCCGCCAACGGCGTCCAGGTCCTCATCGACGCCCGTCATGGCTACACCCCCACGCCGGCGCTGAGCCACGCCATCCTCACGTACAACAGAAACGCCGGCGCCGGAGCGCCGCAGGCTGACGGCATTGTGGTCACCCCCAGCCACAACCCCCCGGCCGACGGCGGATTCAAGTACAACCCGCCGCATGGCGGCCCGGCCGATTCTGATGCCACGGGCTGGGTCGCGAACCGCGCCAACGAACTGCTGGAGAACGGCCTCCGCGGCGTCAAGCGCATCCCGCTGGCCGACGCGCTTGCGGCTGACACCACAGGCAAGTTCGACTTCCTCAGCAGCTACGTGGACGATCTCCCCTCCGTGCTGAACCTGGACGCCATCCGCGACGCCGGCGTCCGGATCGGCGCGGACCCCATGGGCGGCGCCGCGGTGGACTACTGGAGCGAGATCGGTGAGCGCCACCACCTGAACCTCACCGTGGTGAACCCGAGCGTGGATCCGCAGTGGGCCTTTATGACGCTGGACTGGGACGAGAAGATCCGCATGGACTGCTCCTCCCCCGCCGCCATGGCCTCGCTGATCAATCGGATGTCAGACGCTTCATCGTCCGGCCAGTCGGCCTTCGACATTGCCACCGGCAACGACGCCGACGCGGACCGCCACGGCATCGTCACCCCGGACGGCGGGCTGATGAACCCCAACCACTACCTCGCCGTTGCCATCGACTACCTGTACCGCAACCGCAGCGGCTGGAACCCGGAGTCAGTGGTGGGCAAGACCCTGGTGTCTTCCTCGATCATCGACCGCGTGGCAGAAAGCCTGGGCCGCAAGCTCGTAGAGGTGCCGGTCGGCTTCAAGTGGTTTGTGCCGGGACTGCTCTCCGGTGAAGGCGCCTTCGGCGGCGAGGAGTCGGCCGGTGCGTCCTTCAACAAAAAGGACGGCAGCGTCTGGACCACGGACAAGGACGGCATCCTGCTGGCCCTGCTGGCCTCGGAGATCACCGCCGTCACGGGCAAGTCCCCGTCCCAGCTCTACAAGGGCCTGACGGACCAGTTCGGCGCGCCCGTTTACGCCCGCATTGATGCAGCAGCCACGCGGGAGCAGAAGTCGGCACTCGGCAAGCTGTCGCCGTCGGACGTGACGGCGACTGAGCTGGCCGGCGAGCCGATCATCGCGAAGCTTACGGAAGCGCCCGGCAACGGTGCCTCCATCGGCGGGCTCAAGGTGGTCACGGAAAACGCCTGGTTCGCCGCCCGCCCGTCCGGCACCGAGGACGTGTACAAGATCTACGCCGAGTCCTTCAAGGGCGAGGATCACCTCAAGCAGGTGCAGGCGGAAGCCAAGGCCCTGGTGGACGGCGTCATCGCCTAGCCCTGCGCTTCGTCCAGGCTCCACAGCCGCAGGACGCGCCGGACGGTGCGGTCACCGTCCGGCGCCATGTCCACCAAGGCGATCCGGTCAAGCACGACGGCGTCGCCCGGGTTCAGGCGCTTGGTGCCGTGGTGTGAGACGTGCGGCCGGTAACCCGACATGGTGTGGGCCGGTGTGAGGATCTTGCCGCCAAGGCTCTCGGCGGCGGTGACCAGCTGCTCATGCAGGGCCTGCAGGTCCGGTTGAGGTTGGATGAGGCTGACGGGCACAGAACCGTTCCGGCCGAAACCGGCGTCCTCCCCCACCGTAAGGGTGGCGCCCAAGGCTGCACCGGCGTACGGCGCGGCGAGGGCTGCCATCTGTTCGGCCGAGCGATCAGTGCCGACGTCGAACCTCACAAGCGTGATGTGCAGGGGCCAGTGCGTCCGCGCGAAAACCAGCCCGTCCGCCACGGGTTCGACGAAGGCAACCAGGATAAGGTTCCGCATCAGCCCAGTCTGCCACCGCACCTCACCGCTCCGCCCCCATCAGACGCTCTCTCAGATAATGCGCCTTAAACACCATCGCTCTCTCACTTTCCTTAGGGAAGTGAGAGAGCGATGGCCGAAAAGACGCGTTAGGTGAGAGAGCGTCCCGGGGGATTAGACGGTGCGGACAACGTCCTCGTAGGCGAACTTGGGCTTGGCTTCGCCCCAGGCGTCCTCGGCCGGCTGGCCAATGTTGACCACCAAGAAGCTCTTCTGGTCACCCGCGGGGAAGAAAGCGGCGTCGATGGCACCGAAGTCGGCACCGGTCATGGGGCCCGCCGCGAAGCCGAGGGAGCGGACGGCCAGGATGAAGTAGCCGGCCTGCAGGTGGGCGTTGTTGTTGCCTGTGGCGGCAGCCAATTCCGGGTTGGCGTCATACATGGCCTTCGGAGCGTTGTAGCCGGGGAGGAAGTTGTCCCACTGCCCAGCCCAGTCTGTGTCGTAGCTGAGGATGGCAACCAGCGGGGCGGAAGCCGTCTTGGCGCGGTTGCCGGGCATCAGGGCGTCCACCAGCTTGGCGCGGGCCTCGTCCGAGCGGACGTACGTGACGCGCAAGGGCTGGGAGTTGAAGGCTGTGGGGCCAAACTTGGTGAGTTCGTAGATCGCCTGGGCCTGCTCGTCGGTTACCTCTCCGGTGAAGGAGTTGGCTGTGCGGGCCTGGGCGAAAATGGCGTCGACGGCGGCCGAATCGATGACTGCTTCTTCGTGGGCAATGGTCATTGGCTTACCTTTCGCTGCGCCTCCCCGCTGCTGGGGTGGCCTTGTTGCTTTCCATAGTTGCAACTTCAAGTAGCCAGGTCCTCTTCCCGTGACGGCAGGTGACGTTGGGCACAGCTGACCGGTATAAAAGGCGGGCGGTATTCTGGAGCCAGTTGCGATCTTCGCCCCCGGCACCCCCTTGAAAGGCCCCCACCATGAGCATGCTCGGAATCAAATGGAAGCTGCATGGCACCGGCAAGTCCATCAAGCCGGGCCATGTGGTGGCCCCGGACGAGCGACTGGCCTGGCCGTTGACCATCGGCGTGGGCATGCAGCACGTGGTGGCGATGTTCGGCGCCACCTTCCTGGTGCCCATCATCACCGGGATGCCCCCGGCCACCACTTTGTTCTTCTCGGGCATCGGCACGCTGCTGTTCCTAGTGATCACGAAGGGCCGGGTGCCCAGCTACCTTGGCTCAAGCTTCGCCTTCATCGCCCCCATCACGGCCTCGCAGCAGCAGTTCGGCGTGCCCGGTGCCCTGGGTGGGGTGGTCCTGGCCGGCGCGGCGCTGGCCATCGTGGGAGCCATTGTGCAGAAGTTCGGCGCGGGCTGGATCAACCGGCTCATGCCTCCGATCGTCACCGGCGCCATCGTGGCGCTCATCGGCCTGAACCTGGCACCCGCCGCCAAACAGAACTTCGACGCCGCCCCCGTCACCGCCGTCGTCACGCTGGCCACCATCATCCTGGTCAGCGTCCTGTTCCGCGGCATCCTGGGCCGCCTCAGCATCCTCGTGGGCGTGGTGGTGGGCTACCTCGTGGCCATGCTCCGGGGCGAGGTCAGCTACGACAAGATGGAGGCAACCGCATGGGTGGGTTTGCCGCAGTTCCAGACCCCGGAGTTCCATGTGGGCGTCCTCGGCCTGTTCGTGCCCGTCGTGCTGGTGCTGGTGGCCGAGAACATCGGCCATGTGAAGTCCGTGGCAGCCATGACGGGCCAGAACCTCGACGGCGTCTCCGGGCGTGCGCTCATGGCTGACGGCGCAGCCACCGTCCTGGCCGGCCTCGGCGGGGGTTCCGGAACCACCACCTATGCCGAGAACATCGGCGTTATGGCCGCCACCAAGGTCTATTCGACGGCGGCCTACTGGGTGGCAGGCGTCTTCGCCATCCTGCTGAGCTTCTCCCCAAAGTTCGGGGAACTCATTGCCACTGTTCCGCCGGGAGTACTGGGCGGCGCCGCCACCATGCTGTACGGCATGATCGGGGTCCTGGGCGTGAAGATCTGGGTGCAGAACAAGGTGAACTTCTCCAACCCGGTAAACCTCACTACTGCCGCCGTTGCCTTGATCATCGGCATCGCGGACTACACCTGGACCATCGGCGACCTCACGTTCACCGGCATCGCGCTGGGCTCGGCCGCTGCCCTTGTGATCTACCACGGCATGAAGGCAATCGCGCAGGCCCGGGGCACTGTAGCCGAGCCGGAGACCGAGCAGGCAGGCCTGCCGCCGGCGGCCAAGGCCGCGATGAACTCGGCCGCCAAGCGGGCACCGAAGAAGCGTTAGGCCAACGCGCTAGGCGACTTCCCCGGATTCGTCTACGTCCTCCCGCTCCGCCCCGTCCTCCAGCAATGCCGTGCCTGCGGTCCCGCCACCGATCGCGGTCACCGCAGCGTCCTCCAGGCTGTCCATCGCCAAGGAGGCGGGGTAGCCGGGAGGGAACGGACCAGGGAGGCCGACGCCGAAGACCGGGCCGGCCTGCGGCCTCTTGGCGGCCAGGGACTCAGGCCGGGGCCGGAGCCGCCGCAGGACCCACGGTAACAGGTATTGCCTGGCCCAGATCAGGTCTTCCGCCCTGGCTTGCGTCCAGCCATGGGATGGAACCGGCCGCGGTTGCAGGGCCTTGAGCGAATGCGGTACTCCCAGCGCGTCCAGGGTGGCAATGGCGACGGCCTGGTGCCCCAGCGGCGAAAGGTGAAGCCGGTCCCTGTCCCACATCCGGGCGTCGTGGAGCCCCGGCAGGCACCACAGGTCAACCATCACGGCGTGGTGGCGCAGCCCGATCGTGTGGAGGTGTTCGTTGTAGATGGCCAGCCTTCCCCGGATCTGGCTGAACACCGGTGTGCTTCCCCAGTCCGGTCCGGCGAAAAGCAGGACCGTGGCGCCGGTTTCGGCCAGCAAGCCCACCGCCTGGTCCATTTTCTCGGCCAGCTTGTCGGGATCGCCCCGGTGGAAAAGAACATCGTTTCCGCCGCCGGACATTCCTACCAGGTCCGGTTTGAGGGCCAGGGCGGGCTCCAGCTGCCGGTCCAGGATTTCCTGGAGCACCAGCCCGCGCACGGCAAGATTGGCATAGGCGAAATCACGCTGGCCGGTGCTGAGTTCCTCCGCCGCCCGGTCAGCCCAGCCGCGGAGCCCACCGATGCTGAGGGGCTCGGGGTCACCCACCCCTTCCGTGTAGGAGTCGCCGAGGGCTACGAAGCGGTGCCAGGGGTGCCGCGTTGCCGGGGGTACCCCTGGCCACATCTCCTGCTGGTGGGTGGTCATGGCCGCCGTCCTCTCGCCCTTGGGGATGGATCCGTTTCCGGTGCCGCGACTGCTTCAAGCGGCTGGTCCAGCTCCGCCGGCGCCACCAGGCGGAAGTCCTCGACGTCTTCGAAGGCCTCCCTCCGCGGCCCGGAAGGATCTCTGCCGGAGACCGGCGCAACGATGGTCAGTGCTGCATCACGCAGACCCAGCTCGTGGTGCGACGCCTCCCTCTGCAGGAACCGCAGGGCGCCCTCGCGCGAGAGTCCGTACTCGTCCATGAGGCTGCGCACCGCCAGGTCCACCAGGACCAGGGAGCTTTGGGCGACGGCGAGGCCCGCTGTCATTTCCGCGCGCTCCGCCACCCGGACTACCACGCGCAGCGCCCGGGCAACCTGCTGAACGTAGCTCCGGATGCGGAGAAGGTCATCACTGGTAAAGGCATGGGGTGAGGACGCGTATAGGTTGATGGCTGCGCTCGTCCCGCTCTCGGCCACGATGGGGACTGACAGGAGCGACTGGACACCATGGCTTGCGGCCGCGCTGGCGTATCCGGGCCAGCGCCGGTCGCGGCTGACGTCGGACAGCAGCACGAACTCGCCGGTCCGCAAAGCCTCGATGACTGGTCCGTCAGCGAAGGAACACTGTTCCCGGTCCGCTTCGCGTGCTTGCTCCGCACTGGCAGCAATGGTGTGCCCTTTTCCCAGGCGGAAGAGGGTGGCTGCCCAGACGATACCGCGGCCTTCGCCCTTGATGTCCGCCATGAAATCATGGGTAACTTCCCAGAGGTAGGTCTCGACGTCCTTACTGTCGAAAACCGGCTCCGGGGGCATGTGAAGCGGTCCCCAGCCAACCTGCCCTGTGGGTTCAGCGGCCATGTTCCCACGCCTTTGTTGAGCGCGTCGGCCTACTGCAAAACCTCGATTTTTAAAGAATACGTCGCCCACCGTGCGGGCGGGAGGGGCAGCGCGTTTGGCTGCCTAGTCTGCGGCTGCGGTATGTCCCGAATACGCCTGTGAATGTGCGCTGAGGACGACGTCGTACGCCTCCACCCGGCGGTCCGTCACGGTGGTGGGGGACTCCAGATGGACGGCTCCGGAGGGCAGGATGCCAGCGGCGCCATACCTTTCCATGACCTGCCATTGGGCCACGACGTCCTCCCCCGCGTGGTCAACGGGAAGGCTGGTCCAGAAGGCAAAGCCGCCTGCGGTGTTCAGGGCTTCCCGCCGGTAGAGCACGCATCCCCCGAGCCAGGCAACGCGGTAGGGCACCCACTCTCCCGGTTCCAGGGAAAGGTCAGCGCTGAGATGGCTGAGGTTGGCGGCGCTATGAAGCGGCCAGCGATCAAAGCCGGGGTCCCCGGGCCGGATGCGCTCCGCCGTCACGGGGCCATCCCAGGCTTCAAAGCCGGCCGTTTGCTCCGGCCGCCTGTCATCGAGGTAGGACAGGCCCTGGGGAGCCATCCCGACAAAACCGCACTCCAGCTCGTCCAGTGCCCGGCTGAGCCGCTCAAGGGCACCCGGTTCCAGCCAGATGTCATCATCAAGGAAAAGGCACTTCTCCGCCGTCGACTGATCCAGCAGGTACTGGCGGTGCTCTGCCAATCCCCGCCGTGGCAGGTGGCGGAGCAGCGTGACCGGGCGGCCTTGGGCTTCGAGGACCCGCACCATCGCCGCGGCTGCAGGATGTTCCCACCCAGGAGTATCAGTGGATTGGTCGCTCACCACCACGCGGAATGCAGGGTCAGCCTGCCCTGCCAGGCCGGCCAGGGTCACGGCCAGTTCTGCCGGGCGGTTGCAGGTGGGAACGAGCACGTCAACTGCCACACTGTCCGGCGCCTCAACACGCCGTGCCCACTGTTCTGATGATCTCCTGCTCACAGCCTTTCCTCCTGGCGCCTGCCTCGGCATTGATAGTGCATGGGGTTCGCTGGTCCTGTACCCAGATCACGGAAATGTATGCCCGGGCACGGCGAAGGCCTCCACCCGCTGCCATCCCGGGGCAGGGGCGGAGGCCTTCAGCGGGTGGGCGCACCGCCCTCGGACGGGGCACCCAAGGCGATTACCCGGCGTCGAAGCTTTCGCCGCCGTCGTCGTTGGGTGATTTCTCCTTCGGCAGGTCGGTGCCGCTGCCGTCCGGAATCCCGGCGGCTTCCTGCCCGGGCTCCGAGGACACCGGGGCAGACCCCTGGGAGTCGTCGTTACCTTCATCCAGTTCCGCCTCACCGGAGGGAAGGTCCACGTCGCGCGGCACGGGGTCCTCGCTGGTACCGGACTGCGGCTCGTTCGTGCCTACACTGCCCGTCTCACCTGTACTGCCGGTGTCCGAGCCACCCGCGGAGGCCTGTGCCCCGCCCAGTTCCTGCTCAGCGGTGGGAGTGCCGTATCCGCCCGGGTCCGTTTCCGGCTGGGCGTGCTGGTTTTCCTGCGTCATGGTTCCTCCTGTTGTGCGTTGGATGAAGCTGAACTGCGGGGGTGGCTGCTCAGAGCCCCTTACCGCCGGTGACCGGGAGTACGGCCCCCGAAATGTAGGACCCGTCTTCCGAGGCCAGCAGGACGTAGGCCGCGGCAAGCTCGGCCGGCTGGCCCGCCCGTTCCAGCGGTGTGTCCTGGCCGAACTTGGGGAGCTTTTCAGGCCACTCAGTAGCCGGAATCAGCGGGGTCCAGATTGGTCCGGGAGCCACGGCGTTAACGCGGATTCCCTTGGGGCCGAGCTCCTGCGCCAGTGCTTTGGTGAACGCCACTTGGGCCGCCTTGGTCATCGCGTAGTCAATGAGGCCCGGCGAAGGGTTGAAAGCCTGGATGGAAGCCGTGGTGATGATCGAGGCACCGGCCTTCAGGTGGGGCACGGCCGCCCGCGCCGTCCACAGCAGCGAGTACAGGTTGGTCTTGAAGACCCGGTCGAATTCCTCCGTGGGCAGTGACTCCAGGCTCTCGCGGTTCTTCTGGTACGCCGCGTTGAGCACCACCACATCGAGGCGGCCGAACTCGGCCGCCGTTTCGTTGGCGATCCGGGTGCTGAATTCCTCTTCACGGCCGTCACCGGCAAAGAGGAGAACCCGCTGGCCCGCCTTACGGATCCAGTCCGCGGTGTCCTGGGCGTCCTCCTCCTCTTCGGGAAGGTAGGAGATGGCAACATCGGCACCCTCACGGGCGAAGGCGATGGCAGCAGCCTTGCCGATGCCCGAATCCCCGCCCGTAATGAGTGCCGCCTTGCCCTGCAGCTTCCCGTGCCCCTCATAGCTGAGTTCGCCGTGGTCCGGTTTCGGCTCCATGGGCGCCGTCAGGCCGGGCTGCTTCTGCTCCTGCTCCGGGAACGGGCCTGCGTGGTAGCCGCCCCGGGGATCCTTTGGCTGGTCTGTCTGCTTGTCCGTGTCGCTCATAGTCCGCCTACTCACTCTGTCGGTTTCCGAGGGCCCCGCCGTGCACCGGCCCTTCGAAGCTATCCCGGCCGGCGGAGCAAAGTCCACCGTTCCGTGCGAATAATCAGTAAACTTATCAAATGTGGGCGGCGGTGCAACGTTATCCCGGTTTCTGGGTACCCGGGGAGTAGAAAGGTAGCCAGGGCAGGATGGCGCAGGAAGGAGAAACAATGTCGGATGTGGAGGATTACACAGGCCGGACGGGCAGGAATGAGACCCGCGAGGAACAGCTGGACCGCAACTGGGCTGAACTGCTCCAGGAGATGCGGGTGCTGCAGATGGGCGTGCAGATCCTGGCCGGCTTCCTGCTGACACTGCCCTTCCAGGAGCGGTTTGAAGACCTTGATGACTTCCAGATTGTCCTCTACCTGACGAACGTGGTGATCGCTGCGCTGACCACCGCACTCATCCTTTTGCCGGTGAGTGTCCACCGGCGGCTTTTCCGGAAGCGCCTCAAGGAAACCCTGGTCTCCAGTGGCGACACCATCGCCAAGATCACCCTTGCCGGAATTGCACTGCTGAGCGCCGGTGCTGCTGCCCTGGTCTTTGACGTGGCCGCCGGACGCTCAGCCGGCCTTACTGCCGGCGGCGCGCTGTTGGCCGTGATGGTGGTCCTGCTGGTCTACGTCCCCATCCATCTGAACAAGCGGGCTGAAGCGGCCAGGTAACTACGAACCCGCAACAGGGCAGCCCGGGCCCACACTCCGGACCTGCCACGGAAGAACCCGTCACCCCGCCCTTTCGCCCAGCTACACCATGCGTCCCGTTACCACCCCACGCGGCCGGACAACCAGCCGCTGACAACCGACAGGAAAACCCTATGAAAGCACTTTTGAGAACCGCTCTGCTGGCCCTGCTGCTGCTTGCCGCACCGGCACTTTCAATCGGCGCCGCCCACGCCTCAATGGCGGCTGACGGTTCGGGAACTACCGTTGCGCTGTCCGCGGCATCTCCCACGCCTTCTCCCGGGGATACCGCCTCCACCGGCCCGGCCAATCCCGGAACGGGTGAGTCGGCCCAGAATGAGTCGACCCGCACCGACAACACGCCCTGGGTGATCGGCGGGGTCATCCTGCTGACGCTGATCGTGATCTTCATCTGGAATCGCCGCCGGGGCAACAAGACCATCGTCTAGGTTCAGGCGCCAGGTGCAGGCGCACACTTGGCTAAGCGCCTTCAAGTACCTGGCTTGTTGCCCAGGCCAGGTACTTGGCTGCGTTGGCCACGGCGTCCTCCGGGCCTGACGCGACATCCAGCAGCTGCGCTGCAGCGACCACGCCATGCCCGGCGAGGTCTTCGGGAGTCACCAGGATCCTGCCGGCCACCACGATGACCGGGATGCCCCGTTCTCTGGCCGCGTCCGCGAGCGCAATGGGGGCTTTGCCGGTCAGCGACTGGACGTCCATGGAGCCTTCGCCGGTGATCACCAGGTCGGCTCCGGACAGTTGGTCGGCCAGTCCGGTCAGTCCCGCCACAAGTGCGAAGCCGCCTTCCAGCGCGGCGTCGGTAAAGGCAAGGAAGGACGCCGGGAAGCCGCCGGCAGCGCCCGCCCCCTCGATGTTGACGTCCCGGCCCGTGGCCTCGCGGAGCAGGGACGCCCAGTTGCGAAGTCCGGCGTCGAGCAGTTCCACGGACTCTTCGTCCGCGCCCTTCTGCGGGGAGAAGACGTGCGCGGCGCCCAGCGTTCCGTAGAGGGGATTGCGTACATCGACGGCGATGCGGAACCTGGCGGCGGCCAGGCGGGGGTCCAGTTCGGAGGAGTCCAGCGTCACCACGTCCGCGAGTGAGCCGCCGCCCAGCGGGACCACGTTTCCGGCCCGGTCGAGGGGCTTCAGGCCCAGGGCGCGCAGGGCACCGCTGCCGCCGTCGGTCATTGCCGATCCGCCGAGCCCCAGCACAATTTCGGTGGCGCCTGCGTCCAACGCCGCAGCAATCAGCTGTCCGCAGCCGTAGCTGTGGGCCCGAAGCGCGTTTGCCGGGGTGGGCTCCATCTCGGCCAGGCCGGAAGCCTGGGCCGTCTCAATGACCGCCGTAACCTTGCCGGCGTCGTCCTTCCGGATGGCCCAGGCAGCGCCCACGGGGGCGAGGATGGGACCCACCACCGCGTTGATCCGTTCCTCGTACCCGGCAGCAACGGCGGCTTCGAGGGTGCCCTCGCCACCGTCCGCGATGGGGAACTGCGTGGCGACGGCGTCGGGGTAGACCCGTAGCGCGCCCTCGGCGATGGCGGCAGCTGCTTCGGCAGCCGTGAGGGAACCCTTGAACTTGTCCGGAGCAATAAGAATGCGCATGGCTCCATCATGCCAGCCCCCTCCTGGAAAGCGCTTGCCCGTGGCGTAATACGGATAAGCACTCCTTAGAGGCCTAGCTGGACGCCCCTACCCCTCGCGCCAATCGTGGCTGGTGATGTGCGAGCCGCCCTGCGGGCCCATCTGCAGCATCCCGCCGTCGACTGCCCAGGAAGCTCCGGTGACGTAGCTCGAGGCCGGCGAAGCGAGGAAGGCGATGACGGCAGCGACTTCCCGCGCGTCCCCGGGCCTGCCCAGCGGGACCCCCGGCCTGTCCTTCGCCGTCGGATCCTCATCCTCCTGGCCCGTCATGGGCGTGGCTATCTCGCCGGGGGCAACACTGTTGGCGGTAATGCCGTGCTCGGCGAGTTCCAGGGCGAGCGTCTTCATCAGGCCGCCCAGGCCGTGCTTGGACGCGTCGTAGGCGGACGACCCCACCCTTGGCTGGAACTCGTGCACACTGGTGACGGCAATCAGCCGCCCGCCCCTGCCTGCCTGCACCATGCGCCGGGCGGCCGCCTGAAGGCACACGAACGCGCCGTTGAGGTTGGTGTCCAGCGTTTGCATCCAGGTGTCGACGTCAAGGTCCAGGAACTTTGTGCCGTCTCCGGTCCCGGCATTGTTGACGAATACGTCCACTCCGCCGAGCTCCCCAGCCAGCTCCTCGATGACGCCGCCCGCAGCCCGGAGCTCTGTGGTGTCCAGCTGCCGGACCACGGCCTTGCGTCCCAGGCTCCGTATTTCTTCGGCGGTGGCTTCGGCGCCCGCCTTGTCCGAATGCCAGGTCACGCCGACGTCCATACCCGCTTTGGCGAGTGCCACGGCTGTGGCCTTGCCGATTCCGGAATCTGATGCGGTGACGATGGCGGTGGCAGGGCTGAAACCTGTGGTGTCCTGCATGGTGGCTCCTTTTGGGGTGATCAGGCGGGGCGGCGGAGTTCCGGCGGCGAGGGGTAGCCGTCATCGTCCCTGTCGGCCGTGTCATCCTGCACGGCCATGAGCGGGACGGCAAAGGTAACAACCGGCCTGGCCTGGGCGTCGTCAGCCGACCTGACTGTCAGGCTCCTTGTTCCCGGCGGCACCGAGGGGGTAAAGACCTGCAGGTTCCGGGAGCCCAGATTCGCGGAGCTGCGCAGCGAATACTCGGTCCCGAAGTGGTCCTGGAGGACGATGTTGGGCTCCGGCTCACTGTCTGAGGCCAGCTGGATGTTGACCACCAGCCCTGTGGCCCAGATTTCGACGGAAAGGACGGTGAATGCGGTGTTGTCCGTGACGTGCCGGCCGTAGGTTGGTGGCAGCAGCATCCCGCGGAGGGAACCGGAAGGGATAAGTTCGCGCATGGTTGTTCCTGTTGGTTTACGCCTGCCGACGACGGGACAGCGCCGGAGGTGACCGGTGCTGCTCTTTCGGGGTACGGCTGGACGGTGCGGCTTAGGCGTCTTCCCGGCCGGGGTTTTCCAGCCGGAAGAAGTTGGATTGCTGGCCGTCGCTGCGCTGTTCCTGGTAAATGAAGTTCAGCTGGCGGGAGTCAAAGGTTTCGAACCATTCTTCCCAGCTGATGTGGCGAAGCTTGTCATTTTCGCCGCCAAAGTCGATCCGCAACACACCAAGGTGGTCACCATGCTCGGTGCCCTCCACTGTGGCCGGAACACCCTCGCGCTCCTCCGCCCACTGCCTGATGACTTCGTGGTGCGTGGTGACCAGGCTCCGGCCCTCGCGCTCCGGTTCGTCGTCCGTTGAGGTGACCTCCTGCGAATACTTCAGGGATTTGGATGATTCAGGGCCCGTGCGGACCTTCCCGCCATCCGGGCCTGCGCCCAGGTCGTCTTCGTCCCGTTCCGCTTCAGCCCCGCGGGCCTTATTGCCTTTGTCCTGTGCCATGGCGGCTATCCTTCCCCTGGAGATAACTAGTAAGTCTACTTACTATGTAGCCTCCGGTTCCGCCCCCGTGTCAAGGGGGCAGGGGGCCGTGCGGATGCAGATCGTACCTCCGCCCGGGCAGCTGCGGCTAGGGCCGGGGGCGCAGCACCGCGTAATAGCCGGGGATCAGGCTTTGTTCGGGCACGTCCGTCATGGGGTTCGTTTCGATGGCCACCGCCCCGTCCTCGAGGAGCTCCCAGGCGTCTTCGGGGAGGACACGGACCCGTTCAGCAGGGCCGAAATGGCCCGGCATGGGCAGTTCGCGGATGGCCCGTTCAAGGGGCGCGGGGATGCCCTTGGTGGTTGCGCCCAAGTGTGAAACGTAGTCCACGGGGTTTCCCTGGAAGTTGGTCTCGGCAAGGAACACGGCGCCGTCCCTGCCGGCCAGCAGCCGAAGGTTTTCCACCAGTGCTACCTGGTCATCAGGGTTCAGCACATGCAGCACCCCGCGGATGAAGACGTTGGCTCCGCTTTCGTCCCCCAACCCGCTCGCGGCGCCGGGCGCTGTCATGTCCCGCACTTCGTAGCGGACGCGTTCCGCGGTATTTCCGTCCACCGCGGATTCCGTGCGGGCACGGGCAACAGCATGGGCGGATACGTCCACCCCTATCACCGCAGGGAAGACGCCGGCCAGGGCACGCGTGAAGCTACCGTGCCCGCATCCCACGTCAACCACGGGAAGTTTCGGGTCCAGGTGGCGCACCAGCACATCCCTGTAGCCCAGGAACTCATTGTCCCTGCCGGAGTCCCAGAGGACCTCGCCCCCTGCACCGGTCACCTTGATGCCTGCCCAGTACCTGTCCCACGCCACGGGCCGGTCCTTGTGCGCGGAACGGGACAGCCGGACGAGTTTGGGGATCATCAGGTACTTCTGCCAGGCAGAGCGCACTGATTTCGCTGGGGAGGACACGCATCAAATATAGGGTGTGCCCCGTGGGGAACACCGCCAAGCGGTGCCGTTTGCGGTGCGCCGCCCCTCCCCGCTCCGGTTGTTTCGTCACTCTTGCGGGATGTACACCTTCTGCGGGTTCATCCAGCCGTCGTCGCCCTACAATGTACTCAACTGGGATCAAAGGGGGGCGTTGTGGCGGCTGACATGCCGTGGGACTCGACTGTGCCTCGCACCGCTGTTGTGGCGGACCCCGACGACGGCAGGCTGGCGGTCAACGCACAGGCACTGCGCGATGCGGGCTACGAGGTTCGCACCGCAGGGGATGCGAGCGGGCTTGCCGCAATGCTCGACGCAGGCGAACCGTCGGTCATCGTGGTTGATACGCTGCTGTCCGCGGTGGAAGCAGAAGCTCCCGTCCTTGTGATGGTGGACCTGGACAGCCCCGCCGAGCTCGCAGCCATGCAGCCTCCCGGCATCCACGACTGCATAGCTAAACCTGTGCCGCCCAAAGAACTGGTGCATCGTGCCACAGCACTCATCAGGCAGGTGGCCCGGCGGGCAGCGGCCCGGCAGGAAGCCGAAGGTCTCCGGGAGCAGCTCAGGCTGGTATCCGCTGCCGTCCGGGGCACCAACGATCCGCAGCAGATTGCCCGCCTCGTGGTGGAGGGATTCGGCCGTACGTTTAAGGCTGACCACGTCCGGCTCTCTACTTTTGAGGACGAGCGGGTCTCCCCGATCGAGGCTACGTGGACACGGCCTGGACTGGAGAAGCTTCCAGCAGCAGCTCTTCCGGATCAGGAATCTGCCAGGCACACTGCGGACATGCTCTGGGAGGCTGCTGAAACGCTATCTTTCGACGGGTCCGAAGAGGATACAAAAGCGGGTGAAGCATCGAGCGGCCCGCGCCTTGCACCGGCTGCGTCGTTACTGGCCGTGCCGATGGGAGAAGGAAGCTCCTCGCTGGGCATTATCTGGATCGTTATGCTGGACGAGCCCCGGCAATGGTCCCGCGCCGAGCTGGGGCTGATCCAGCACGTGGCGGGCAATGCCGCCCATGGGCTGATCCAAAGCCACCTCATCAGCAGCCAGCAGCAGGTTGTTAAGCAGCTTCAACAGCTCGACAAGGCGAAAACAGACTTCCTTGCCACCGTCAACCACGAGCTGAGGACGCCGTTGACGTCCATCATGGCGTACCTGGACATGATTCAGGAGAGCACTGAGCAGCCGGTCTCCCCCGAGGTCCACCAGATGCTGGACATCGTGGTGCGGAACACGGAGCGGCTCCGGACGCTGATCGAAGACATGCTGAGCGTTTCCCGCAACGGCCTCGATGACAACCTGATGCACCTCACCCCGGTGCGCTTGGGGCAGACCCTGGACCTTGTCGCCGGTGCGCTGCGTCCTTTGGCCCAGCTGCAAAACGTCACCATCGCCGTCGACCCGCTCCCTGAAGATCCTGAAATCCTGGCCGATGAGGTACAGCTGCAGCAGGTGTTCACCAACCTGGTGTCCAACGCCATCAAGTTCACCCCCAGCGGTGGCCGGATCGAGGTGGGCAGCGAATCCCACGCAGCGGCGGACGGAACGCGGTGGGCCACCGTCAGCGTCGCCGATAACGGCATCGGCATCTCCAGCGAGGAAATCGACCACGTCTTCACCCGGTTCTACCGCGCCTCCAACGCCATGTCCGGCGCGATTCCCGGAACGGGCCTGGGCCTGGCCATCACCAAGGACATCGTGGCACGCCACGGTGGCCACATCGATGTCGCTTCCACCCTGGGCTCGGGTACAACTGTCACCGTCAGCCTTCCGCTGGATACCGACCGCAGCCAGGCCAACTGAGCAGGGAAGGAGGACTGATGTTTGCTGACAATGACCCCCGGCTCTCACAGTTGCTGGAAGGCATTGTCCGGCTGGCATCGGGAGACCTCGGCTCCCGGATCGAGGTATCCGAAGCCCGCGATGAGCTCGATGCCATCATTATGGGCACGAACCTTCTGGCCGAGGACCTTCAGATCATTTACGAGGAACTTGAACAGCGGGTGCAGGTGCGCACGCAACTGCTGCACGAGGCCCACCTGGAAATGCAGAAGATGGCCATGCAGGACCCGCTGACCGGACTGGCAAACCGCTCGGCGCTCATCGAGGCTTTGCGCGCTGCGATTGACGACGACGGTGCCAACGAAGAAGGCCCAGTCATCCTGCTGATGGACCTCGATGCCTTCAAATCCATCAACGACAGCTTGGGCCATACGGCCGGTGACCAGGTCCTGATCACGGTGGGGGAACGAATCCGCGGCGCAGTGCGCACTACCGACGTCGTGGCACGCCTCGGTGGCGACGAGTTCGCGATCGTTATGCCGGCGGTCTCCGCAGACCAGGCAGCCATCGTGGGCCACCGCATCCTTTCGGCGTTGACCGAACCGATTGAACTGCCGGGGCGAAGTATCCGCTGCGGTGCAAGCATCGGGCTGAGTGTTGGTGGAGCCGGGCAGACCCCCGAGGACATGCTGATGGAGGCCGACGTCGCCATGTACGCCTCCAAGGCCGAGGGCCAGAACAAGCTTCACCGGTTCGAACCCGGCCTCCTGCTGGTCCGCAGGCTCCGCAGCCAGCTCGTGGAGGACCTCCGGGCAGCTATCAAGAGCGACGGCCTGACGCTGCACTACCAGCCGGTGGTGGAACTCAGCTCCGGGCGGATCGAAGGCGTGGAGGCCCTGGTCCGCTGGAACCACCCGACCCGCGGGCTCATCATGCCGGATGAGTTCATTCCACTGGCCGAGGATGCCGGGCTGATCTCCGTCCTGGGGCTGTGGGTGCTTCGCACGGCGGTGCACCAGTTGCGGCAATGGATTGACGAGTCCCTTGTGGACAGCCGTTTCTCCGTCCGGATCAATATCTCCGCCACCGACCTGCAAAGCCTTCAGTTCATTGAGGATGTACGGAATGTCCTAAAGGAGACCCTCGTCCGGCCGGAACAGGTGGTCCTGGAACTGACGGAAGTAGCGATCGTCAAGGGCAACGAACTGGACCGCTACTCGCTGGGCGGGCTGCGCGGCCTGGGCGTGGGGATCGAGATCGACGACTTCGGCACCGGCTACTCATCCATCAGCTACTTGCGCCGGCTGCCGGTGGACCGGGTAAAGGTGGACCGTTCCCTTATCACCGGCCTGGGCACTGATCCCACCCAACCGGCCCTGGTGGCCGCCGTCCTGCAACTCGTCCGCGCATGCGGCCTGGAGGCGGTCTGGGAAGGCGTCGAGACGGCGGAGCAGGCAGAGATATTGCGAAGTTTGGGCTGCCTCAGTGCGCAAGGCTATTACTTCAGCCGCCCTGTCCCGCCTGCCCAGGTTCCGGAACTCCTGGCAGGCCAGCCGGAAAGCGCTAACCAGTAGCAGAAAAGTACTGCACTTTCGTCCGCCCCGATATACGATCATCGTGCTGGGTCTGATTTTCGTCGCCGTGGATGTCGCGGCTGATCAGCAGCACGGGACTTCAGAAGCGGTTGGAAATTGAACAACAAAGGGCCAATGGGTCATTACTTCGTCAACTGGGGGCGTAGCTAATGTCGGTTCGTGTACAGGCGTGGGGAATTATCGCCGCTGTTTTGGCGGACTCGGATCCATCCGGGGCCGCTGTGCGGCAGCGCCTTAGCAACAGTCTCGACGAGAATCCGGGCGTGCCCGAGCGGGCTTTGCTGGAGTATCTCCTCGAAACCCGGCGCAGCGACGCCAACACGGTTGAGACGCTGGACAGCGCCAGGAAAATGCGCCTGGAATCCATCGCCATCCCGCCGAAACTCGCCGAACAGATTGATGCGATTCGAAGCATGTCACGCATCAGTGCTTTGCTTGACAGCCAGATGCTGATGACGGCCTTCCAACCCATTTACGGGCTCGCGGAAGAATCGGTTGTGGGAGTGGAGGCACTGTCCCGCTTTGTCAGCGACGATGGCGCTGCCGCGGAACTCTGGTTTGCGGAGGCGGCGGCGGTGGGCCTGGGCGCGAACCTGGAGTTTTCGGCTCTCGGATCTGCTGCTGCTGCAGCCAGGGATCTCCCCCAAGACCTGTACGTTTCGCTTAACATTTCACCCACCTCATGCCTGGACCCGCGCCTGCCGGAACTGTTCGAGCACATTGACCTTCCCATCAGCCGGGTGGTGCTGGAACTGACGGAGACCATCAGCGATGAGGAGTACCCGCAGTTCATTGCGGCCGTTAGCCCGCTGCGCGACAAGGGCCTGCGTATCGCCGTTGACGACACGCACCCGGAGGCCGGTGCGCTGAGCCGGATGGTGCACCTGCGGCCGGATTTCCTGAAGGTTGGCAGGAATGTCATTGGGGACGTGGACAAGGACGGCATCCAGAGGGCCATGGTCGCCTGCCTTGTGGACTTCGCCGGGCAGATCGGCACCACCTTGGTGGCGGAGGGCATCGAGACCGTCGGCGAACTCGAGGTCCTCACGGAACTTGGCATCAGTGCCGGCCAGGGCTACCTGCTGGGCAGGCCGTCCGTCCGGCCCCAGGACTGGGCAAGCTGGAACTCCCGCCTCGATATGGACGGGCTCAAGCGGCAACTCGTCGGGCCCGAGAAGTCCGGCGGCAGCACCCCATCCGAAGACTCCCTCTGACGATCGGCTGCCGCTGGGACCGGCAGGGCCCGCGGATGGCTGGAACCTAAGCGCCGGCCCGGCGCTGTCTATCCGTGTCCGCCGGGCCGTTCGTGGCGGACGGTTTATTCATCGTGCCCCTGGTCGGCGCTCATCTGGTCTTCCGCCGGAGGAGTCTCACCTGGCGGCACTCCCCCGCCTGGCTCCAGCCCCGTTACGTTGCCTGCCGCGGGGTCCGGATTCGCCGAGCCGGCAGAGTCCCGCCCGCCCTGTTGGGCCGTACCCGCCTCGCTAGGGCCCGGCGGATTCTTGCCAGGCTGGTCAGGGTTGGCGGGATCGTTTTCCGGATGGTAGCTGCTCACAATACTCGTCCTTCCTGTGCCGGGCTGTGGTCTCGTAACCCCAGCTCTGGACTAATTGTAAGCATGCTGATAATTCTGGAAGGGTAATTCCGGAAGTCCACCGGGGCACCGGGCACGCAATGTCAGAAGGAGCAGTCACATGGGTATCGGCGACAGCATCGGCAAGGCAGCAGAGAACGCCATGGAGGACCTTGCAGGAACGAGCAAGCCCACTGAGAAACTGCATGTTCCGGACCCCTCGGATCCCAATGATGACGTGGAAGTCCACTCCTCCCTCAGCGAGGGATCCAACGCCATGGAGGCGGAGAAGCAAAAGTCTCCTGGCCTGAAGGCCGGCGCGGCCCCGGGCCCGGTCTCCGAAGCTCCCCTCGGCGGGGACGTCGAGGAAGGGGAATCGGAGGAGGCAGAAACAGGGTCGGAGGCTCCCGGCACCACCGGGACCGGAGCAAGCGGATTGGCCGGCAATGCGTCCGCATCCACGGGCGGCACGGCAGGGGTTCCGCGCGACGTTCCAGGTTCCGCAGGCTTGCCGGAAGGTGACCCGGATGAGCTGCGCGCAGATCCGTCCGAAGGCGACCAGGACCCTTCCACCAGTACAGGCAGGGGTTAGGCCTCCGGCGGCCCCGGCCACTCGCCGCGTTCCTGCAACACGTCCCGGAGGAGGTCTGCGCGGTCGGTCACAATGCCGTCCACGCCGAGCTGGAGCAGGCGGCGCATTTCCGCGGGCTCATTGACTGTCCAAACGTGGACCACCAGGCCCAAGGCGTGTGCGCGGCGGACAAAACCGGGCGTCACCACTTCGATCATCCCGCGCCGCACGGGAACCTGGAGTGCCTGGACCTCGTGCAGGACCCGGCGCATAAGCCAGCGGAAGGCGGGTCCTGGAAGCACCCGGCCGAGCACCGTAAACAAAGCCACCGGAACCACTCCGGCCGATGACGCCACCGGACGGCTCAGCAGCTTCAGCACCGCCCGTCGCCGCCGGTCCGAGAAGCTGGTGACCAGGACGCGGGAGTGGGCCTGGTGGCGTTCGATGGCGGCAGCGAGGCTCCGGACGGAGTTCCAGTCCTTGACGTCAACATTGAGACGGGCCCCGGGCAGCCCGGTGACCACATCATCAAAAGTCGGGATCGCCTCGCGTCCACTGATCCGCGCGCCGGCAACCTCAGCAGCGGTGAGTGCGGCGATCCGCCCGCTCCCGTCCGTTGCCCGGTCCAAGGTGTCATCGTGGAAGACGAGCACCACGCCGTCCGCCGTGGTGTGCACATCGGTTTCCAGGTAGCGGTAGCCGAGGTCGACGGCGGCACGGAACGCCGCCATCGAATTTTCCAGCCCCTCCCGGGAAAAGCCCCGGTGGGCCATGGCGACAGGCGGCTGGCGACCGGTATTGTCCGGGCTGCTGAAGAACGGCAAACTCACCCTGCGAGCGTACCGGAGCCACCGGGACGCGGAGCCGGGTACGGCCGGCCTAATCCTCTTCGGGAAGGATCTCCACGCCGTCGCTGCAGTGCAGCAGCGTGCGGCCGCGGCCGCCGTCGAGGTTTATCCACACTGCGGTGTGGTCCCCGGTGATGGCGTCCACCAGGCCGCCGCTCTCGAAGCCGGGCGTGAAAACCACGCGGACGCGGTCGCCCTGGCGCAACTGCTTCCAATGCGGCGCGGGCGTTGCCCTGCGCAGCGGCACATCAACTGCGTTGTGCTTGACGTTTTTTGCCATCATTACCCCTTGAGCCGAAAGGGGAACTCTTGGCCCCCTTTCTCCACGGTAGGGAGCAAAAGTGAACGCAAGGTGAGCGTCAGCTGGAAATTAGCCGCTGTCCAGCGGGATCAGGGAAGTTTGACGCCCAGCGACGCCAGGCGGGCCTCCAGGATCTGGGCCACGCCGTCGTCGTCAAAATGGGGTGCCTGCTGCCCGGCGGCGCGGATTGCCTCCGGGTGGCCGCTGGCCATCGCGTAGCCATGGCCGGCCCAGCGGAGCATCTCGATGTCGTTAGGCATGTCCCCGAACGCCACAACGTCGACGGCGTCGATGCCCAGCGCGGCGGCGTACTCCGCCAGCGTCACCGCCTTGTTGACGCCGGGCAGGCACAACTCCAGCATGGAGACCCCGGGCGACGAGTGCGTGGCAGCGGCCAGATGTTCGACGGCGGGCCTCACCTCCGCCAGGAAATCATCGGCGGTCCCCTCCCGGACAATCGCGAGGAACTTCACGACGGCGTCGTCCGTGGTGAGGGTTTCGGCCAGCGGCGCCGGAGTGAATTCCGAGAGCAGTTCGGAGGAACCGTTTTCGATGAAGCCGGGCTCGAGGTGGAAGCCTGTCAGTGTCTCCGCGGCGAAGAGGGCGGCCGGGCGGAGCTCCTTGATGATGCGGCGGATCTCCAGCACGGAATCGATGGCCAGGGTACGGGCGGACACGAGCTGTTCAGCTTCAAGGTCCCAGACCACGGCCCCGTTGGAGCAGATGACGGTTCCGGTATGGCCGAGCTGGTCCTGCAGGGGGTGCAACCAGCGCGGCGGCCGGCCGGTGACAAAAACGAGTTCGACGCCGGCGTCGCGGCAGGCGTGGAAGGCGCGGACGGTCCGGTCGCTGATCTTTCCATCGTGCCCAAGGATCGTTCCGTCAATGTCACTTGCTACCAACCGCATCCTGCCAGTCTACGTGGCGGCCCCGCGCGCCCTGCCGCCCAGCCGGGCAGTGACCTTGGCTGCCGCGGCGGCACAGGATTCGCCGAGCGCCTTTAGCCGGTCCTGGGACACCCGGAACCGTGGCGCCGGGATCAGGACGGCAGCCACCACTTCGCCGCGATGATCGTAAACAGGTGCTGCCAGGCCCACTTCGTCGATGGAGGTTTCCCCGTAGTTAATGGCCCAGCCACGCTTGAGGTCGTCCTTCAGGCGGACCAGGTAGGCGTCCAGGCTCGACTCGTCCAAACCGGGGTAGGTGATGGCACCGCTGCTAAGGAGGGAACGGACGCGGCCTTCGGGTTCCTGCGCCAGAAACACCTGCACCGAGGCGCTGAGGGCGTCGTTATACCGGGCGCCCAGCGGGGTGGTGTGCTTGATCTGGTGGTGGCTGGCGATCTGCTCGACGCAAATGGATTCGTCACCGCTCCAGACCATGAGGGCGCTGGTTTCGCCGGTCTGCTCCGACAGCTCGCGCAGCACGGGGTAAGCGACCCGCCGCTCCTCCAGTTCCGCCAGCAGGGGGCCGGCCACAGCGATCAGACCGAGTCCCAGCCGGAAGCGGCGGGTCTCGGCGTCACGTTCCACCAGGTGTTCCTGTTCGAAGGTGGCCAGGATCCGCGAGACGGTGCTCTTATGCAGCCCTACGCGGTTGGCGATCTCGGTGACCCCCAGCAGTGGCTCGTCCGCGGTGAAGGTGCGGAGGACGGCGATCGCGTTGACGATCACGGAGGCGCCCTTGCTGTCGCCGTTGCCTGTGGTCTCGGGTTCTGTTGCGCTCATGGTGTTACCCATCATTCCTTAGCGGGTGCCGGAAGCGGCGCCATGATGATGACGCCGCTTCCGGTTTGGGCCCTGTTAGGGTTCATGGCCGCGTTCCCTGGCCGCGCCTTCGATGCCAGGGAACGGGCCTGGCGGGACTAGGCGCCGATGATGTTGTACTCGGGCCCGAACGGGAACTTGGTGATGTTCTCCGCGCCGTCCTCCCCCACCACCAGGATGTCGTGTTCGCGGTAACCGCCGGCGCCCGGCTGGCCGTCGAGGACAGTGATCATGGGTTCCATGGACACCACCATGCCCGGTTCGAGCACCGTGTCGATGTCCTCGCGGAGTTCCAGCCCGGCTTCCCGGCCGTAGTAGTGGCTCAGGACGCCGAAGGAGTGTCCGTAGCCGAAGGTGCGGTTGGCCAGCAGGCCGTAGCCGACGTAGATCTCGTTGAGTTCAGCGGCAATGTCCTCGCACACGGCACCGGGCTTGATCAGCTCAAGGCCGCGCTTGTGGACCTCGACGTTGATGTTCCACAGTTCCAGTGAGCGGGCATCAGGTTCGCCGTAGAACAGCGTCCGCTCGAGGGCCGTGTAGTAGCCGGAGGTCATGGGGAAGCAGTTCAGGGACAGGATGTCGTGTTCCTGGATTTTCCGGGTGGTGGCCCAGTTGTGCGCGCCGTCGGTGTTGATGCCGGACTGGAACCACACCCACGTGTCGCGAATCTCGGAATTCGGGAAGGTCCGGGCGATCTCGTGCACCATGGCCTCGGTGCCGATCAGCGCCACCTCGTACTCGGTGATCCCGGCGGTGATGGCGTTGCGGATGGCCTCGCCGCCGAGGTCGCCGATGCGTGCGCCGTGCTTGATGACCTCGATTTCTTCGGCGGACTTGATCATGCGCTGGCGCATGGCTGCCTGGGCGACGTCCACGAGGGCTGCGGACGGGAATGCGGCCTGGATCTTGTTGCGGTTGTCCAGCGGCAGCGAGTCGTCCTCGACGCCGAGGCGGCGCGGGTTGATGCCGCGGGTGCGCAGGACTTCCTGGATGGCGAAGATGTAGTTGTCGCGGCGCCAGTCCGTGTAGACGATGTTGTCGCCGTAGCTTCGGCGCCAAGGCATCCCGGCGTCGATATTGGCCGTGACGGTGACGGTGTCATCCTTGGTGACCACCATGGCGTAGGAGCGGCCGAAGGTGGTGAAAAGGAAGTCGGAGTAGTACTTGATGGAGTGGTAGCTGGTGAGGACGACGGCGTCGAGGTCCTTTTCCGCCATGATCCGGCGAAGCCCGGCGATCCTGCGTTCGAACTCTGCATCGGAGAAGGTGAGGGTGACTTTTTCGCCGTTCTTGAGGACCTTCGTGCGCTCCAGTTCGGCGACGGTGGTTGCGTTCTCGGTGGTGATGGTCATCGTGGTGATGCCTTTCTGTGGTGCATTTCTTCAGTGCGGTTGGTTGGGAGGGAAGCTATTCGTGGCGCAGGGGCTCTTTGCAGGTTTCCCTGGACAGGGCCACGGCGATCAGGGAGACGACGGCGGCAGCCACCAGGTACCAGGCCGGGGCCAGGTCGCTGGCTGTGGCAGCAATCAGCAGCGTTGCCATAAACGGGGCGGTACCGCCGAAAAGGGCGTTGGAGAGGTTGAAGCTGACCGCGAAGCCGCTGTAGCGGACACGGGTGGGGAACATTTCCGCCAGGAAGCTGGGCAGCGTGCCGTCGTTCAGGGTGAGCATGGCGCCCAGGAGGATCTGGACCAGGACGATCACCAGGAAGTTCCCGGTCCCCAGCAGCGCGAAGGCGGGGACAGTAAGGACGATGAAGGCAACCGATGCACTGATCAGCACTTTCTTGCGCCCGTACCGGTCCGAGAGCATGCCCGTGAGGAAGATGAAACCGATGTACGTGACCAGCGCGATGGTTGTGGCCAGGAATGATTCGGTTTCACCCAGGCCCAGCTCCGAGGACAGGTACGTGGGCATGTAGCTGAGGATCACGTAGAAGCCGACGGCGTTGAGCAGCACGGCCCCGACCGCTTGCAGCAACTGCCGCCAGTGGTTCCGGAAGAGGCTGGACACCGGTGCCTTGGCGGCCTGGTCCTCGGCGGCCAGTTCGCGGAACACGGGGGTGTCCTCGAGCTTGGTCCGGATGTAGCGGCCGATCAGGCCCATTGGGGCTGCCAGCAGGAACGGCAGCCGCCAGCCCCAGCTGTGCATCGCTTCGGTTGACAGCAGGGTTGTCAACAGGCCGGCGATGAGTGAGCCGAGGAGCAGGCCGGCGGCGGTGCTGGCCGGGACCACGGCGGCGTAGAGGCCGCGCCTGTTGGCGGGGGCGTATTCCACCAGGAAGGCCGATGCTCCGGCGTATTCACCCGACGCGGAGAAGCCCTGGACCACCCTGATCATCAGGAGCAGGAGGGGCGCCCAGATACCGATCGTGTCGTAGCCCGGAATCAGCGCTATGCAGAAGGTTGCTCCGGACATGATCAGGATCGAAAGGGAGAGTGCGGTCCGGCGGCCCACCTTGTCGCCGATGTGGCCCCAGACGAAACCGCCCAGTGGGCGCACCAGGAATGAAATCGCAAAAAGGGCAAAGGTCAGGAGAAGCCCGGTCTGGGGATCGGACTCCGGGAAGAAGACTGTCGCGATGGTGACGGCCAGGTAGCCGTAGACGGCGTAGTCGAACCATTCGACGAAGTTGCCGATGAAGCTGGCGGCGATGACCCGGCGGCGCGTTTCCTTGCTGACGGCGTTGTCTGCAAGTTCAGGTTGGTTCCCGCTCAGCGTGCCATCGCCGGGCGTGGAGCCTGACTGGCTGCCATTCAGCTCCGGGCCGGGGCGCCGCCCGCGGGCGGGGGAGGAGGTTTCGTTACTCATGGATCCACCAAATTGTTGGGGTTGCAATCAGCGCAACGCTGTTGCAATAGACTAAGCGTGATGGGGACCACAGTCAATGGTCTTTGCGGCGCCGCCTAAAGGGGATCCATGGACTCGCGGCAGGTAGGCCGCCCGCAGGCGCCAACAGGGTGGGTGGGTTGCAGTTGTTGCACCTGACGGATTTACGTTGCACGCAACAGCGAAACTTGGCTTCCGTTAGCAGCTGGCCCCGCGCAGTACTCGGACGTCTATTGACACCCCGCGTGACGCCTGACATATTTTCGAGTACGCGCGATGTGCATCCTGTTGTGTAATACGCAATATGCATGCAGTGAACAGGTCGACTATCCGCCATCCTGCCTGAGGCACGAGAATAAGAAGTCGGGCTGAACTCGGGCCGAACGAACTGCCCGGGGCACCCCCTTAGAGTCCCGGGACTAGGAAAGGACACCCCAGCTAATGGTTCATAAAGTCAAGGCAGTCATTGCCAGGGAAAAGAACGCTCCAGTGTCGGTGGAGACCATCCTGGTCCCGGATCCGGGCCCGGGCGAGGCGCTTGTGGATATCCTCACGTGCGGGGTCTGCCACACGGACCTGCATTACAAGCAGGGCGGCATCAACGACGACTTCCCCTTCCTGCTGGGCCATGAGGCCACCGGTGTGGTCAGTGCGGTCGGTGACGGCGTGACGTCGGTCGCCCCGGGTGACCGCGTCATCCTGAACTGGCGTGCCGTGTGCGGCGAGTGCCGTGCCTGCGCCAAGGGCCAGCCGCAGTACTGCTTCAACACCGCGAACGCCACCCAGAAGATGACGCTGGAGGACGGCACGGAGCTCTCGCCCGCCCTGGGCATCGGTGCGTTCGCCGAGAAGACCCTCGTCGCGGCGGGACAGTGCACCAAGGTGGACCCCGAGGTTGATGCTGCCGCCGTCGGGCTGCTCGGCTGCGGCATCATGGCCGGCATCGGTGCGGCGATCAACACCGGTGAAGTCAAGCGCGGCGAATCCGTGGCTGTGATCGGCTGCGGCGGCGTGGGCATCGCCGCGATCGCCGGGGCCAAACTGGCCGGCGCGACCACCATCATTGCCGTGGACATTGACGCGAACAAGGTGGAGATGGCCAAGTCCCTGGGCGCCACCCACGGCATTGACTCCAGCAAGGAAGACCCCATTGAGGCCATCCGGGCCCTGACCGGCGGCAACGGGGCTGACGTGGTGATTGACGCCGTCGGCCGCCCTGAAACGTACAAGCAGGCGTTCTACGCCCGCGACCTCGCCGGCCGGGTGGTGCTGGTGGGTGTCCCGACGCCGGACATGAAGCTGGAACTGCCGCTGCTGGACGTCTTTGGCCGGGGCGGGTCGCTGAAGTCCTCCTGGTACGGCGACTGCCTGCCCTCCCGTGACTTCCCCATGCTGGTCAGCCACTACAAGCAGGGCAACCTGGACCTGGACGCCTTCGTGTCGGAGCGCATCACCATCGACCAAGTGGAGGAAGCCTTCGAAAGGATGCACGAGGGCAAGGTCCTGCGCTCGGTTGTTGAGATCCCCGCGGCGGGAGCGTCGGCATGAGCGTTAGGATCGAGAATCTGGTCACCTCGGGCACCTTTTCGCTCGACGGCGGCACGTGGGACGTGGACAACAACGTCTGGATCGTGGGTAACGACACCGAATGCGTGATCATTGACTCGCCGCACGATGCCACGGCCATCATCAACCAGGTCCAGGGCCGGAAGGTCCAGGCCATCCTCCTCACCCACGCGCACAACGACCACATTGGCGCGGCACGTGAGGTCGCGGACGCCGTGGGTGCCCCCATTTACCTGAATCCGGAAGACCTGGTCCTCTGGGAGCAGGTCTACCCCGGTTCAAAGCCGGACCGGGAACTGGCCGACGGGGACGTGTTCGACGTGGGCGGGGCAAGCCTGCGGGCAATCCACACCCCTGGCCACTCCCCCGGCTCCACCTGCTTCCTGCTGGAGAGCGAGGGGACCGTCTTCACGGGGGATACGCTCTTCAACGGCGGACCGGGTGCCACGGGGCGCTCCTACAGTGACTACCCCACCATCCTGGCCTCCATCCGGGAACGCCTGCTTCCGCTCCCGGCCGAAACCGTGGTCCGCACCGGCCATGGAGACAACACCACCATCGGCGCCGAGCGGGAGACGCTGGCGAAGGTCGACCAGTAGCCATCGAAGTAACAGAAGTGTTCAGCAAAGGCGCGCCAGGAACCTTGGTGCGCCTTTGCTGGTGCCAGAACTACGTAAGCCGGTAAGGAAGTTGGAACAATGAAGTTCGGTAAGCAGCCCGCACCCGTAGCGGACATCAACGAGGACGAACTCTCCGTCCACAAGCCCAAGACCGAGGCGGCGGGCGTGAAGGCCGTCATGGTGGCGCTGGAGCGTGCGGTGGCGCAGGCCGGGGTTACCCGGACGGCGCAGTCGCTGCTGCGGCTTAACCAGCGCGGCGGGTTTGACTGCCCGGGCTGCGCCTGGCCGGAATCGGACAAGAAGCGCAAGGCGGCCGAGTTCTGCGAGAACGGCGCCAAGGCCGTGGCCGAGGAAAACACGCTCCGCACGGTCGGTGCCGAATTCTGGGCGAAGCACTCGATCGCCGAACTCTCCACCAAGACCGAGTACTGGCTCGGCAACCAGGGCCGGCTGAGCGAACCGGTGGTGATCCGCGCCGGCGAGACGCACTATTCGCCGATCTCCTGGGCTGACGCGTTCGAGCTGATCGGTGAACACGTCCGGGCCACTACGGCAGACCGGTGCGTGTTCTACACCTCGGGCCGCACCGCGAACGAGACCGCGTTCATGTACCAGCTGTACGCGCGGGCGCTGGGCACCAACAACCTGCCGGACTGTTCAAACATGTGCCACGAATCCTCCGGCTCGGCGCTGAACCCCACCATCGGCATCGGCAAGGGCACCGTGTCCCTGGAGGACATCCATGATTCGGAGCTGATCTTCGTGGTGGGGCAGAACCCCGGCACCAACCACCCGCGCATGCTGTCCGCGCTGAAGGAATGCAAGGACAAGGGCGGCAAGGTGGTGGCCGTCAACCCGCTGCCGGAGGCCGGCCTGTTCAACTTCAAGGACCCGCAGACCGTCTCCGGTGTGGTGGGCGGCGGCACGCCGCTGGCCGATGAATACCTGCAGATCAAGGTCGGCGGGGACCTTGCCCTGTTCCAGGCCCTGGGCCACCTGCTCCTTGAAGAGGAAAAGCGGAACCCGGGTTCCGTCGTCGACCATTCCTTCATCACCGCGCAGACCGACGGGTTCGACGCCTACGTCGACGCCCGCCGCAGCCTTGACTGGATGGAGACCGAGAAAGCCACGGGCCTGTCCCGGGAACAGATCGAGACCGTGGCCGGGATGCTTATCAAGTCCAAAGCCACCATCTTCTGCTGGGCCCTGGGCGTGACGCAGCAGCCGCACTCGGTGGACACCATCAAGGAAATGGTCAACGTCCTGCTGCTGCAGGGAAACTTCGGCAAGCCCGGTGCCGGCGCCTGCCCGGTCCGCGGGCACTCCAACGTCCAGGGCGACCGGACCATGGGCATCTGGGAAAAGCCGAAGGAATGGCTCCTGAAGGCCCTCGACAGCGAATTCGGCATCTCCTCCCCGCGGCACCACGGCTACGACGCCGTGGAAGCCATGGAAGCGTTCGAACGCGACGAGGTGGACGTCTTTGTCTCCATGGGCGGGAACTTCTCCCTCGCCTGCTCGGACACCGAAACCCTCGAAGCCGGGATGCAGCGGATCGGCCTCACCGTCCACATCTCCACCAAACCCAACCGCTCCCACATCGTGCACGGGCGCACCTCGCTGATCCTGCCCACGCTCGGCCGGACGGACAAGGACGACAAGCACCCCAAGGGTGCCCAGTTCCTCTCCGTGGAGGACTCCATGTCCGTGGTCCACTCCACCCAGGGCAGGCTGACCCCGGTATCCGAGCACCTCCTCGCCGAGCCCGTCATCGTGGCCCGGATGGCTGAGGCGACCTTCGGCCCGGACCACTCCGTGGACTGGAAGGCCATGGCCGAGGACTACGACGTCATCAGGGACCACATCGAACGGGTCCTGCCCGGGTTTGAGGACTTCAACGCCCGGGTGCGGACCAAAAACGGGTTTGTGCTGCCCAATCCGCCCCGGGACACCCGGTCCTTCAAAACCGACATTGGCCGCGGCCGGTTCACCGTCAGCCCGCTGGAATACCTCACCCCTCCCGACGGTCACCTGGTCCTCCAGACCATCCGCAGCCACGACCAGTACAACACCACCTACTACGGCCTGGACGACCGCTACCGCGGCATCTCGGGCGGCCGCCGCGTCATCCTCATCCACCCGGAAGACCTGGCAGAGCTGGGCTTCCAGGACCGGGACCTCGTGGACGTGGTCAGCACCTTCCGCGGCCACGACCGGACGGCGGACAAGTTCCGGCTCGTGGCCTACCCCACCGCAAAGGGCTGCGCCGCCGCGTACTTCCCCGAAGCCAACGCCCTGGTCCACAAGGAAAACGTGGCCCGCGAATCCAACACCCCCGGATTCAAAGCCATGTTCGTCCGCTTCGTCCCGCACCCGGCGGAAGCCGCGGGCACAACCGCTACCGGCGAGCTCGAGCCAGAGCCAGCCGCGGTGGGCTAGTTCCAAGACCGAGAACAGCGACGGCGACATCCGGCAGGTACCGAATGTCGCCGTCGCCGTTTAGTCACTGGGTTCGCTTACACGGGGTTGTTGCCGTCAGGCTGCGCTTCGGGATCGACGTCTTTGCCGTAGCCGGTAGCCGAAGCAAGCCCGCCGACCTGCTGCCCTGCATTCGTTTGTCCTGGCGTAAAACCGCTGTCTGGAGCTCCTTGGGGTTCTCCCTCGGACTCTGGTGCGACGTCCTGCCGCAGGTGCTCGTCGTCCGGAATGTTCTTAGAAACCTCTTCATCAGCCATCCCACCAGCCAAGCACCAGCCGAAGGTGGCTGCAAGGGTTCAATTGGCCCGGGCGTGCAGGAATCGCTCGATGCCGTCTTCTCCGAGGGATAAACCGGTGCGCACAAGATCCACGTCGCCGCGCGGCGGATCCCCGGGCGCAGACTGCATCAGGTCTGGCCAGTGGGGTGGTTCCCAGTCGTGGTGTTCGGCTTTGTAGTGGCGGCCTGTGGGTGAGGTCCAGCCGGGTGGTTGGTTTTTGGTGGCTTGGGTGGGTGTCCAGCCGGTGGCATGTTTGAGGCGGTGATGTTTGGGGCAGAGTTGTGCCAGGTTGCTGATGCCCGTATGGCCGCCGTGTTGCCAGGCCTGAAGATGGTCTGCCTCGTTGTCCAGGGATGGGTTGTTGCAGCCGGGGAAAGTGCATTTGCCGTCCCTGAGCTGCAGTGCCTTTTTCATGGCTTTGGTAAGGCGGTAGCTGGTGCGGCCGATCTCCAGCGGCGCCCCGTCCCGCGGATCCACCAGCACCCGGTAGAACGAACCCGCACCATTTGCGGCCAGCTGCCGCGCCGTCGACGGCGGGATCGGTCCGTACCCGTCGAGCATCGCGGGTTCGTCGGTGAGGCCCAGCAGTGAGAACACGGGCACGGTGACCAGCACCTGCGCGCGGATCGACGACGACGGGCCGGCATTTGTTCCTGCCTCCGTGTCGGGACCGCCGTTGGTTGTTCCGCCGAGGAGCAGGTTGCCGTAGAGGTCTGCTCGCAGCTGGGTGAGGGTCCGGGCCTCTTCCGGGCCCTGTAGTCCCCTTGCGTCGGCGGTGAGCTTGTTCCAGCCCGCCAGCGCCTGGTCTGCGGGCAGGTAGGCGGAGAGCCAGGCCATTCCGTCCTGATCAGGCCGGTATTCCACCCGCCGGTCCGCGATGCCCTTGGCGTGGCGTTTTTCGATGGACTCGGCGTGGTGGCGCTCCCGCCAGGCCCGGGCCTTGGTTTTGAACCGGTACGCCGGCATTTCCCCGATCGTGGCCGCGGCGGCCGGTTTCGGTGTGTCGGGGTCCAGGAAGTGGTCCTCCAAGGCGGCGGCCCCGGCCGGGTCAAGGCTGGCCGTTTCATCCACCATGACCAGTGCGTGCTGCCAGGAGATCGTCCCGCGTTGCAGGGCCGCCAGCGTCCTGGGCAAGGAAGTGGTCAGGGCGTGGGATGCGGCCAGCAGCGCGCCGGCGGCCCGGTCACTGAGGGCCAGGACGCACCCGATTTCCGCCGCGATCGCCATTTCCTGTCCCTGAACGGGCGCGTCCGG
>NZ_JBNHGJ010000021.1:0-85550 GCF_059091165.1 Arthrobacter sp. Hb9-2 | reverse complement strand
CCGCCAACGGCGTCCACTGGCTCGCCAACAAGATCGCCGCCCACGGCGATTCGCTCAAGGCCGGCGACATCATCCTCGCCGGATCCTTCACCCGCCCCCTCTGGGTCTACAAGGGCGACACCGTCCACGCAGACTACGGACCCCTGGGGAGTGTCACATGCCGCTTCGAATAGAAGACACCTTCCGCGACGCCCTCGCTGCACAAAAGGGTGAAGCAGGCCGGCCCTTGGCCGGGATGTGGGTGTGCTCCGGCAGCCCGCTGATCGCCGAGCTGTGCGCCGGATCCGGCCTGGATTGGCTCCTGGTCGATGCCGAGCACAGCCCCAACGGGCTTGAATCCATCCTCGCCCAGCTTCAGGCCACGCACGGCTACCCGGTTCACACGCTGGTCCGGCCGCCCGTGAACGACACCGTGGTGATTAAGCAGTACCTGGACCTGGGCGTACAGAACCTCCTCATCCCCATGGTCAACTCCGTGGCAGAAGCCGAAGCAGCGGTGGCCGCCACCCGCTACCCGCCCCAGGGCGTCCGCGGGGTCGGCTCGGCGCTGGCCCGCGCCGCCCGGTGGAACCGGGTCCCGGACTACCTGGCCCGGGCCAGCGAGACCATCAGCGTTACCGTCCAGATTGAATCCACCTCCGCGGTAGAGGCAGTCGAGGACCTCCTGAAGGTCGACGGCGTAGACGCTGTCTTCATCGGGCCCTCCGACCTCGCCGCGTCCATGGGCTTGCTCGGCCAGCAGGAACACCCCGAAGTGCGCGCCGCCGTCGAACACTGCCTCACCACCGCGAAGGCGGCCGGTAAACCGGCCGGCGTCAACGCCTTCAACCCCGACACCGCCCGTCACTACCTGGACGTCGGCGCCAACTTCATCGTGGTAGGCGCCGACGTCGCCCTTTTAGCGAGAGGCTCCGAAGCCCTCGCGAAGCGATACATCCAGAAGCCAGGCGGCGACACCCCTGCCAGCTATTGATCCTTCCCTTCCCAGGGACGCTTTTTCAATGACAGTTACGTCTGCGCTGCCCCCTGCCATCTCACCGGAGCGGGAAGCGTCCGACGGCGGCACATTCGACGTGCACGATCCCGCCACCGGGCGGTACTCGCCACCTTCGCCTCCGGCACCAGCGATGACGCCATCGCCGCTTTGGACGCTGAAGCAGATGCGGTCCGGCTGGCCAACGCCAGCGAATACGGCCTCGCGTCCTACCTCTACAGCCGCTACTTCAACCGGCTCCTGCGCCACCACCCAATACATCGGCATCACCGACCCCTATACCAACTGACATCCCGCCGGTGTTCCGGACAGCATGCCTGCGTCACGCTTGAGCGTTCTCTCTGCTCCAACTGTCCTGCGCATAAAGACAAGCCTCCGGCCCTGCCCGTCAACCAGACTGGGAGCAACCCGCTACGCCGACCGGCTGGCGTCCTTGCTACTCGAAGTGGAGTATCCCTTGGAAACCTACGATGCACTTCTCGCGTCCATTGCCCCCGCTGCCGGCACCGGCCGGACGATTTTTGATCCCGCGACGGGCGAGACTGTGGGGGAGGCACCCGTTCATGACCTTGAGTACCTCGAGCAGGCAGTCGCCGGCGCGCAGGCTGCCCAGCCCGCCTGGGCTGCTTTGGGCCACGACGCCCGGTCCGCCGCGCTCCTGAAAGCAGCCGACGCCGTCGAACGGTCCGCCGAGGAACTCGCCCAGTTGCTCTCCCGTGAGCAGGGCAAGCCGCTGAACGGCCCCAATGCCCGCTTCGAAGTGGGTGCCTGCGTGGCCTGGCTGCGGGCCACGGCCAGCCTGCCGCTGGAGCCTGAAACCATCGTTGATGATGGTGAGACCCGTGCGGAGCTGCACTACCGGCCCATCGGCGTCGTGGGTGCGATTGGCCCGTGGAACTGGCCCATGATGATCGCCGTCTGGCAGCTCGCCCCGGCCCTGCGGATGGGCAATGCCGTTGTGGTCAAACCGTCCGGCAACACCCCGCTCTCCGTCCTGGCCCTGGTCAAGGTCCTCAACGAGGAACTCCCTGACGGCATCCTTACCGCCGTTTCCTGCGGACGGGAAGTCGGCGCACGCCTCACCAACCACCCGGCGATCGGCAAGATCATGTTCACCGGCTCCACCGCCGGCGGCCGCGCCATCATCAAATCCTCCGCGGACACCGTCAAGCGGCTCACCCTGGAACTGGGCGGGAATGACGCCGGCATCGTCCTTCCTGACGCCGACCCCAAAGCCATCGCCGAAGACATCTTCTGGGGCGCATTCCTGAACACCGGCCAAACCTGCGCAGCCCTGAAGCGCCTCTACGTCCACGACGACATCTACGACGCCGTCTGCGCGGAACTCGTGGCCGTCGCCAAGACGATGCCCATGGGCAACGGCCTCGACGAGAACAACGTCCTGGGCCCCCTGCAGAACAAGGCACAGTACGACGTCGTCGCCAACCTCGTCCAGGCCGCCAAGGACTCCGGCGCCCGCATCCTGCTCGGCGGAAACCCGGACACCAGCCAGCCCGGGTTCTTCTATCCCACCACCCTGGTGGCGGACATCGACAACAACAACCCGCTCGTCGTTGAGGAGCAGTTCGGGCCCGCCCTGCCGATCATCCGCTACAGCAGCATCGACGAAGCGGTGGAGAAGGCCAACGGGCTCGACGTCGGCCTCGGCGCCTCGGTCTGGTCCCCCAACCTGGAAGCAGCCCGCGGCGTCGCAGCCCGCATCCAGGCCGGCACCGTCTGGATCAACCGCCACGGCGCAGTCGACCCCCGCATCCCCTTCGGCGGCGCCAAGCAGTCCGGCTACGGCGTCGAATTCGGCGTCGAAGGCCTCAAAGCCCTCGGCATACCCCAGGTCATCAACGGCTAAGCCCAGCCCGGACGCCGCTGCCCCAAGGGCCCGCGCCCGAGGCCTGGCGCAGCGGCCTACCCCATGGCTGGGGCGGCGGCGGTCCGCCCGCCGAGCTGTCGGCGGGCCCAGCGGGCGAGCTTCTTGCCCTTGCCCTTCCACCAGTTGTCCTCGTCCTTGTCGTGGTGCAGCCGGAAGATGATGGCCATGAGCACGAACATGCCCATCACCACGTCGATCCAGGACGCCAGCACCAGGGCAATCAGGACGGTCACGCCGTTGGCGATGATGGACGGGACGGCCAGGGTCCGGAAGACGGTGCTCGCCACAAATCGCCGGTGCGACCGCGGCACGGACAGCGCGCGCACCATGTCGAAGCAGACGCACACCACCACGACGGTTTGTCCGAGTGCCAACAGGATCTGGCCGGGAATCGAGCCGCTGAATGAGGCGACCGCTTCCATCCCCGGGCTCACCGGTGGTCCCCGTGGCGTGAGCGACAAAAGGCGGGCGTCCGCCCATGAGTACCAAACATGAAAACCCCCAGAAACTTGGAACCACTGCTGCTGATCCAGCAGTGGTTCCATTCAAGTTTCCGGGGGCTGTCCCGTCACGAGTAGTGAGTACTCTAATTCAGGCCGGGCCCAAGGAGGAGCTACTGTCCGATCGCGCGGGGCCGCCAGAGCACCACAGCCTGCGAGCGGGGACGGGGGCGCTGGCCGCGTGCCAGGCTCACTACGTCCCCCGCTGCGCCCGCCGCAAAGATCCGGGAATCGAAAGGCTGCGGGCGCCGGCTGAGTTCCTCAGCCAGTTCTGCTACACGGTGCTGGAGTGCAGCCACCTGGTTTTCGAGTTCCAGGATCCGCTTGATGCCTTCGAGCGACACGCCTTCCTGCGACAGCCGCTGCACCTCGCGCAGCATGTTGATGTCACGCTGCGAGTAGCGGCGGGACTTGCCGGGCGCGCGGCTGGGCGAGACGATGCCCAGCCGGTCGTACTGCCGAAGTGTCTGGGGGTGCATGTCCGCCAGTTCAGCCGCCACCGAGATCACAAAGATCGGCTGGTCTGAGTTGATGTCCATGGCTCACCCGCTGCTAAAGCCGGGCCTTGGCGGCCAGGCCCTCACGGACATCAGCTCCCGCCGTGGCATCGGCAAACGCCTTGACCGCGGCTTCGGCTTCCTTGTTCAGGTTCTTGGGAACGGCGACGTCGATGGTCACCAACAGGTCGCCGGTCCCCTTGGACGTCTTCACGCCTTTGCCCTTAACGCGGAGGGTACGGCCCGACGGCGTCCCGGCCGGAACGCGGACCCGCACCTTTTCGCCCTCGATGGTGGGCACTTCGATGTCGGCGCCCAGGGCAGCCTCGGGGAAGGTGACGGGAACGTGGATACGCAGGTTGTCGCCGTCGCGCGTGTAGAACGGGTGCGGCTGGACGGAAACGGACACCACCAGGTCACCGTTGCCGGCGGCGCCGGGCTGGCCCTTGCCGCGGATGCGGACTTTCTGGCCGTCCTTGATGCCGGCGGGCACGCGGACGTCGATGACCTCACCGCTGGGTTCCCGCAGCCCGATGGTGGTGCCGCGGATCGAACCCGCAAAGGAAATACTCGTGGAGGCAGTACGGTCAGCGCCCTTCTGCGGGGTCCGCTGGAAACCCGTCTGCCCAAAACCGCCGCCGAACAGATCGGCGAACTCCGGCGGGATACCGCCGGCGGAGGGGTTGAACCCGCCAGCGTGGCGTCCGGTGTTGCCCGTGAACAGGCCGCCGAACATATCCTCGAATCCGCCGTTGCCCGCACCGGCACCGCCCGGAGCAAAACGTGCTCCGCCGCCCATGGCCCGGATGGCGTCATACTGCTGGCGCTCTTCGGGATCGGAAAGTACCGAGTAGGCCTCGGAGATGTCCTTGAACTTCTTCTCGGAAGCAGAGTTCCCCGAGTTCGTATCAGGGTGGTGCTGCCTGGCCAGCTTCCGATAAGCCTTCTTAATGTCGGCGTCGGAAGCGTCCTTGGCGATACCAAGGATCGCGTAAAAGTCCTTGTCCACCCAATCCTGGCTAGCCAATGGCGTTTCCTTTCAAAGTCTTCTAACTAACAGCTCTCCGCGGTACAGGGGCCCCCGCCCCTACGCGTGGTGGCTCGGTCCTGTCGGACCAAGCCACCACGCTCCGGCAGGCCCGATGCCACTCCCGGGGCCCCTGTACCGCTCCGAGCTTTGTGATTACCTCACCTTAGGCGAGATCACCGCCGACGCGGAGGCCGGATATGGGGCGGTGGTGTGGAGGGCACCGCGGAGCGGGCACCGCCCCATATCCGGCGTGGCGCCTTGGTGACCATCAGGCCGGAACGGCCACGATCACCTGTGCGGCCCGGAGGACGCGTTCGCCTGACTTATAGCCGGAGCGGAGTACCTGGCTGACGGTGTCAACTTCGATGTCCTCGCCGGGCTGCTGGATGAGGGCCTCGTGGATCGTGGGATCGAACTCCACGCCGGTCTCATCGATGCGTGCCAGGCCGTAGGTCTTCAGTGCGTTCTCCAGCTTGGTGGCGATCGCAGCGAAGGGGCCGTCGGCGAGGTCGCCGTGCTGCCGGGCGGCGTCGACGTCGTCCAGGACCGGAAGCAGGGAGTTCAGGACGCCGATGACGGCCATCTCCCCTGCCACGGCCCGGTCGCGTTCAACGCGCTTGCGGTAGTTGACGTACTCAGCCTGCAGCCGGAGGAGGTCGTTCTTCAGCTCGGCCGCCTCTGCGGTGGTGGAGCCCGCCGGAACCCCCTGGGCCACGGATTCCTCGGCCGGCACTTCGATGCCGTTGAGGATCTCCTCGGCCTGGGCGAGCGCGTCGCCGTCGGAGTCCACTTCGGAACCGTCGCCCGGGGCCGACTCGGCGCCCTCAGGGTGCCGGGCCTGCCCGGTCACCGGGTCAACCTTGCAGTTGTCCCGGATGACCGGTTCCTGGTGGCCGTTGCCCTGCTGCTCCTGGCGCGCGGATGAGATGTGCTCTTCCTCGTTACCGTGGTGCGGCATGGCTACTTCTTCGCTTCGTCTTCGTCGATGATCTCGGCGTCGACGATGTCCTCGTCGGCAGCCTTCTCCCCGCCTGCGGCACCAGCGGCGCCTTCAGCACCTGCGGCACCGGTCGCGCCGTTGGGAGAACCGGCCTGGGCGTAGATGGCCTCGCCCAGCTTGCCCTGGGAAGCCTGCAGCTTCTCGAAGGCGGCCTTCACAGCGGCGTCGTCCGTGCCTTCGAGGGCCTTCTTGAGGTCGTCGACGTCAGTCTGGACCTCGGTCTTGACCTCTTCAGGCAGCTTGTCGGCGTTGTCGGCGATGAGCTTGTCCACGGAGTAGGCGAGCTGCTCAGCGGTGTTGCGGGTGTCGGTTGCCTCGCGGCGGGCCTTGTCCTCGGCTTCGTGCTCCTCGGCATCCTTGACCATGCGGTCGATGTCTTCCTTGGAGAGACTGGAACCGCCCGTGATGGTCATGGACTGTTCCTTGCCGGTGCCCTTGTCCTTCGCCGAAACGTGGACGATGCCGTTGGCGTCAATGTCGAAGGTGACCTCGACCTGCGGAACGCCGCGCGGAGCCGGGGCGATGCCGGTCAGCTCGAACGTACCCAGCGGCTTGTTGTCCCGGGTGAACTCGCGCTCGCCCTGGAAGACCTGGATGGCCACGGACGGCTGGTTGTCGTCAGCGGTGGTGAAGGTCTCGGACCGCTTGGTGGGGATTGCGGTGTTGCGCTCGATCAGGTGCGTCATCACGCCACCCTTGGTTTCAATACCGAGGGACAGCGGGGTGACGTCGATCAGGAGGACGTCCTTGCGCTCACCCTTCAGCACGCCGGCCTGCAGGGCTGCGCCAACGGCCACAACCTCATCCGGGTTGACGCCCTTGTTCGGCTCCTTGCCGCCGGCGAGTTCCTTGACCAGCTCGGAGACTGCGGGCATACGGGTGGAGCCACCGACCAGGACGATGTGGTTGATGTCGGAGAGCTTGATGCCGGCTTCCTTGATCACATCGTGGAACGGCTTCTTGGTGCGCTCCAGCAGGTCCTTGGTGAGGTCCTGGAACTTGGCGCGGGTCAACTGCTCGTCCAGGTGGACCGGGCCGTCGGGGGTGACGGAAAGGTACTGGAGGGAGACGTTGGTGCTGGTGGAGGAGGACAGTTCTTTCTTGGCCTGCTCTGCTGCTTCGCGGAGGCGCTGCAGGGCGATCTTGTCCTTGGACAGGTCGATGCCCTTGACCTTGAGCTGGTTCAGCAGGTAATCAACAACCCGCTGGTCCCAGTCGTCGCCGCCCAGGCGGTTGTCACCGGCCGTGGCGCGCACCTGGATGGTGGAGAAGTTGTCTTCGTCCTTGCCGACTTCCAGCAGGGAAACGTCGAAGGTACCGCCGCCGAGGTCGAAGACCAGGATGAGTTCGTCTTCCTTGCCCTTGTCCAGGCCGTAGGCCAGTGCGGCCGCGGTGGGCTCGTTGACGATGCGGAGGACGTTCAGGCCGGCGATTTCGCCGGCTTCCTTGGTGGCCTGGCGCTCGGCGTCGTTGAAGTACGCCGGAACGGTGATCACAGCGTCGGTGACCTTTTCACCCAGGTAGGACTCGGCGTCGTTCTTCAGCTTCATGAGGATGCGCGCGGAGATTTCCTGCGGGGTGTACTTCTTCTCGTCGATGCCCACGGTCCAGCCGGTACCCATGTGGCGCTTGACCGAGGCGATGGTGCGGTCGATGTTGTTGACGGCCTGGCGCTTGGCGATCTCGCCAACCAGGACCTCGCCGGACTTGGAGAATGCAACGACCGACGGCGTGGTGCGGCCACCCTCGGCGTTGGCAATAACGGTGGGCTCGCCACCTTCGAGAACGGAGACGACGGAGTTGGTGGTTCCGAGGTCGATACCTACTGCACGTGACATGTGTTGCTTCCTTCTTTCCTTGGAAACTTACTGGCGCCCTGATGATTGAGCGTTCTGCACTCAACTCTACTCAGGGCGCCAGCGATGTCAATCCAAGTTGAGTGGAGTACGCTCAACTTTGTTCTGGGCAGTGGCGGGTTGGCCGGGAGTTCCGCGGGAGGGCGGGCTTGAACAGCAGTCGACGGCGGCCCGCCCATTCGCTGCTGGAGAACGGCGCCGCCCGGCTGCTTGCCTTGCGGGGCTACCTGTCGCTGTCCCGGTCGCCGTGAAGGGGCCCCCGCTCTTCAGCCGTGGTGTTGACCTGCCCGTCGGTAAGCCCTTCCCTGACGGCGTCAGTTTCGTGACCGGTTCCAGCGGTACCGGCATCCCCGTAATCCCCGTCCGGGTATTCGCCGTCCTCGAGGTTCCCGGCAGGGTCCCCTACAGTGCCGGCGTCACCGTAGTCCCCATCCACATACTGGCCGCCTTCGCCTTCCAGTCCGGGGGCGCTGTTTCCCCTGCGGGGCTGCTCCGCTGCGGATTCCTGGTTCTCAGTCATGGTGCATCTCTCCTTTGAGTTCCGCGTCCATGCGGGCGCAGGGGCAGTCTATCGAGCCGGCGTTTCCGCCAACAGGGCCTCAGCCTGGCCCGGGCGCTGCTCCGCGTCCTGCCGGCCCAGCTTGCCCGGCCACCAGATCCGCGGACCGATGTCGTACGCCAGGGCGGGCACCAGCAGCGAGCGCACCAGGACGGTATCCAGCAGCACCCCGAAGGCGACGATGAATGCCAGCTGCACCAGGAACATGATGGGAATGACGCCCAGGGCGGCGAACGTGGCTGCCAGCACCACCCCGGCGGAGGTGATCACACCACCGGTGACGCCGAGTCCGCGAAGGATGCCAGGCCGGGTGCCGTGCTTCAGCGATTCCTCCCTGACGCGGCTCATGAGGAAGATGTTGTAGTCCACCCCGAGCGCTACCAGGAACACAAAGCCGAACAGGGGAACAGTGGCGTCCGCGCCGGGGAAGCCCAGGATGTTGTTGAACACAAAGGCCGAGACACCCATGGCAGCCGCGTAGGAGAGGACCACTGAGAGCACCAGGAGGACCGGTGCAACCACGCTCCGGAGCAGCAGCATCAGGATGAAGAGGATGACCACCAGGACAACCGGGATGATGATCACGAGGTCACGCTGGGCAGTGGTGTTGGTGTCCAGCGCCGTGGCGGTCACCCCTCCCACCAGCGCGTCGCGGTCCACCGCCTTGACCTCCTCACGCAGGGCCTTTACGGCCTCCTCCGCTTCGAGCGAATCCGCGGCGGAGTTCAGCGTGGCATTGATCAGCACTTTGCCGTCGCGGACGTCGGGAGCGCTGGGAGCGCCGGGGGCTCCGGTGATGGGCACGGAACCCTGCGCCAACAGGTAGGCCTCGCCGACGCCGTCGGCCGCTTTCACAGTGTCCAGCACCTCCTCCGCCTTGCCCTGGTCCACCACCACAACCGCGGGGCTGCCGCTGCCGGCGTCGAAATGGCGCGCCAGGGCGTCCTGGCCGTCCACGGCGTTGGACGCCGCAAGGATGACGTCAGTCTGCGGTACCCCGTTGGCCTTCAGCTGTAGGACGCCGGCGGAACCGGCCACCAGAAGCAGGACCGAGGCAACCCAGACGATGCGGGGACGCCGCGAGACCAGTGAGCCTGTGGCGCGCCACAGCCCCTTTTGGCCTTCCAGTCCTGTGATGAGCTCCGGCTCGCGCTCGTCCGCGGGGGCAAGTTTCGGGCGGAAGGGCCAGAACGCGGCGCGGCCCAGGAGTGCCATCAGGGCAGGCAGCAGGGTCAGGGCCGAGAACAGCGAGCAGAGGATGCCGGCAGCTGCCACGGGACCCAGGGCTTTGTTGGAGTTCAGGTCCGAGAAGAGCAGGCACAGCAGCGCGATGATCACGGTGGCGCCGGACGCGAGGATGGGCTCGAAGGAGGCCTTCCAGGCGGTCAGCACGGCGGCGGTGCGGTTGGTGGTGTGGGTCAGGGCTTCCCGGAACCTCGCCACATACAGGAGGGCGTAGTCCGTGGCGGCGCCGATGACCAGGATGGACAGGATGCCTTGGCTTTGGCCGTTGAGCTGGATCCAGCCGGCCTTCGCCATGCCGAACACCAGCAGGATGGCCGCACACAGGGCGAAGACCGAGGTCAGGAGCACCATGATCGGCAGCAACAGCGAGCGGTAGACAATCAGCAGGATCACAAAGACCGCCGCAAGGGCAACCAGCAGGAGGATGCCGTCGATGCCGGCAAAGGCCGCTGTGAGATCTGCCGCCAGCCCGGCAGGACCGGTGACATAGGTTCGCATGCCCTCGGGCGCTGCCTCGGCAACGGTGTCCCGCAGCTCCTGGACAGCCTCCTTGATTTCGACCGATGAGTCGATGGGGGCGATGAACTGGACCGCCCTGCCGTCCTCCGACGGAATTGGACCAATCACCGTACTGCCCAGTTCCAGGCCTTCAAGCTCCGTCCGCAGGGACGCGACCCCGCCCAGTTGGGCCGGGGTGAGGCTTTCGTCGCTTTCCAGGACAATCACGCCGGGGACCTCATCAGACTCCCGGAATTTCGCCTGCCAGTCCTGCGCGGCAGTGGCCTCGGCACTGGCGGGGAGGAATGATGCCTGGTCATTGGAGGACACCTCTTCGAGCCGGCCGAAGGTAGGTCCGCCCATCCCGGCGAGCGCCAGCCAGGTCAACACGAGGATTACGGGGAGGAGCCAGCGCAGCCAGAACGGGACGCGCTCCTTGGCGTGGGAATGGGATTTCATGGTGCCTTCCGGGCAGCTGTCAGGAGTAGAATTGATTCCATAATAGAGTATCTCCATCACAGAGATAAGTGGCTCCCTAGCTTTTTCTCCTCTTTAGAGGGAGAAGAGGGGAAAGGCCCAGCTGAAGTAATATCCGTCAGTACGGTTAAGCGGCACAGTCGGCGCCTCAGGCGGGGGAAGTTGCCCGCATGGAGCACAAATTCTTGGAGGCGGACATGGCAGGCGACGAGACGTCCGCTGCCCCCGGCCCTCCGGCGGCCGGTGGGCCGCACCCCTTGGTACGGCTCCTGCAGGAATTCACCCTCGAGGCCAACCGCTATGTGGACACAGCCGGCGGCCGCAAGGACATGCACCGGACGGACCTGAACGCGCTGGCGGTCATCATGCGCCACACCGCAAACGGCGGTACCGTCACGCCGGGGCTCCTGCGCAAGGAGCTGAACCTGAGTTCCCCCGCCACCACGGCCCTGATCGACAGGCTGGACAACTCCGGACACGTAGTGCGCGAGCGGGACAGCTCCGACCGCCGGCAGGTTCACCTTCGCATGACGCCCAAGGCGTTCCAGGACGGCGGTGCCATCTTCGCTCCCCTCTCGCGCCAAATGGGCAGTGCCATGGCGAATTTCAGCGCGGAGGAACTGGAAACAGTGACCCGCTTTATGACGGCCATGGTGGAAGCCACGGTTGCCGCGCGGGAAGAATCGTCCAGCACGCCCAGGTAGGTTGGGGGTAGCGTTTGGTTATGAGTGCGCAGCAGCCCGAAGACGACGTTTACACGCACGGCCACCACGAGTCCGTGGTCCGCGCCCATGCCGCCAGGACAGCCGAGAACTCCGCGGCATTTGTCCTGCCGCACCTCGCGCGCGGCTCTGAAGTGCTCGACGTCGGCTGCGGCCCGGGCAGCATCACCTGCGATTTCGCCGTTCTGGTCGACCCCGGAAAAGTTACCGGCCTGGACCGCTCACCGGATATCATCGCCCAGGCCAAAGCCCTCGCCGCCGAGCGTGAGGTTTCCAACGTGGAGTTCGTGGCGGGCAATATCTACGACCTCGACTTTGACAACGAGACATTCGACGTCGTGCACGCCCACCAAGTGCTTCAACACCTCACCGACCCCGTGGAGGCGCTGCGGGAGATGCGACGGGTGGCAAAGCCGGGCGGCATCGTTGCCGTTCGTGACGCCGACTTCCACGGCATGAGCTGGTACCCTGCCATTCCTGAACTGGACGAGTGGATGGAGCTGTACCAGCGGATCGCGCGCAGGAACGGTGCAGAGCCCGACGCCGGGCGGCGGCTGGTGAGCTGGGCGCAGTCGGCCGGCTTCACCGACGTCGCACCCACCAGCAGCAACTGGCTCTACGCCACAGGGCAGCAGCGCCGCTGGCAAGCACGCGTCTGGGGCGAACGCGTGCTGCACTCAGCTTTCGCAGAGCAGGCACTGGAGTATGGTTTCGCCAACCCCGCCGACCTCGCCAGGATCTCCGCCGGCTGGCACCGCTGGGGATCCACCGACGACGGCTGGTTCCTGATCCCCAACGGCGAGGTCATCGCCCGGGCGTAGGAGGTTGTCCACATAGGCAAAGCGGGCTGATACCTGGTGCTGATGGGTCTCAGCAACCTGCCAAGGACAATGCTGCAGTGGTCGTATTCCACGCTGAGCAGCTGCAGCCCAAAAAGCAGGTGAGCAAGTGAGTACCTGCCCCGAACTGCCACTAAACTTGGCGGGTGCAATTCTCCCTTTGGCTCGCCCTGGCGGGCGCCGGTGCCCTCATCAGCTTCACCCCTGGCGCCGGAGCCATCAACACCATGAGCAACTCCCTGACCGCCGGTTTCCGCCGCTCCATCTGGGGCATTCTGGGGCAGCAATTGGCGCTGGTGGTGCACATCGTGATTGTGGCACTGGGTGTGGGCGTACTGGTGGCAGGTTCGCCGGTGGCCTTCAACGTCATCCGCTACGCCGGAGCCGCATATCTTGTCTACCTGGGCATCAGGCAGTTCCTTAGCAAGCCGGACCTTGAACACGAAAAGACTGCGGGCTTGAAGAACGAGCCAGCCTGGTCCATCTTCCGGCGGGGCCTTTGGGTGAACTTGTTGAACCCGAAGGCAATCGTCTTCTTCCTCGCGTTTATGCCCCAGTTCATCCGGCCGGACCAGCCCCTCCTGGCCCAATACGCAGTACTGGCGGCAACAGTCGTCGCCATCGACATCCTGGTGATGTGGTTCTTCTTTGCGGCCGCAGCCAAGTCCTTCGAGCGCTTTACCCATAGCCCCCGAGGACAACTGGTCCTGAACCGGTCGTTTGGCGTGCTCTTTGTCGCCGTGGGCATCCTGCTGGCTTTCCTCCACTGACCCGTCTTAGGCGTTGCAAGTGCTCCCGTCGCGTCATGTGACCGCAGAGCACAGCTTCTTTACAACGTAGTCAACCTTTATGAACCTGCCGCTAGCCAACCGGGCTATTAGCACGCATGCTTAGTAAATGAACTCACCGTCGAGCCCATACCGAGTTATCGCCGTCTGCACCGGGAACATCTGCCGGTCCCCCATGGCCGAGCTGATGCTCGCCGCGGCGCTGGAACGCGAGGGGCTGGACAGCCTGGTAACCGTGGATTCCGCAGGCACCACGGGGTATGAGGCAGGCCGCCCGATAGACCCCCGGGCCGCACGGCGTTTGGATGCCACGCAGCTCATCTCGGACAAGCACGTCGCCCGGCAGTGGCAACCGGCATGGTTCCGTAAACGGGACCTGATCCTGGCACTGGACATCGACCACTACGCATGGCTGAGCGAGTCCGCGCCGGACGATGAGTCCCGGAACAAGATCCGTATGCTCCGGAGCTTTGATCCCCGGCTGGCAGAAAAAGACCTGCTGGACCAGGGCATCGAGGACCCCTGGTACGGCGGGCACGCAGATTTCGACGCCGTCTGGCACCAGATCCACGCCGCCCTGCCCGGGCTGGTGGGTTATCTCAAAGGCGCTGTCCTCCAAGGCGCCCAGCTACAGCACTGATGAAAGCCCTGCGGGGATAAAGGTACGCTCTAATCCATGAGCCCTGCCCCCGTCATCATCGCCGTCGACGGGCGCTCAGGCGCAGGAAAGACAACGCTCGCCGTTGAACTGGCTGCACGGCTGCGGGCGCACCACAAGGTCTCGCTGTTCCACCTCGAGGACATCTACCCGGGCTGGAACGGGCTGACAACCGGCGTGGACCGCTACGTCTCCACCGTGCTGGCACCCTTGAGCCGGGGCGAGGCGGCTGCCTGGGTTAGCTGGGACTGGGAGAAACACTACGACGGCGACGTCCGCGTCACGCTGCCCGCCGAGATCATCATCGTTGAAGGTGTCGGTTCCGCTGCCGCCGCTGCGCGCCCCTTCCTCAGTGCCGTCATTTGGGCTGACTCGCCCGAGGACGTACGCCGGACCCGGGCACTGGACCGTGATGGCGGTACGTACGAACCGTTCTGGGACCAATGGGCAGCACAGGAAGAGCAGTGGCTGCGCGGCGACGACGTTCCCGGCCACGCTGACGTACACGTCCTGAACCGCGCAGACGGTACCGCCCCCGCCGACGTACTCCGGCTCCTTCCCTACCTTCCCGCGCTGGCCACCGCCCTCTCCCCCGAGCTGTCGGCCCGCCGCGACCTGAGCCTCCGCGCCGAATGCCTCAACCTGCGACCGGAAGCCGCCGCACTGTTCAGCGCCCTCTACGGCAGCTCACCCAACGCAGTCTGGCTAGACTCCTCCAACACGGGCGCGGCCGGGACACCGCCCCACGGATCCGGGCACTCAGCTGCGGAGCGTAGCCGCTACAGCATCATGGCGGACGACGGCGGGTTGTCCGGCCAGTACGTGACGCACCATTCCGGCAGCAGCTTGATCCGCGCGGGCTGCGCCAGCGCCACCATTGAAGGGCCCTTCTTCCGCTGGCTGGACACCGTGTGGGGAGGCGCAACGGTCCAGACTCCCGACAGCTACCCCGGGGAATTCGCGCTGGGCTGGGTGGGCTGCCTGGGCTATGAACTCAAGCGGGAAACCGGCGGATCCGATCGTGCAGCACCCAGCCCGGACGCCGCCCTGATCTTCGCTGGCAGGGCAGTGGTCCTGGACCACGCCGCAGGTACCGCCTGGCTCCTGGCCTTGGACGTTCCGGATGCGGACGAGTGGTTCAGGGACGCGCGGGCCGCCGTCCAAACTGCCTCCGCACTTACTCCAGATGCCGAGGGGACCCCCAACGCCGGCGGCAGCAGCGGCGTCGTACTTTCAAATCCGCCAGCGTTCAGCAGCCGGGATACCGGCGCCGAATACAAGGCAAAAATCGCCGCCGCGCAGCACGAAATCGCCGAAGGAAACAGCTACGAAGTGTGCCTGACCACCACACTCTCGGCCAAGGTTCCGGCCGCAGAGCTGGACCCGTGGCAGACGTACCTTGCCCTGCGGCGCAGGAACCCCGCACCCTTTGCCAGCTACCTCCGGTTCGGGGGCCTCACGCTTGCCAGCACCTCGCCAGAGCGGTTCCTGAAGATAGCGTCCGACGGCGGCATGCGGGCCGAGCCGATCAAGGGCACCCGCCGCCGTGCCTCTGATCCGGCGGAAGACGCCCGGCTGCGCTCAGAGCTCGAAACGTCCCTCAAGGACCGCGCCGAGAACATCATGATCGTTGACTTGCTGCGGAACGACCTCAGCCATTTCGCGGTCCCCGGCTCCGTTACCGTGAGCAGGCTTTGTGCCATCGAAAGCTACGCCACCGTCCACCAGATGGTCAGCACCATCGACGCCCAGCTGCGGCGTGGGTCGTCGCGGGCAGAGGCGGTGGCAGCTTGCTTCCCGGCCGGCTCCATGACCGGCGCGCCCAAAATCAGCACTATGGCCATCCTGGATCGGCTGGAAGGCGAAGGACGCGGCATGTACTCCGGCGCCGTCGGGTACTTCTCACTGAACGGGGCGACGGACCTCGCCGTCGCCATCCGGACTCTGGTGATCCGCGACGCCAGTGATGGAACCGCGGAACTGACCCTCGGCGTCGGCGGCGCCATCACTGCCGATTCCAACGCCGGCGAGGAGTACGAGGAGATCCGGACCAAGGCCTTCGGGGTCCTGTCAACGCTGGGTGCCGAGTTCCCGGAGGATTAAGCATCCTGGGTGGCTTACTGAACGGTCGCCGTCAGCCTGGCCACGTTGTCCACATAGCGAGCCGCCAGCGGGCGGTTAAGCCAGTCGGACAGCTTGAGCTCGTGCGAAATGTCCCGGTACGTGTCTTCCACAGCGCGCATCTTGGTGACGATGTCGGCTCCCAGCAGCATCACGGACACCTCCAGGTTCAGCGAGAAGGAGCGCATGTCCATGTTGCTGGAGCCGAGGACCGCCACTTCGTCGTCGATGGTGAAGTGCTTGGCGTGGAGCACAAACGGGGCTTTGTACAGGTAGATCCGGACGCCCGCCTCCAGCAGCGCCTCGTAGTAGGAACGCTGGGCGTGATGGACCAGGAACTGGTCTCCCTTTTCGGAGACGAACAACTCCACGTCCACTCCGCGCTGAGCCGCGGTCGTGATGGCATAGAGCAGCGAATCGTCCGGGACGAAGTACGGGCTGCAGATGGAGATCCGGTGCTGCGCGGAGTAGATGAGGGTGTTGAAGAGCCGCAGGTTGTTTTCGGTGATGAACCCGGGGCCGCTCGGCACCACCTGCGCGGTGACGTTCCCGGGATGCGGGTTGGACGGGAGCTGCAGCTGGTGTTCCAGGGACTCGTCGGTTTCGCTCAGCCAGTCGGTGGCGAAGACGACGTTCAGGGTGGTGACGATCGGCCCATGGAGGCGGGCCATCAGCTCCACCCACTCCCGGCCGGCCTTGCGGTGCCGCGGGTTGTTGTAGGAGGGCTCGATCAGGTTCTGGGAGCCGGTGAAAGCGATTTCGCCGTCGATCACCATGATCTTGCGGTGGTTCCGCAGGTCGGGTCGGCGCCACTGGCCGTGAATGGGCAGGAGCGGGAGCATCCGCTTCCACTGGATCTTGCCGGCCCTGAGCCGCTTCAACAGGTCTTTGTAACCCTTGACCCGCAGGGTGCCGATGTGGTCGAACAACACCCGGACTTCCACTCCGCGCTCGGCCGCTTCCTCCAGGGCGGTCAACAGGTCATCAGTGATGTGGTCCGTGCTCATGATGTAGAACTCGGCATTAACGAACTGCTTCGCCTTCCGCACCGCCTCCGTCATCTGCAGGATGGAGTCCGGATAGCCCGGGATGAGGTCCACGGAGTTGCCATCCACCATGGGGAGCGAACCCAGCCTCCGGTTCAATTCCGCGGCCGACGTTACCCATTCCGGGCCCGGGTAGTCGCTTTCCACGTCCGCCAGGGACGAGATCCCGGCGCGTACCCTCTCGTTGACCAGCTGCTGCTGATCCCGGCGCCGCTTCGAAAGCTGGAAGTTGCCGAACAGCAGGAAAAGGATGAGGCCCACAAACGGGACAAAGAATATGCCCAACAACCAGGCCATCGCCGTCGTGGGCCGCCGGTTGCCGGGGATGATGCCCACGGCCAGCACCCTGATCACCAGATCGGCGACACCCAGCAGCACCACGATCCACGTCGGAGCGGAACCGGCAAGCGAAAATGGCCACAACACGCGAATAACCCCCGGGAGACGGGCTGCCGGCGGACGGTTTCCAGCCGGGGCACTCTGCCCAGCTTATCCGCGGGACGCCGCACTAAGCTGGAGCCATGACCTCTCCAGCTTCCGTGGTTCTCGTATTCCTCGACCCCTCCTTCCCGGACGGCCGGCTGGCCGACGCGACCAAGCCCCAGCTGCTGGTGACGGACCAGGGCGCCACCCGGGGCGACGGGATCTTCGAGACGATGCTCGCAGTGGACGGCAGCGTACGGAAGATCCAGGCCCACCTGGACCGCCTGGCGGGTTCCGCGGTGGCGCTGGACCTCGCCATTCCCGGCGAGGCGGAGTGGCGCCGTGCAGTCGCCACCGCCGTGTCCGAACACCTCGCCCAGCATCCGCCCGCCTCCGGGGCCGATAACGAACTAGTGGTCAAGCTCGTGGTGACCCGTGGTGTGGAGGGCGCCTCGGCCCCCACCTCCTGGGTCCAGGTTTCCCCTGTCGGGGCGGCCGGGCGCCGCCAGCGCGAGGCCGGCATCGACGTCATCCTCCTGGACCGCGGCTACGACAGCGACGTTGCCGAGCGCGCCCCATGGCTGCTGCTCGGCGCGAAAACGCTCTCCTACGCTGTCAACATGGCAGCCCTGCGCCACGCCCACAAGCAGGGCGCGGACGACGTCATCTTCATCTCCTCCGACGGCCGGGTCCTGGAGGGCCCCACGTCCACCGTGCTGATGGCGCACGTGGAAACGTCCGACGACGGTGCCTCCGTCAAGCGCCTGATCACGCCGCAGCTGGACAGCGGCATCCTGGCCGGCACCTCTCAAGGTGCGTTGTTCGCTGCGGCCAAAGCGGCCGGCTGGGAACTGGGGTACGGCCCGCTGGAGCCCCAGGACCTGCTGGACGCCGATGCGGTCTGGCTGATTTCGAGCGTGCGCATGCTTGCGCCGGTGAACCGCATTGACGGCAACGAGGTGGGCATGCCCTCGGTGCAGAAGGAGCTCACCGCGGAGCTGAACGAGCTGTTCGCGGGCATCGAATAGCAGGACACCCTGGGCCGCCTTGGCCTGGTGGTGGACGGCCATCCGGGGATCTTCCCGGTCAAGGACACTGAAGTCATCGAGGACCAGGCGGACAAGGATGCCGTGGACGGCCTTGGCCTGGAACCCTGGCAGCCGGGCGAGAAAGCCCACTACATCAGGTTGTCAGCACAGGCGATGACCGGCCGCCGCTTCAAGGTGAACTGGCCGGACGTCTGGAACACCCGCACTGCTGACCGCCGGCGGGCTTCCTTCGAGGAGCTGCCCGCGGCACTCCCGCCAGTTAGGCGGAAGAAGCGTGAGGTTCGAGGGTCAGCTGCGCTTCGAGGCCCGACAGCAGGATGGTTATGCCTTGGTCCAGTTCTCGCTCGCCGTCATAGTCAGCGAGCGCCGGGGCCAGTGCACGGAGCCGGGGAAACTCTTTTGATGGCAGCCGGTGCAGTCCCAGCCGGAGCAGCACTTCGTTCTCTTCCGGGTCCACAACGAATTCCTGCAGCTCATTCAAAAGGTGGCCATAGAGGAACCCGTAGTAGGCGCGGTAGACGTGGAGGGCGTCGGCTGGGCTGAAGCCAGCGCCAATGAGCAAGGAGAGGATCTGCTCCAGCGGGCGCAGTGTGCCCAGGGGCCGTAGCCCCAGTGGCGTGGAAAGCGGCCTGGTCACCAGCAGCGGTACAACATTGGGGTGCTGGAGCGCGAGCCGCCGCAAATTGTGCGCGATGAGCCGGAGCTGGGCCTTCCAGTCGGGGTCCTCGGGGTGGATGGGCAGCTCATTGAGCACCAGCTCCGAGACGCCATCCAGAAGCGCCGCCCGGTTCTCCGCATAGCGGTACAGGCTCATGGGGTCTCGCTCCAGCTCCTGCCCCAGGCGCCGCATGGTAAGGGCCTCCAAGCCCTCCGCGTCCACGACTTCCAAAGCTTTAGTGAGCACCAGATCACGGCTCAGCTTCTCTTTGCGGTCGCGGCCTTTCGTGCCTGAGCTCTTGGGCGAGGACATGAGTTTTCCATTCTGGAGCCGGCAGCAAGCGCTGCCCGGAAGTAACTCCAGACGCTTGCCGTATTTGCAGTCTACGGCTAAAGTCTACATTGTAGATGAGGTGTTGACGCCGCCTTGAACCGTCGTTTCCCCCAGGAATCGATCAAAACACCACGGCCTTGTGCAGGCTCGGATGTTAACGCTGCTGTAGCCGAACGGCGGCAACCACGCACGTAGCGAAGGGACGCCGTCATGGCACATTCGCAGTTCGATATTTTCCTCCAGGAAGCCACCCAGTTTGACCGGGCCGACGACCACAGCCTCGACGATGACCGCCTTTACGGCCTGTACACCAGCTGGTGCTTCATCAATAAGCAGGCGCCGGGCCGGGAGTCCGCCTTCTGGGACGCCATGAAGCATCGCCTCACTCCCGGCTGCAACGGCCTGAGGATGAAGGGCCCGGCCGCCGCAGACTATATCCTGGCGAGCTACCCCGGGCTCGTTTAGGAAGCCGCGAACACGAAAAAGGCGTGGACCGCAGCCCGTCAGGGCCGCGGTCCACGCCTTTTCCCTATTTACCTCCTGGAGCCGGGTAGGCGGCGTCTACTTCCACCTCGACGAGCCACCCGTTCACGGGCAGGTTCTCGATCTCGAGGGCAAACCTTGAGGGCCGGGCAGCATTGACGACGAAGGGTTCGGCGGGAGCAGCCGAGCCCAGCGGAACCTTGAACGCGGAACCGTCGGACAGGCTGGTGTTGGCGAAGTACTGCCGGTACGCACGGTTCCAGCCGTCGAAGTCGGCTTTTTCTGCACCGGCGGGGTTCTGGAGGAAGACGCGCATGGTGATGACGTCGTCGTAATCCAATCCAGCCTGGGCAAGGTTTTCGCCAATCCTGCGGAGGGCGTTGATTCCCTGGGCCTCGGTGATGGTGACACCGGGCGGGAGGACCCCGCCGGGGAAGACTGCGGTGTCCACGTAGCGCTGCTCACTGCCGGCGGGGGCCGCGGTGTTAAGCGCGGACGGCCCCAAGCCGCTGGTCTTGTAAATGGGAGTGTTCGCACCAATTGCCACGCCGCTGGCAATCATCGGATTGTCCTGTCCGGCGGGAAGGCTGGAAACCGTAGTTCCGGGCTTGGGATCGGTGAGGTCCTTGAAGACCGCTGGTGCGGCGAAGGCTGCGGTAGCGGTGAGGCTGATTCCGGCGATACCGGCGGCGATGAGGGAAAGTTTGCGACGGAGCATGGGCTTCTTTCGGTGTTTGGCTTGAGTTATGGCGGGAGCAGGGAGGGGCTTCATCCGGCCACCATTGCTGCCGCCCGGGTGTGCAGGGCGGTGACGGCGGCCCTGGCGGAGGTGATGGCGCCGTGCTGCCAGGCGATGGCATGGCTCAGGTGGTCGCCGGCGAAGTAGATGTTGCCGGACGGTTCCAGCAGCTTGGCGTATTTGGCGTCCGTCTGCGACGCCCAGCCCACCCAGGCGCCTTCGGAAAAGGCCGTGTTCCCCCAGTCAACGGAGAACGACGCCGCGACATCCTTGCGGTAAACGTCGCCGTGGATCCTGGCACCCTGGTCCAGGGCGCGGCTCAGGCGCTTCTCCGGGCTGAGTTCCTTGTACACGCGGGCGCTGGCGCCGGTGTTGTAGTACCCCACCATGGTGCCGCGCTGCCCGTGGAAGCCGGTGGACGGGTACCACATGTTGCCGAGATCGATATTGGTATTGGTGATGCCGCCGTAAATGCGGTGGTCTTCCTCCCACCAGCGGCGCGAGTATTCGATGCCGATCTTGCCGGCGTCGGTGGGGCTTGCGAATTTCAGGGCATCGAGCACGTCTGTGGGGAGGTTGCCCGGAACCTTGGCGGCGATGTGCGGCGGCAGGGTGCAGACGGCAAAGTCCGCTTCGATCTTCTTGGCCTGGCCGCCCGGGTTGGTGTACTCCACCGCTACCCCGGCGGCGGTGTTGTTCATGGACAGGACCTGGGCCCCGTAAATGAACTTGTCCTTGCCAATGGCGGCTTCGAACGCGTACGGGATGCGGTCCATGCCGCCCACGGGCTGGAACATCATCATGGCCTGGTCCCAGCCGAATTCGAAGGAGAAATAGTTGCCGACGCCGCTGGCAAAAACATCCGAAAGGGCATCCGGCGCCAGGGGTGTTCCCGCTTCCAGCCCGGCGCCCGGGGCCACGGAGTAGCCCTTGCGGCCCGTGCCGGTGTACTTGAAGCTTGCCGCCGCATTGCCGGGAACCTTGCCGCCGATGGCGCCGAAATTCCGCAGGAAGGAGATCAGGTTCTCCTTATCCGCTGCGCTCATGTAGCTGTCCAGGGCACCCTGGTCTGTGGCTTTGGCGAGGAGTTCGGAGACGTAACCGTAGACATCGGCTTTGGCTGCGCGGTGGCGGACAGGGGTGTTGGAGAGCTTGGTGTTGCCCTCCCGGAACAGATATCCGTCAGCATTCTGGTTGGTGAACGGCTCGATCGCCACCCCCAGTTCCTTGCAGTAGTCCAGGGTGATGTGGTGCTGGGGAATGCGGCCGGGGCCGGCATTCATGTACTGGTCCTTGGAGAACGTCGCCCGCTGGGTAACTCCGAGGAGGTCCGTTTCCTCGGTTCCCCCACGCACCGTCCAATTGCGTCCGCCCGGCCGCATCCGGGCCTCAAGGATGGTGACTTTGTAGCCCGCCTTGCCCAACTCATAAGCGGTCGTCAGGCCGGCGATGCCGCCGCCCAGGATGACGACACTCTTCCCCTTGCCCTGCAGGTCATTGGCCCGGGGCGCAGCATAGGCAGGAGCGGCCGTATCGGGAGCCAGGCCCATCGCGGCCATGGTCTCGTACATCACCCCGGCTCCTCCCACCATGCCCACGTAGCGGAGGAAGTTCCTGCGAGTCGCATCTGTCATTTTTTCCCTTTCACCGGACTGTTACGCGGTGATCGTATGGGGGAAATGTTTCGTCAAATGCTGTGACAATGTCAGTGTTGTAGCGTTCACATTTCCGCGAAGTAAACGCTTCCCGGATGGTACAGGCAGCTCCTGCGAATGCGCTATGTGGGAATAATCCGGAAGAGGAACCTGGTCCGGACCATGACCCACAGGAGCCCCAGCACTACGGCATATGCGGCGGTATTGAGCAGCACGTTCTCCTGCTGCAGTGCTGGAATATTGGCCACCACGGCAATCAGCACCACGTGCATGATGAACACATAGAGGGTGGCGCGGCCCAGCGGAATCAGGAACCAGCCGAGTGCGCGCTGCACGGGTTGCCAGTATGCGGTGAGGAAGGCGTAGGCCGCCACCACCAGGACCAGGACGTTAAGAAGCCGGCCCGGCGCCAGATACGTGCGGCCAAAGAATAAGTCGTACATGCTCCGGTACACGGCGTCCGGGATGATGGCGAGGCGGACATCGAAGCCGTTCGCCAGGTAGGGGTTGCCCCACGAGAGAAACGCGAACAGGAGTGCGACGGCGGTGCACGCGGCCACCAGCCAGGTCTGTCCCGCCAACCAGGCGACGATGCTGCGCCGATGGTAGCCGGCGACGAGTCCGATCACGAACAGCACCTGCCACACGAGCAGCGGGAACGAGTCCTCGAACTGGGAGGGCAGGAGCCGGATCCTCGTGGCAGCTCCCACGGCGTAGACCGCAAGGGTTCCGGCCAGCACCCAGATTGCCTTGCCGCGGTTGAGCGCAGCCAGGATCAGCGGGCTGGCAAGGAGCAGCACCACGTAAAGGCCCATCACGTTGAACTGCCAGGGTCCGAACTGCAGCAGCAGGATGGCAGGGAGCACCTGCGGCGGCACCGGGAACTGGAACAGGGATTCCATGCCGGCATAAAGGTCATAGGTACGGCCGGCGCCGTCGTGCCCTGCCCCGCCCGTTCCCTGGTCCACAAAGGTGGTGAGGGGGTCAGTCCGGAAGATCGGCAGCAATGAGACCAGGAAGACGCCAATGAGGACTATCAGTGCCGTCAGGTAAAGCTTGCCGGCCCGCCGGGAGGTTAGTTCAACCACCGTTCCGAAGTCATCCTTGGCCCTGGGCCCGTACACCATGCCGACCACCAGTCCGGAGAAGAGGACGAACAGCTCGGCACCCGAAACAAAGCCCACCGCCTCCTGGGTGAGCAGCTGGAACAGCGAGGTCAGGCCCAAGTGGTTGACCACAACAAAGACAATGGCCAGGCCGCGCAGCATATCCACGCGCGCATCCCTGCTGGACGGGTCTGAATATCCCCACGCCGTAGCGGCATTGACCCGGCGGGGAATCTGCCACAGGGCAACCAGGAGGATGAGGAGCGCCGCGCCCACGGTCCAGGCAGCGGCCCCCGTAAGGGTGTTTGCCCGGACGTACGTGCTGCCGGAGCTGACCTCGGTGACCGGGCCTGCGACGATGGGGGACGCTTCCAATGTGCCCAGGGCGGCGTTGGCGATGCCCGGGTTTCCGGTGAGCCGCCAGTCGATGCTTGCCACTCCGGTGTCCCGCGTACTGGTCCGCTCGTCCCACACCACCGCGCCTGTCATGCGGAACCCGGCAGCGGTGGCCGTCCCCACCACCTGGTCCCACCAAGCGGCCTTGATGGCCGCTTCGGATGCGCCGCCGGAGGCCGGGCTGTAGAACGCGGAGGTGTGCAGGAGGAACGGCTTGTCCCTTCCCTCTGCATAGCTGGCGTAGAAGTTTTCACCGCCGGAGGCCGTGAGCATTTCCCGCAGTTGGCCGGCGCGGGGAACTGTGTTGACGGCAGCACCACCGGCGGTGTCGTCGTGGAAGGCGGTCAGGCCAACCCAATCCACCGCATCGTCCCCGGGATAGTAGGGTTCGTAAGCTGCGTCCGAGCCGTTCCAGGCGCCGTCGCCGTTGGTATCAAGCAGCGCGAACCCATCACTTCCCTGTGCGGGCGCGTTCCGGTTCCGGTCGAACGGATAATCCGTGCCCAGGTACGGTTCCCAGACCATCACAACGCCCCCACCGCCGTCGACCTCCCGGAACGCCGCTGTCACAGCCTTGAATGCCCCCCGGTAGGCAGCCGGCTGCTGGCCCCACTCAACCCAGCTTGCGTTCATGTCCGGGGCGAACCGGACAAGCAGCTGTCCTTTGAAACTGGACGCAAGCTCCAGCACCCTTTCGGCGAAGGGCCTCGCAGCCGCGGCGTCGATCTGGTCCAGCGGCATCGTGGGCTTCACTGTGAGCATCGCGTGGGCACCCTGCAGGGAGGACTGTTCCAGGAATCCCTCGATGTCGTTTTGCTCTGATGAGCGGTAGGGAAACGCTATGTCGTGGCCAAAAATAGCCGGCGAAGCACCCAGCCGGTCGGCGAAACCGGCGGCGGAGTCCTCACCCCATTCAAGGACGGCGCCCAGCAGCGGCTTTCCCTCTTCAGGAAAACTCCGCGCGGCCTGGGCTGACCCTGCGGGCAACACCACTGCCACGAGGGCAATCAGCAGTGTGGCAAGGAGCGCCCCAACTACGCGCAGCCGGCGTACCCGGTAAGGGCCGGCAGGGTGCTGTGGCGCGGCAGTTAGCGTGCTGATGTGGACCCCCGGTGCTGGTTCTGATGATGGGGACTGCCCCGTATGAAACTTTATCTGGCGGGGCGTCCGCAAAAGGCCGGAAAAGGGCGCCCACCTGCGGTGATGCCGCCGCCGTCGGTTCCTCCGGTGTCGCGGAAATCGCCGCCTGCTGCACCGCGCCCCGTTCAGTTACGGAACATGACGACGGCGGCGGTGCGCCCCTGCGCGCCAAGTGTTACGTTTCTGGGGAGTAATGAGTACCGGCGCCAAGCCCTGACTGGCCGGTCGGCAACCCTCCTTTCGCGGCGGGGTGCCTCAGGTGAATACTCGGCATATCGACCGATTCGAGTTGCAAGCGTGAGAGAAGGAGATCCGTCGTGTCCGACGCACCTGCCCCTGAAGAGAGACTGTCGTACCGGCTTGTCACCGGCCCGGATGACAGGTCTTTCTGTGAACGGATTTCCACCGCCTTGGCCGAGGGCTACGTGCTGCACGGCAGCCCGGCGGCAACGTTCAACGGCAGCAGCGTCATCGTTGCCCAGGCCCTGGTCCTGCCGGCGGCCATCGCTTCGGCTGATGCCGCCGTCGCCACCGCAGTGGATAACCTCGAATCCGCAGGCGAAGACCTCGAGTTCGACGGTGAGGGCCACGCATGAGCTACGCCGGAGACTTGACGCCCCAGGAGGCGTGGGAAAAGCTGGAGCAGGGAGCCATCCTGGTGGATGTCCGCACTGAGGGCGAATGGGCCCACATCGGCATCCCTGACACCAAGGCCACCGACAACGATCCGCTGTTCATCCAGTGGACGTTCCCGGGCGGCATTCCCAACCCTGATTTCATTAGCTCCCTGGCCCAGCAGGCGCCCGAGGATCCGTCTACCGAACTGGTATTCCTGTGCCGCTCCGGGCAGCGTTCCATCGCGGCCGCCATTGCCGCCACCCAGGCCGGTTTCACCTCCTACAACGTGCTGGAGGGCTTTGAAGGCGAGCCGGACCGTTACGGCGAACGCACTGTCAACGGATGGAAGAACCGGGGACTGCCCACCAACCTTGGAAAGAACTAAGTGACCTTCAACGAAGACGCTGCCGGCTGGAGCCCCGACACCCAGGCCGTGCGCGGCGGACTGGACCGCACCAACTTCCAGGAAACCAGCGAGGCTGTATTCCTGAACTCCGGGTTCGTGTACGAATCCGCCGCCGCTGCCGAGCGCGCCTTCACGGGCGAGGATGAGCGCTTTGTGTACTCCCGCTACGGCAACCCCTCGGTGGCCACGTTCCAGGAACGCCTCCGCCTCCTTGAGGGAACCGAGGCGTGCTTTGCGACGGCGTCCGGCATGTCTGCCGTGTTTACCGCCCTGGGTGCGCTGCTGGCTGCCGGCGACCGCGTTGTGGCCGCCCGCTCGCTGTTTGGCTCCTGCTTTGTGATCCTGAACGAGATCCTGCCGCGGTGGGGTGTGGAGACGGTGTTCGTGGACGGTCCTGACCTGGAACAGTGGCGCGACGCCCTGTCCCAGCCCACCACTGCCGTCTTCTTTGAGTCGCCTTCCAACCCGATGCAGGAAATCGTCGACATCGCCGCGGTCAGCGACCTCGCGCACGCGGCAGGCGCCACCGTCGTCGTCGACAATGTCTTTGCGACTCCCCTGCTGCAGCGCTGCGGGCAGCTAGGTGCCGACGTCATCGTCTACTCCGGCACGAAGCACATCGATGGCCAGGGACGAGTCCTGGGTGGCGCCGTCCTGGGCACCAAGGAATTTATCGAGGGGCCGGTCAAGCAGCTGATGCGCCACACGGGCCCGTCGTTGTCCGCCTTCAACGCCTGGGTGCTCACCAAGGGCCTTGAGACCATGGCCCTGCGCGTCAACCATTCATCCGCGTCCGCCCTGCGGCTGGCCGAGTGGCTGGAGCAGCAGCCCGCGGTGAGCTGGGTGAAGTACCCGCTCCTGAAGTCGCACCCGCAGTACGAACTGGCGGCAAAGCAGATGAGCGCCGGCGGCACGGTTCTCACCCTGGAGCTTGCGACGACGGGTGGCCGCTCGGGCAAGGAGGCCGCCTTTGCGCTGCTGGATGGTTTGCGCATCATCGACATCTCCAACAACCTCGGGGATGCAAAGTCCCTCATCACGCACCCGGCCACTACTACCCACCGTGCGATGGGTCCGGAGGGGCGGGCAGCCATTGGCTTGAGCGACGGCGTGGTGCGGCTTTCGGTGGGCCTGGAGGACGTGGACGATCTGATTGGCGACCTGGAACAGGCGCTCAAGCAGATCTAGAGGTGCCTGACGGTGGGGCGCGCTCCGGCACCCTCGCGGTTATGTGGGCGGGGCTCTATCAGACCTCTTCGAAGGAGAGCTGGACGGCCACTTCGTCTCCTTCCCTAATCCGGGCTTTGTCCCTGATGGCCTTCTTCACGGGCAAGAGGTAGGAACCGGCTTTCTGGTCCGCAAACAGCGAGGTCTGCCAGGAGTGCCCGGCAATCTCCGCGGTCACCCTGACGGATCCGAATGCCTTGCTGGAGCCGGCGCTTTGTTCGTGGATGTCATCCGCGACGTTTGTTGGGAGCGTCAAAAAATGCCAGCCCGCCTCACCGGGGTAGAGCCACAGCTCAGCTTTGAAGGAGTACAACGCCGTCACGCGCCGAGTATGGCATGCCCCCTTGCCGGGGCACCACCGTTGCTGATTTTTCCTGTCTTGTTGCCCTGCTGTTCGCACCGCTGAAGCGAGCATCAGGCGTGCCGGGGGGACGGAACTGCAGGCTGAGAAGTTTTTTAGTTTCTTTTCCAGCAGGAGGACTTTTAGGCCCTGTTTTGTCAGACCCTCGCAAGAGGATGGGGGCATGGAAACGAACGCGGCAGTGGTGCAGGCGGAGGCGGCCGTTGTGGCTGCAGTCGCTGCGCTTGCTGCGGCGCTGGCTCACAGTGATGTCGCTGCTTCCGGTGGCGCTGGTGAACTTGACGCCGCGGTTGGCCCGTACGCTGCGGCGGGTTTTGATGATGATCCGTTGCAGCGGGTTGTTGATGGGGCTTTGGATGTTCTTGCCGCGGTTGCACGGTCAGAGGCGAAGCTGGCGGCCCTGAAGGCGCAGGCGGTGGCGGTGTTCGCTGTGGCCACGAAAGCGTTGAATGCTCCGGTTTCGTCGCCGTATGAGGTGACGGCGCAGGAGCGGAGTTTGGTGGCTGAGGTGGGGTGTGTGCTGGCAATCGGTGACCGGGCCGCCGGTGCCCTGATCGCCGACTCCCATGCCCTCACCACTTCCCTGCCCCGGACACTGGCCGCTTTGCAGGCCGGGACGATTTCCTGGGCGCATGCCCGGACCATGGTGGACCAGGCCGCAAGCCTTGACCGTAACGGGGCGGCGGCGTTGGAGGCGCACTTCTTGGACCCGGACACGACGAGACCGGCGGCAGCCGCCTCGGTCGGGGAGATGCCGGCGTACCGGTTCAAAGCCAAGGCCCGGGCCTGGCGGGAACGCCATCACCCGGAGAGCCTGGAGAAGCGGCACGCCAAGAGTGTGGCGGACCGGCGGGTCGAGTACTGGCTTGATGGTGACGGGATGGGTTGGGTCGCTGCCTGCCTGCCCGCGGACCAGGCGTCCGCCATCTGGGACCGTCTCACCACCATCTCCCGGGAAATGCAGGGACCGGACGAAACCCGCACCCTCACCCAGCTCCGGGCGGATGTCGCTGCGGGCTGGCTTCTGGGCGGCACCACCACCGAGATCCCCGCACCCCGGGCACAGATCCTGGTCACCGTGCCCGTGTTCTCGCTGCTGGGCCTGACCGATGAGCCGGCGATGCTGGACGGGCACGGCCCAATCCCCGCCTCGATGGCACGAAACCTCGTCGCCAATGGGGCCGGCTCGTTCTACCGGGTACTGGTGGATCCGCGGGACGGGGCACCGTTGGAGATCGGCCGGACCAGCTACCGGCTGACCAAGGCGATGCCGGAACTGGCTGCGGCTGCGGGACGGCAAATGCCCGTTCCCCGGCTGCAGCAACAACTCCCTGGACAACGAAGCCGACCACATCCTCGCCTGGCACCAAGGCGGCACCACCGGAATATCGAACCTCGGCCAACCCTGCCCCAAACACCACAAACTCCGCCACACCAGCGGCTGGAAACCAACACCAGCCACCACAACCGAACCACCGGGCTGGACCTCACCCACCGGCAGGCACTACAAAAGCGAACACCAGGACTGGGAACCACCCCACTGGCCGAAATGGATTGAGGAACTTTGGGATGCCTCCGTCCAGGCCGACTCGGAGCCCTCGGACCTGTACGTGCCTGGGTACTTTGCCCTGCCGGAAAACCTGGACCGCCAGGAAGACCCGGACCCGCCGGAAGATCCTGATCTGCCAGATTTGATGTGCCGGAGGACCCAGGCCCTTCTGAAGACGAACTGCCCAAGGACCCGTTTCCGGACTGGCACCTCTGGTTGGATACGGCTACCTCTGCCCGCTAAGACTGGCGGACGCGCAGCAGCTCCGGGGACGGGTCCCCAGCAGAAGGATTGACGGAGCCGCGCATCGTTACATCCACCGCATGCTTGACCACTGCACCAAAGCCCAGGTCCTCCGGGGCTGACGCGGCCAAAGCCCTGTCGCGGATGCAGCGCTGTTCAGCTGCCCCCGTCCCGCGAGCAATGATGTCCTCCACGCCTTGACGGGCCAGGGCGAGTTCACCCTGCTCCTGCAATACCGGTGCAAGGTAGTCCACCAGGGAACGCACCACATCGGCAGCCTGCGCGGGCCGGAAAGTACCGAAATCCAGGAGTTCCCCGCTGAGTCCGCCGCTGCTGGCCTGCCAGGAAGCCATCCGCAAAAGTACGGTGGGTACCGGGGCGGGCTCAACCCCCTCGTGCCACTCACGGCTCGCAGTCTCCACCAGAGCCCTGACAAGAACGGCAAGAAGTGCAGCATCCTCGGCCCGGAGGCAGACATCTGCAACGCGGACCTCGACAGTGGGGTGGTTCCGGGACAGGCGGGCGTCGAAGTAGAGCATTCCTTCGTCCAGCATCACTCCGCTGTCAAGAAGGCGGGTGACCACCCTCCGGTACGCGGAATACGTCCCATAAATACCAGCGGGTCCCGCTGTGGGCCAGCGGTTCCACGCTTGGGTGCGGTAGCTTTCAAACCCCGTTTGAAGCCCGTTCCAGAACGGTGAGTTCGCGCTCATTGCCGTGAGGACGGCAAGCTTGTCACGAATCCGATCCAGCACAGCCACACCCTCGTCGGGTGACTCAATAAAGGTATGGACGTGGAAGCCGCAGGTCAGCTGCTCCTGGGCCGTCAGGCCAAAGCGCTCCAGCATCCGGGCATAGCGTGGATCAGGGGTGGTGTGGCTCGCCAGCCCAAGGGGCGACGTGGCCAGCGCCGCCACCCGCGCATTATGCTTCCTGGCAGCCGTGTCAGCGAGTGCCCGCCCCGCTCGGATCTGGTCAAGCAGCACACCGTACTCCAGGCACGGGCGCGTCTGGGTCTCGATCTGCTCCAGCTTGAGTTCGGCACTCAGGCCCATCTCGTCGTCGTCGTAAACGGTCTTGTCTTCCGTTACGAGATCCCGGGGCTCGTCAGGAGCGTCGTCTGCCGCCAACCGGCGGAGGGACAGCAGGGCGTCAGCGAGGGCAAGCGGCTCCCCGCTGTCTGGATCAACGATCAGGAGCTCTTCCTCAACGCCGAATGTTCGCATACTCACATTCTGCGGCAGCTGAGGGACTTTTGAAGGTCCTCAGGACTTCATGACGAAGCGTGAATGCTCAGTCCTGGAAGTACTCCACCTTGGCCCCGATAGTGTTCAGCCGCTCCGCCAGGTCCTCATACCCGCGCTCGATAACGTAGATGTTCCGCAGCTCGGAGACTCCCCGGGCTGCCAGCATGGCCAGCAGCAGGCAGGCTGCGGGACGCAAAGCAGGTGGACAGCCGACCTCTGCAGCGCGCCACTTGGTGGGCCCATTGACGTAGATCCGGTGGGGATCCAGCAACTGAACCTGTGCACCGAGCCGGTTCAGCTCCGTGAGGTATATGGCCCGGTTTTCGTAAACCCAGTCATGGATCATGGTCTGTCCGCTGGCATTCGCGGCAATGACTGCGAAGAAGGGCAGGTTGTCAATATTTAGGCCGGGGAACGGCATGGGGTGGATCTTGTCCTCCGGCGCGTGCAGTTCCGAAGGTTTGGTGGTGACGTCCACCAGTCGGGTCCGGCCGTTGCGTGCCATGTACTCGCCGGAGATCTCCAGCTGCTGGCCCATCTGCCCCAGCGTGGCCAGCTCGATCTCCATGAACTCGATGGGGACCCGGCGGATGGTCACCTCGGAGTTGGTGACGATACCGGCGGTGATGAGGCTCATTGCCTCGATGGGGTCCTCGGAGGGGAAGTATTCGATCTCGGCATCGATCATGGGACGCCCGGTGATCTTCAAGGTGGTGGTGCCCACGCCGTCGATGGCCACCCCCAGCATCTGCAGGTAGAAGCAGAGGTCCTGCACCATATAGTTCGGGCTGGCGTTGCGGATCACCGTTATCCCCTCACGGTGAGCGGCAGCCATAATGGCGTTCTCGGTGACAGTATCGCCGCGCTCGGTCAGGACAAAGGAACGGTCGCCGGTATCGGCCGAAGGAGCCTGAACGCTGTAGAAGCCTGCCGTCGCCTCCACTGCCAGCCCGAACTGGCGCAGCGCCTGCATATGTGGCTCTACAGTGCGCGTGCCCAAGTCGCAGCCACCCGCGTACGGAAGGCGGTACTCCGAGGTTTCGTCCAGCAGCGGCCCCAGCAGCATGATGACGCTGCGCGTGCGGCGGGCAGCTTCCACGTCCATCGCCGCCAGGTCAAGGACGGCCGGCCTGCGGAGCTGGAGATCGGTATCATTGAGCCAGGTGCACTCGACCCCGATGCTGCTGAGCACCTCGACGATGCGATTAACTTCTTCAATCCGCGCGAGCCGGCGAAGAATAGTTGTACCGCGGTTAATGAGGCTCGCACATAGCAGTGCGACGCCGGCGTTCTTGCTGCTGTTGACGTCCACGGCTCCTGACAGCGTGTGCCCGCCCTCCACGCGAAGGTGTGTCATCTGCGGTTTGCCCACATTAACGATGCTCCGGCCAAAGATGGTCTCGAGCCGCTGGATCATTTTCAGGCTCAAATTCTGTTTGCCCTGCTCCATCCGGGCAATGGCGCTCTGGCTGGTTCCGAGTTCTGCGGCCAGCTGGCCCTGGGTCCAGCCTTTCTCGCCCCGGGCATCCCGGAGCATGGCGGCAACGTGTTCCGTAGTTTCCTGCGTCATGCCGAAAATATATCATAGATGAGTTAGTTTTGAGCCGATTCGCGGGGATGCAACCTAAGCTGGCCAGCATTTACCCACTACATGCGATAGAAATCGTGACCTCTCCTCCGGCCCACCCGGTTGTTGACCCTACCGGCCGGGCCGGAGGAGACTGGATGGAACCTCTTCCTTCGACGACGACGGAGGTGCTGATGCGCCGGAAACGAGGCCCCGCAGCGGCAGCCACGCTGGCGGGCCTGATCTTCGCCATCGTGCTCCTGGTCCCCGGTTGGCCGGCCTCCGCAGCGCCGTCGCCAGGGGAAGGCAGACAGTCAACACTGGGCAACGACGTCTCATGGCCCCAATGCCGCAAGGACCTTCCCACGGGCCAGGCTTTTGCCATCGTCGGCGTCAACAACGGGTTGGCCAATAACACCAACCCTTGCCTGCGGGAACAGCTCGAGTGGGCTGCGGGTTCATCCGGCAATTCGACCCAGCCTGAGGTGTCCCTTTACGTGAACACCGCCAACCCGGGAAGCAGCGGCTCATGGTGGCCCTCCAGCAACGAGTACCCGATAGGATCGGCCGTCCATAACCCCTATGGCTCCTGCAAGGAAAAGGACTACGGCACGGCGTGCGCCTACATGTACGGCTACGCCAAGGCCTGGGACGATGCCTACATCCGCGGAATCAGCAACCCCTCCCACTACGTCTGGTGGCTGGATGTGGAAAGCGAAAATTCCTGGTCCACCACTGACAAGGATGCCAACCGCGCAGTCTTGGAGGGCATGACGGACTTCTTCCACAGCATCGACGTCAAGGGTGTTGGGATCTACTCAACCGGCCTTCAATGGAGCCGGATTGTGGGAACCGTCAGCAGCTCAAGCAACCTGCACTCCCTGCCGAGCTGGCTGGCGGGGGCGCGCGACGTAGCCGGAGCCAAAGCCAGTTGCGCAGGCCCGCCGCTGACCGCAGGCGGCGAAGTCACGCTCACCCAGTTCGTGGCGGGAAGCTTCGACTACAACCACTCCTGCGGCTGACGCAGCAGACGTGTGAGAAATCAGCTCCCCAGCCACACCATATTCCAGGTGCCCGCCCACATCGCAGCAGCAAACGCTGCAGCTGCCATCACCACCCCGGCAGCCAGAACCCAAAGGTCGAGGGCGCTGTACGTGGATTCCCGCGCCCAGGTCCGCCTTCCGCCGCCGAAGCCGCGTGCCTCCATGGTGACGGCAAGCCGGGAAGCACGCCGGATAGCCTGAACCAGCAGCCCGAAGCTCTGCCCCAGCGTCGCCTTCAGCCGCTGGAGGGCACTGCCGCGGGAGCCGACGCCGCGGGCACGGCGGGCCATGCCAATGGTCTGCCATTCCTCCGCCATCAGCCCCACAAGCCGCATGGCGGCCAAGGTCCCCAGCACGAACCGGTGCGGAAGGCGTGCCTTCTGCGCCAGCGCATCGGCCAGGTCGGTGGGATCGGTGCAGCTCATCAACAGGACCGCCGGCAGCGCAATCGCCAGCCCCCGCAGCATGAACCCGGCCCCCAGCTCCAGGGACCCTTCGCTCATGGTCCAGATGCCGACGTCGATAAGCGTCACTCCGCTGTCCGGCGCCAGGATGGAAGTGCTCCAGCCACCCACGGCTGCGGCAAGGATGAGCGGCCAGCCCCGCTGCCACAGCAAAGTCAGGGTGAGGCCCGCCAAGGGGAACAGCAGGAACTCAAAGACCAGCGCCACCGACGCGGACACCCAGTCAATGGACAGCGCCAACACTGCGGTGATCAGGAAGACGGCGGCGAACTTGCTCAGCGGATTGGCGCGGGTCAGCAGGGCGTGGTTGCCGCGCAGGTTCAGCTCCTGCCTCATGGCGCCACCGCCGCCGCAGCAGCCAACCGCAGTTCCATTCCGCCCAGCGCTGCCGTGAACTCGGCATCATGGGTCACGGACACTACGGCCGTGCCCGCGTCCAGGAGCTCGGACAGGAAGGATGCCAGCTCAGCCCAAGTATTGGCGTCCTGCCCGAAGGTTGGTTCGTCCAGGACCAGGACCTGGGGATGCGCTGCCAGGACCGTGGCTACGGAAAGGCGCCGTTTCTCACCGCCCGAAAGGGTATACGGGTTGGCGTCAACGAGTCCCGTGAGCCGGAGCCGCTCCAGCAGTTCATCCACGCGCTCCTCCCCGTGGCCCAGGTGCCGCGGGCCGAACAGCAGCTCGTCCAGTACTTTCCCTGTGACGAACTGGTGCTCAGGCTCCTGGAACACCGTACCCACGCGCTCGATCAGCTGCTCGGCCTTCCACTGGTAAGGGTCAATCCCAGCTCCCCGGCTGAGCGCCAGCGTGGCGGAAACCTTGCCGTCTACGGGCTCCAGCAGCCCGGCGAGGGTCAGCGCGAATGTCGATTTTCCCGCGCCGTTGGGCCCGGTGATGGCCAGCGCCTGCCCGGCCCGGACCTGCGCGGAAATGCCCTGCTGCACCGGCACCGGCGGCACCTTCCGGAAGCCCTTGCGGCGCGGACGTTCACGCGACACCGCCAGCTCCTCGGCGGCAAGCAGCAGGTCGCCAGCCCCGGGAGCCGAACCGGCAGCACGCAGACGCGTCGGCGGGACGTAGCCGGGCACCCAGACTCCGGCCGCGATCAGCATGCTCCGGGCTTCGTTGAGGACCTGATCCGGCGGCCCGTCCAACAGCACGGCGGAATCGGTCGACGAGCCGGGCTGCAGCACCACAATCCGGTCAACCAGGTCCTTCCACACGGCCACGCGGTGCTCCACCACCACCAACGTTGCCCCGGTTTTGTCGAGGCAGCGGCCCACGGCGTCGCGCACCTCCACCACGCCGGCAGGGTCCAGGTTGGCGGTTGGCTCATCGAGGAGGATCAGCCCCGGCCGCATGGCAAGGATGCCCGCCAACGCAAGGCGCTGCTTCTGCCCGCCGGACAGTGCCGGCGTCGGATGGTCCAACGGCAGGTGGGAAAGCCCGACGTCGTCCAGCGCCTCATGCACGCGCGCCCAGATGTCACCGCGGGGCACGGCAAGGTTCTCGGCGCCGAAGGCGACGTCGTCACCTACGCGCGAGAGGACCACCTGGGTCTCCGGGTCCTGCTGCATCAGCCCGGCCCGGCCGCGCTGCTCCCGGGGGGAAGCGCCGTCGATCAGCAGCGACCCGGACTCATCGGAATCGCCGGCGTCAGCGTCGTCGGCATGTGCGTCCCCCAGCACCCCAGCCAGCGCGTGGAGGAGCGTGGACTTGCCTGCGCCGGACGGGCCCACCAGCAGGACGCGTTCACCCGGTTGGATGTCCAGGTCGAGGGCACGGACAGCGGGTTTGGAGCGGCCCGCATGCCGCCAGCCCCAGCCTCTGGCCGTGACTGCAGCCGGCCGCGCCGCCACCGCAGAGCTGTGGAGGGAAGGAGCAGTCATCAGGAGAAGACGGGCTCCGATGCTGCCTTGCGTGACGCAAAGGAGCTCAGGACGCCGGTCCTCGCCAGGCCGCGGGTGGCGATCCAGGACAGGGCTCCTGCGATCACGGCGCCGGAAATCGCTGTGAAGATGATGTATGCCAGCTTGTCCCCGCCGGAGTAGGCGATGTTCCAGCCCCAGGGCGCGAACGAATCGTTCAGGCCGCAGAAAAGTCCGGCAGCGGCGCCGGCGAGCAGGGCTACCGGCAGGTTGAACTTCCGGTACACGAAGATCGCGAAGACGATCTCGGCGCCCAGGCCCTGGACAAACCCGGAGAACAGCACCGAGGCGCCGTACTGCGAGCCCATAAGCAGTTCGCCGGTGGCGGCCACGGTCTCGCAGAACAGTGCGGCGCCCGGCTTGCGGATGATGAGCATGCCCAGCACCGCGGGGATCATCCAGCCGCCGGCCAACAAGCCGGTAAGCGGTGGATAGACGGCGTTCATGGGTGCCGAGACTGCGGCTGCGCCCTGGGACCAGGCCCAGAAAATGACGCCGCCGGCGATGGCGATGAGGGCTGCCACCACGATGTCCACAACGCGCCAGGACTTGCTGGTGGTCTTCTTGATTGCTGTCGTTGCCATGCGATCCTCCTGAGGAACAGGAGGGGAAAGTGGATACAGCAACCGGCGCTGCCGCCGTTGCCGCACACTTCGAGAACTCGACTCCCTTGCGCCGGTACTAACCGGATCAGGTTCGAGGGTCTGCGGCTGTCCGCACTCTCAGCGCCCACCTGCGGTCCCTGGCATGGCCAGTGATGCCCGACGGCGGCGCTCCCCTGTCGTTGAATGATTCTGTCGGTAAATAATCGCCCTTGTGGGCGGGGTCCAGTTTACACCGGAGGAGGGGTAGATTGTGGGCCATGACTGCCAATTCCCCGCATGTGACCGAGTTCGATCCGGATTCCGATGCCATCCAGCAGGAAGGATCCCTGCAAGCGCTCATCGCCCGGATCGAAGGCGAAATCCACGAGCTCCAGTTTCCCGGCTTCTCCCTGGACGATGCACTCAACCTCGGGCTGCTGCTGGTGGAGCTGGGCAAGGAGGGCCAGTTTCCCATCGCGATAGACATCACCAAGGGTGAGCAGGTCCTGTTTCATGTGGCGCTGCCCGGCGCCACCCCGGACAACGAGCACTGGATCCGTGCGAAGCAGCGCACGGCCGCCCGGCATGAGGTGCCTTCCCTGCTGGTGGGGCTGCGCGCCCGGCTCAAGGGCGGACGGATCGAGGACAACGCCTGGTTCGATCAAAGCCTGTATGCGGCCCACGGCGGCTCCTTCCCGGTGTACGTCACAGGGGTGGGCGCAGTCGCAACCGTGACCGTCTCAGGGCTTCCCCAGGTGCAGGACCATGACCTGGTGGTACAGGCCCTGCGCGAGATCCTCGGTTCCATGCGGGCGGACTGACTTCCAGTGGGCGGACCGACTGCAGCATCAACGCGGACTATGGACGCCGCGAAATGCTGGGAGTACATTCGAGGCCAGCGGCCGGAGTTCCAAACAGGAGGACGCCATGATCGGTCCTGCAGCCGAAAACCAAGTGCGTGCGGCGGTGGACAAGGCAGCCGAGGAAATGATCTATATCGGCCCGGACCACCCTTACTATCCACTGCTGGCGGAACTTGTGTCCGCCGTCGGGAAGGCCTGGCAGCAAGGGTACGAGCACGGCCGCCGGGGCGGGCACCAGGCCAACCCCTACGTGTGGAGTACCTCGGAGGGGTGAGTACCACCACCGGCGGCCGGGTCCGCCGCGTGCTGGCTGTCCGCCAGATGGAAAGCGTACTTAGCTTTTATTAGTAATCATGCTTACTATGTTGTCTCCCGGCTTTTGAGGAGACAGGACAATGACAGTCAGCACCCGGGCCACCGGAGCAAGGACCGGCCTGCAGAAGGCAGCGCTTGCAACGGGCGCCCTCTTCCTCCTGGTGGGTGTCCTGGGATTCATCCCCGGGATCACCAGCAATTATGAAGCCCTGGGCTTGGCCGGGCACGGCTCCGGGGCCTTGCTGTTGGGAGTTTTCCAGGTGTCCATCCTGCACAATATCGTGCACGCGGCCTTCGGGGCGGCGGGACTGTTGCTGGCCCGGACCCACCAGCAGGCAAGGAGCTTCCTCATCTACGGGGGCGTTGTCTACCTGGTCCTTTGGCTGTACGGACTCCTGGTGGGTGATCAAACCCCCGCCAACTTTGTCCCCCTCAACGGCGCCGACAATTGGCTGCACTTGGCCCTAGGCTTGGGCATGATCATCCTGGCCATCCTGCTGTCACCGCGGACCACCCCAAAAACGCCGCCCCGGACCTGACCCGCCGGCCAAACCGAAACCGTCACCGTCGACGCCGCAGCACAGGCAGCACCGGCAGTACCACTGCCACCCATAAGGAGCATCATGAAAATCCCCGAAGCCCGAGGCCCCCTTAGCAGCGCCCTTTTTACTTCCCTGGCCGTTGGCGCCGGCACCGACGACGCCACGACGCGCGTCGAAGAACTGCGCCCGCTGGTCACGGCAGGGCTGGCTGCAGCCACAGACATCATCGGGGACGACGACGTCCAGCTGGCACTTTTCTGCCTTTATGAGCTCCACTACTCCGGCCTTGAAGGCGTCAGCGACGACTGGGAGTGGGAGCCGGGCCTTATCCAGGTTCGCCGCCTGCTCGAAAGGCCGTTCGAGGAAGCGCTACGGGCCGCTGCCCAGGCGGCAGCCGGGGAGCTGGACCTACCGCCGGCAGCAGAGATGACCAGTGACGCAGTGGCCGACGTCCTGTTTGGACTGGCCGGAACCGACACCGGGCCCAGCGTGTCCCGCTACGTGGCGAAAAAGGCGAGCCTGGACCAGCTCAAGGAGTTCCTCATCCACAAGTCCGTCTACCAGCTGAAGGAAGCGGACCCGCACACCTGGGCCATCCCCAGGCTTACAGGTCGGCCGAAGGCGGCGCTGGTGGAAATTCAGGCCGACGAGTACGGCGGAGGACGCCCGGAACGGATGCACAGCGCGCTCTTCGCCCGCACCATGCGGGGACTGGGAATGGACGACCAATACGGCGCCTATGTCAACGCGGTACCCGCCATCTCCCTCGCGGCGGTGAACATGATGTCCCTCTTCGGGCTCAACCGCCGGCTTCGCGGGGCCATCACGGGACACCTGGCACTTTACGAAATGACCTCGTCCCGGCCCAACCGCTTGTACGGCAACGGCTTCCGGCGGCACGGCTTCGATACCGAGGTGACCCACTATTTCGACGAGCACGTTGAAGCCGACGCCGTCCACGAGCAGATAGCGGGCCGCGACCTTGCGGGTGGGCTGGTGGAAGCTGAGCCCGGGTTACTCGGGGATGTCCTGTTGGGTGCAACGGCGGCAATGGCGATCGACGGCAGGATTTCCACGCACCTTTTGGCCTGCTGGGAAAACGGCGAGACCTCGCTGAGGGCGGCAGTGCCGGCGGCGGCATGAACGCTAAGGGCATCGTGTCCGCAGAGTACATCCTGCCGCTGCGTTGGACTGAGGATTCGCAACTGCCGGACCTGGCCGCGTACCTTGGGCGCCTGGTGAAGTGGATACCCGTCACCGTGGTGGACGGCTCCGACCCGGAACTGTTCGAGCGGCATGCGGCAGCCTTCCCGGCTGGCGTTCGCCATCTCCGTCCGGTGCAGGGCGGCGGGGACAGCCACAGCAGGGGCGAAGGCAACGGCAAGGTAGCCGGCGTCATGACGGGCGTCCGTGCCGCGAGGGCTGCGCTGCTGGTGATAGCCGACGACGACGTGCGCTACACGCGCGAATCGCTCACCGCCGTCGTCAATCACCTTGCCTCAGCGGACGTAGTGCGGCCGCAAAACTACTTCGAGCCCCTGCCGTGGCATGCGTGGTGGGACACGGCCAGGACACTGATCAACCGGGCCTGGTCCGCAGATTACCCGGGAACCCTGGCCGTGCGGAGGAGTGCACTGCTCGCCACCGGCGGTTACGATCCGGTGCTCTTCGAGAACCTCGAGCTCATCAGGACCGTGAAGGCAGCTGGCGGCCAGGAAAAGATCCTGCCGGACCTGTTTGTTGCCCGCCGGCCGCCCGGGCCGCGGCACTTCCTCAAGCAGCGCACCCGCCAGGCCTACGATGACTTCGCCCAGCCCCGCCGCCTCGCCGCGGAGTTATCCCTGCTTCCGGCGATAGCCGCAGCAGCCTGCCTCCCCCGGGGGTTCCGCGGGCGGGCCTTGCTCGGACTGGCGGCCGCGCCGGTTATCTTCGCCGGCATTGGGCGGCAACGGAACAACGGCGCAGCCGTCTTCCCCCTCCGGGCGGTGTGGTGCGCCCCGCTGTGGGCCCTGGAACGGGCTGTTTGTATCTGGATCGCGCTGGCATTCCGCATCGCCGGCGGCGTTCCCTACGCCGGGACACGGCTAGGGACCGCTGCCCACTCGGAGGCTGAACTGCAGCGCAGGCATTCCGGAAAACTGGCCACTTTGCGCCAACAAGACATCAAGCCGTCCGCCAGCAACCGAGACCAGGAGCAGCCATGAACCAGGAACCCGCCGAAAGCTCGATCGTGGTGTGCCCGGATGGGCCCCTGATTGTCCGGGGCGACTTCGAAATCGTGACGCCCTCCGGCGACCCCGTCCAGCGCGAGCGCAAGACTGTAGCACTGTGCCGCTGCGGCGCCTCGGCCATCAAGCCCTACTGCGATGGCACCCACAAGATGATCAAGTTTCGGACGGAACCGCCCGTTGCTTGAACAGCACTCCTCGACTGAGTGCGCAACGCCAGCAGCGAACCGGCGCCTTGCCGCACCGGGCGCCGCCATGATGCCGCTAGGCTGAAGTCAGCCCGTTTTCCGCCCGCAAGGAGTACTAAGAATGAACCTCTTCATCAAGCTGCTCGGCACCGGTGTGAGCCTTGGCGCAGGCTTCGTCGGAACCAAGCTGGTCAACACCATCTGGGAAAAGTCCACAGGACGGAAGCCGCCTACCGGCAAGGACGAGGACATCCCCACCAGCCTGCAGTCGGCGCTGACCTTCGCGTTGATCTCGGCCTCGGTCAGCACCATCATCCAGGTCCTGGCCAACCGAGGCACCCAGCGGGCCATCACCCGGTTCGCCAAGAGCAAGGACATCGTCTAACTAACGTAGTTTTTGTCCAGGTAAGCCGGGCTAAATCGTTCGGAAGCCAGCATATCTGGACAAAAACTTTTAAGGCTGGGAGCCGTCGCCGGTACCGTCCTCACGGGCGGTCTTGGCGGCGGCTTTCTGCACTACCGCCTCCAGCTCATCCGCCGTCAGCAGCTCGCGGTGCAGGTGCTTGGTCCGGTAGCCCGCCCTGCCCACCATGTGGGCGGACACCGGCACCGTCAACAGCTGGAAAATCCAGGCGACCACCAGCACGGGCCACACCCACCAGGTACGCATCTGCAGGCCGATGGCTGCCAGCAGCAGGAACAGCCCCAGCACCTGCGGCTTGGTGGCGGCGTGCATGCGGCTCAGCAGGTCCGGAAAACGGAGCAGGCCGATCGCGGCGCCCAGGGACATCACGGCGCCCACCACCATGAAGACGGCTGACAGCAGGTCGATCCAACCGTCGAGGGCAGTGGCTTCAGGATTCAATGGGCTGTTCCCTTCGATCGGCCACAAACCTGGCAACAGTCACGGACCCGATGAAGCCGATGATGGAGATGGCCACCACGAGCATCAGGTTGTTCAGGTGCCGGTTAACGGCCATGTCCACACACAGCGCGCCGCCGAGGATGGCGAGCAGGACGTCTGTGGCAAGCACCCGGTCCAGCAGCGACGGCCCGCGCGAAATCCTGATGATGGCGCCGGCTGCGGCCAGCGAGAAAATGACGGCTGTAACAACCAGGACGGTCTGCATCATGATGCTGCCTCCATACGAACGGTTTCGAGTTCTTCCCTGGTACCCATGATCCTGATCAGCCCGGCTTCGATGGACCGCACCTCCTGCCGGAGGTTCTCCACCTCCTCCGGGGAGCTGATGTTCAGCGCATGCAGGTAGAGGGTGGAGGTTGACCGGTCCACCTCCACCACCAGCGAACCGGGAATCAGGGAAATCACGTGCCCGGTGGCCGTGACCAAAAGATCCTGGTGGCTCCGCAGGGTCACAGCCACCACAGCGTTCCTGACCCGCGGCCCGCGCGCTGTTGCCAGGTACAGGACCTGGCCGCTGGCAACCACCACCTTGGCCAGGAACGTGAGTGCGAAGGGGACGGCGTAGAGGATGTTGAAGCGGCCGCTGAGTTCCACCGGCGGGAGATAGAACAGCCGGGCTACGGCTACGGCCAACAGCGCGCCGAACAGGAGGCTTCCGGGGCTGAAGTCCTGCCACAGGGCGCCCCAGACAATGACCAGCCACACCAGGAGCGGAAGTTCCTGGCGCAGCGAGATGCGCCGGCGGCTCATTTTCCTCCTCCGGACGTGAGAACCATGGGGACCGTGGTGTCCTCGCCCAGCACGGCCTGGATGTAGGAAGACCGGTCCAGCATGTCCTCGGCGGCCTGGTCGGAGACGGTGAACAACGGACCCGCGAAAACAGTGAGCGCAACGCCGAGGACCACCAGGCCCAGGGTGGAACCCACCATGGTGCGCGGCAGGAGGGTCACGGTGTTCCGCTTGGCGCCCGGTCCGGCCACTGCTGCCATCGGCGGGGCCAGCAGCACGGGATCCGGATGTTCGGCGTCGCCGGGGCTGCGCCAGAAGGCGCGGTTCCACACCCTGGCGATCGCGAGCAGGGTCAGGAGGCTGGTGACAACTCCGCCGATCACCAGCGCGTAGGCCAGCGGCGTGCCCAGTTCGATGCCGGCCTGCATCAGCCCCACCTTCCCCAGGAATCCGGAGAACGGCGGGATGCCGGCCAGGTTCATGGCGGGAACAAAGAACAGCAGCGCCAGCAAGGGCGAGAGTTTCGCGAGGCCGCCCAGGCGGTCCACGGACGAACTGCCGCCACGGCGTTCAATTAGCCCCGTCACCAGGAAAAGACTGGTCTGGATAGTGATGTGGTGGGCCACGTAGAAAACCGCCGCGCCCAGGCCGGCCGTAGAGGACATCGCCAGGCCAAACACCATGTAGCCGATGTGGCTCACCAGTGTGAACGAGAGCAGACGCTTAATGTCGTTCTGGGCCAGCGCGCCAAGGATTCCCACCACCATGGTCAGCAGTGCGGCCACCATAAGGGGGGTGTTAAGGGTGTCACCGGGAAAGAGCAGGGTCTCGGTGCGCACCATCGCGTAAACGCCCACCTTGGTGAGCAGGCCTGCGAACACGGCAGTAACCGGCGCGGGCGCCGTGGGGTAGGAGTCCGGCAGCCAGAAGGACAGCGGGAAGACAGCGGCCTTGATGCCGAAAGCCACCAGCAGCATTACGTGCAGGAGCGTTTTGGTGCCCTGGTCCAGTTCGCCGAGCTTGATGGCAAGGTCGGCCATATTGACGGTTCCCGTGGCACCGTAAACCATGGCGATGGAGATCAGGAACAGCACCGATGACACCACGGACACCACCACATAGGTAACGCCCGCGCGGATCCGCGGCCCGGTGCCGCCAAGGGTCATGAGGACGTAGCTAGCCGTCAGCAGGATCTCGAAGCCCACGTAAAGGTTGAACAGGTCCCCCGAGAGGAACGCATTGGAGACGCCGGCCACCAGGATCAGGTAGGTGGGGTGGAAGATCGAGACGGGCGCGTCCTGATCGCCGTCGGCCATGCCCTGCCCTGTGGCATACACCAGGACGGCGAGGCTCACGGCCGAGGACACCACCAGCATGAGCGAGGAGAACTGGTCCACCACCATCACGATGCCCCATGGCGGCAGCCAGCCGCCGATGGTCACGGCAGCCGTCCCGCCGTCCCAGACGGAGGCCAGGAGGAAACATTCCAGCAGGAGCGTGAGGGACAGCAGCGCGATGCTGACCGCCCGCTGCGCCCGTGAGTGCCGGATCAGCAGGAAGGTCAGGGCGGCGCCCAGGATGGGAAGTACGACGGCGAGCGGGGCAAAGCTTGCGATGTTCACTTTCCGCCTCCTTCCGGGCCAAGGGCCACATTTCTGGAGCCGGGTTTTTCTTCTGCGGCCGCGCTCTCGGCGGACATCTCCCGGCCACCGGCCACCACCGTTGCCACGGGGAACTCGGAGGTCTCGGCAGGGATCTCGGCGTCGTCCTCGGCGTCGAAGCTTGGCGTTTCCGCCACGCGGCGGTCTTCGATGTCGTCCTGGATCTCATCCTGGCGGGCCAGTACCCACGTGCGGTAGATGATGCCGAGCATAAAGGCCGTGACGGCAAAGGAGATCACAATGGACGTCAGGATCAGCGCCTGGGGAAGGGGGTCGTTGTACTCCTGGGCCGCAATGTCCTTTGAATACAGCGGGGCAAGCCCGGCGTATCCGCCGGTCGCCAGGATCAGCAGGTTGGTGGCATTGGCCAGGAGCATCAGTCCCAGCAGCACCCGAGTGAGGCTGCGCTCCAAGATCAGGTAGATGCCGCAGGCATACAGGGCACCCATAACTATCAGCAGGGTCAGGTTTATGCTCATGCTTGGCCCTTTCCGGTGGTCTCGGCGGAGAGGCCTTCCGGACTGTGTTCCCGTGCGGACGCGTCCTGCGCTGCTATGCCAGCGGCGTGCGCGTCCCCGGCAAATTCCTGCCCGTCGTCGGCCATGTCATGGGACACCGCGGCGGAACCCTTTTCAAAGTGCTCGTCGATTTCGGCTCCGAGGCTCCGCAGGACGTCCAGCACCAGGCCCACCACCACGATGTAGACACCGATGTCGAAGATGGTGGACGTGACGAACTTGATGTCTCCGAACACAGGCAGCCAGAGTTCGATGATGGCCGTCTGGAACACCTGGCCGCCCAGCAGCAAGGGCACTACGCCTGAGGCTGCGGCAACTGCCAGCCCGACGCCCAGCAGGGCTCCGGCGCTAATGGGGGTGGCCTCGCGCAGTTCGAACCGCCCGCCTGCCAGGTAGCGGATGGTCAGGGCAAGGCCTGCGGTGAGGCCACCGGCGAAACCACCGCCCGGAAGGTTGTGGCCGGCCAGCAGGAGGTAGAGCGAGAAGATGATCATGGAGTGGAAGATCAGCCGGGTGACCACCTCGAAGATGATGGAGCGCCGTTCCGGGGCCAGGGTCCTGCCCGCCACAATCCACGCGTCCCGGGCAGACGCGGCGAACTTCCGGCTCACGGCCAGCGCAGCGGCGTCACGGGAACCGGGGCTGGCTCCGCGGTAGCGGCCCACAGTGCCGGCGGCAACGCTGGCGGAGTTCTTGATCCGGTCGCCGCGGCCACGGACGAAGATGAGGCTTGCGACACCTGTTGCTGCCAGGGCAAGGACGGTGATTTCACCGAAGGTGTCCCAGGCCCGGATGTCTACGAGCGTGACGTTGACGATGTTCAGTCCCCCGCCGCCTTCGTAAGCGAGGCGCGGAAACTCCAGCGAAACAGGGATGGCTGTCCTGGCGCCCATCGCGTAGATCGCGGCGAACACCATGGTGACGCCGAAGCAAAGGCCAATAATAACGCGAACCACGCGGTATCTGCCGCCGGTGCGGTCCCGAAGCTCTGGCGGCAGGCTCCGCAGCGCCAGGACAAAAGCCACCAGGACGATGGTTTCCACCAGCATCTGGGTGAGGGCCAGGTCCGGCGCGGCCTGGAGGGCAAACATCAGTGCGATGCCGTAGCCGGTGACGGAAACCATCAGGACCGCCAGGAACCGTTTGTTGGCCTTGACGGCGGCCAGGGCGCCAATCACGATGCCCGCACCCACCACCAGTTGGAGCGGCGAACCCGGATCCACAAGGTAGATCCCGTCCGGAAGCGGCTTGCCCGCCAGCAGGATGGCCGCCAGGGGCAGCACAAAGGCGACGCTGAGGATGACGGCGAGGTAGTAGTACAACGAACCGCGCTGCGTGCGTCCGGTAATCCACACAGCTACGTCATCCAATGCCCCGATGGTGTACTGGTATGCCTTGTCCGAGTCCACCCACGGCGGCACCAGGGACTGGGCCCGCGTAACAGTGTTGCGGCCAAAGTACATTGCCAAACCCAGCGCGAAGGTCAGGGCCGTCAAACCAAGCGCCGGGGTGAAACCGTGCCACAGGGCGAGGTGGCCTGCCTGCTCAGCCGGCGTACCGGCGTCGGGAGCGGACGAAGCAAACAGCGCGGCGTACGGCTGGATCCATGCGTCCACAGGGACCGGCCACAGGCCGTAGACAATGGTCAGGAGGCTGAGGATGGCCGGCGCGGCGAGGAAAGAGGGCTTGACGGCCTTGAAGGGTGTGGGCTCGACTCCCGCCTTGACCGCAAACGCACCCCACATGAAGCGTGCACTGTACGCGAAGGTAAGGACGGACCCCAGGACCAGCCCGGCCAGGACCACCATGCCCCAGGGACCGGCGGCAGGGTCGCTTGCGTGGTGGACAAAGGCCTCCAACACCGATTCCTTGGCCACGAAGCCCGCCAGCAGTGGCACACCTGCCATGGACGCGGCGCCGATGCCGGCCACAATTCCCAGGGCGCGCGCGGACTTGAAGACCCCGGAAAGCTTGCGGACATCGCGGGTTCCGGACTGGTGGTCGATGATGCCCACCACCAGGAACAGGGTGGCTTTGAACAGGCCATGAGCCAACAGCATGGCCAGGCCGGCGAGGGCCGCGTCCGGCGTGCCCAGCCCCACCACCATAGTCAGGAAGCCCAGCTGGCTTACCGTGCCGTAGGCAAGGATGAGCTTGATGTCGGTCTGCCGCAGCGCCCGGTAGCCGCCCACCAGCATCGTCGCCAGCCCGAGGCCCAGCACCACCGGCTGCCAGAAGGACGTCTCGGCGAAGCCCGGGGCCAGCCGTGCAACGAGGTAAATGCCCGCTTTGACCATCGCCGCGGCGTGGAGGTAGGCGCTGACCGGGGTGGGGGCCGCCATGGCTCCGGGGAGCCAGAAATGGAAGGGAACCAGCGCCGATTTGGTGATGGCACCCACCAGGATGAGTACGACGGCGGCACCCACCAAGGAGCCCGCAGGTCCGCTTACGAGCGCCGGCGCCTGCTGGAGGATGTCCGAGATGCGGTACGTGCCGGCCGCGTAGCCAAGCATGATCAGGCCCACCAGCATCGCCAGGCCGCCCGCGGTGGTGACCATAAGTGCCTGAAGTGCAGACCGCCGCGCTGCCAGCCTGGTGCGGGCGAATCCGATCAGGAGATAGGACAGGATGGTGGTGAGTTCCCAGAAGATAAACAGCAGCAGGAGGTCGTCCGCCACCACCAGGCCGAACATGGCTCCGGCGAAGGCCAGGAGCTGGGCTCCGAAGGCGCCAAGGTCCTGGTCCTTCTTTTTGAAGTACCTTGCGCAGTAGACCAGGACCAGCGAGCCGACGCCCAGCACCAACAGGGACATGACCCATGCCAGGGCATCCATGCGGAAGGCGAACTCAAGGTGGAGGCCCGGGATCCAGGGGACCACTTCGGCGACCGCCCCGTCCCTGGAGTAAACAGGGCCGTGCTGGAACAGCAACCAGATGAAGGAGACAGCGGGAACAGCCGCCAGTGCGTAGAAAGCATTGCGGCCCCATGCCCTGAAGAGGAACGGCGCCACCACAGCCACCGTAAAGTGCACGGCAAGGACTGTGATCACTGTTATCTCCGCAACGTCAGGGATTCGATTGTCAAAAGTTGGAGCAGGCGGCTTTTGGTTGGGTTCGGGAGGAGCCAGTTTATCAAGACCCGGCCTCCCCTTCCTTCCTCCGTGTTGTATCCTGCCCCCGCATTCCCCGGCGTGACGGGCTCGAAGTCCGCCGCCTGTTCGCCATCGGCGGATACGATGCATCATATGAACAGCGCCAGCGCTCCCGGGGCAACCCATCCGTCCTCGGAACTTGAATCCGGGAACCAGGCAACCAGCAAGGGCCGGGTTCTGGCTTGGGCGTCCTGGGACTGGGGTTCGGCCGCCTTCAACGCCGTCATGACCACGTTCGTCTTCACCGTGTACCTCACGTCCAACGCGTTCGGGGGCGAAGACCAGGCGTCGGCTGTCCTGGGCGGGGCGCTGGCCGTTGCCGGCTTGGCCATCGCTTTACTGGCTCCGGTCACCGGTCAACGGTCGGACGCCGGCGGCAGGCGCAAGCTCTGGTTGGGAGTCAACACGGCCGCCGTCGCCATTCTCACTGCACTGTGCTTCTTTGTATTCCCCCGGCCCGAATTCCTCCTGCTGGGAGTGTCCCTCATCGCCCTTGGCAACGTGTTCTTCGAGTTCGCGGGGGTCAACTACAACGCCATGCTTGCCCAGATCTCCACGCCGCGGAACATCGGCAAGGTCAGCGGCCTAGGGTGGGGGGCGGGCTACCTGGGCGGCATCGTTGCGCTGTTGATCGTCCTGCAGTTGTTCGTCCAACCAAGCTTCGAGTGGTTCGGCGCCTCAACGGAGGACAGCCTGAACATCCGGCTCGTGGCAGTCTTCTCTGCCCTGTGGTTCTTTGTGTTCGCCTTGCCCGTGCTGTTTGCCGTGCCCGAACTGCCAAAGGCTCCGCAGGTTGGCCGCCTGGGAATCATGGGCAGTTACGGGCTGCTGATCCGCCGGATCAAGGCGATCTATGCCACCAGTCCGCACACCATCTACTTCCTGCTGGCCAGCGCCGTTTTCCGGGACGGCCTGGCCGCGGTCTTCACCTTCGGCGGAATCATCGCCGCGGGCACTTTTGGCTTCGAACTGTCCCAAGTCATTTTCTTCGCCATCTTCGGCAATGTGGTGGCCGCTGTGGGCGCCATCATCGGCGGTTTTCTTGATGACAAGATCGGGCCCAAGTCAGTGATTATCGGATCCCTGGTGGGCCTGCTCATCGCCGGCACGGTCATCCTGGTCCTGGGCAACGGCAACTATGACTTTTTCGGCACGGACTGGCCCGGCAGCACCACCTTTTGGGTGTTCGGGCTGTTCCTTTGCCTGTTTGTGGGTCCCGCCCAATCCTCGTCCCGGGCGTACCTGGCCCGGCTTGCCCCGCATGGCGAATCCGGCGAGCTCTTCGGGCTTTACGCCACCACCGGCCGGGCCGTCAGTTTCCTGGCGCCGGCGCTCTTTACCCTCTGCATTACGCTGGCCACCCCGCTGGTGGCCCCGGGTGAAGCTCAACGCTGGGGCATCCTGGGAATCATGGTGGTTCTCCTGGCCGGGCTCCTGGTTCTGCTGCCGGTGAAGTCACCGGACAAGGCCCCCATCGCGGTCATCCCCGCGGCCTGATTTTCCCCGAACGCTGCCGCACCACGCGCATCTGCCTCGCCTTTTGCTGTGCCCGCCGCAGCCACCAGCTACCCTGCCGTATTGGCCCTCGAGGTATTGACTCCTTCTGTTATCGATCACATACTTGAACTAATCGAGAAAATGAATCCTTTCAATGACGAGGAGCACTACCTATGGAGCAGGCCTCCCGCCGCCCGCGAGCAGGAATCATCGGCACGGGCGGCATAGCCCACGCCCACGCCGAAGCCCTTCAACTCGCCGGCGCAGAGCTCGTGGTCGCGGTGGACATCGACGCAGACCGCGCAACAGCATTTGCGGAGAAAATGGGCTTCGCCCAGACGGCGCCCAGCCTGGCCGCTGCGGCCGAAGCCGGCCTGGACGTCGTCGCCGTCTGCACCCCGCCGTCGTCGCACGCGTCCCTGGCCCTGGAGGCACTGTCCCTGGGCCTGAACGTGGTGCTGGAGAAACCTCCGGCACTCTCGCTGCGGCAGATGCGGGAGCTGCAGGTGGCCGAACGCGCCTCCGGCAAGCACGTCAGCTGCGTCTTCCAGCACCGGTTCGGCAGCGGCGCCCGCAAGCTGGCCGCGCTGCAGGAGTCCGGCGCCCTGGGCGCCGCACTCACCGGTTTCTGCAACACGCTGTGGTTCCGCAACCAGGAATACTTTGACGTTCCATGGCGGGGCCAGTGGGACGTTGAAGGCGGCGGGCCCACCATGGGCCACGGCATCCATCAGTTCGACATGCTGCTCCACCTTTGGGGCCCGTGGCAGGAAGTCACCGCCTTTGCCGGCAGGCTGGCGCGCCGCACGGAAACCGAGGACGTGTCCACGGCAATCGTCCGTTTCGAGTCAGGTGCCCTCAGCACTGTCATCAACTCTGTCATTTCACCGCGCGAAACTTCGCAACTCCGGTTCGACTACGAGAACGCCACCGTGGAACTCGAGCACCTCTACGGCTACGACGACTCCCACTGGCGCTTCACCCCGGCCCCCGGACAGGAGCACCTCGCCGACCTTTGGGCAGACGGCTCCGCCGTCACGCCAAGCGGTCATCCGGCCCAGTACGCACACATCATTCGCGCCATCAGCTCCGGCGCCGTCCCGCCGGTCACCCTTGCAGAGGCCTACCCCACGATGGAACTCGCCGCCGCAATTTACGCTTCCGCCATCACCGGCAAGACCGTCCGCCGTGGCGAAATCACTGAAGGAAACCCGTTCTTCGACCGCGCCGACGGCCGGCTCGAACCCTGGAAACTCGAAAAGAGCAACGCATGAGCACTGCCGCACCCGGATCCTCCACCACCTCTACTGCCGGCCCCTTCAGCTGGGTTGACGACGGGGCTGCCGTCGCCGTGTCCCTCGACAGCGTCCCTGTCCTGACCTACACCTACGCCGCCGATGATCCCCAGGTGGAGTCACCCAGGCCCTACTTCCACCCTGTCCGGACGCGGACCGGCGACTTGGTGAGCGCCTACCGCCCGCACGATCACGTCTGGCACAAGGGCATCGCCTGGTCGCTGCCGCACCTGGGCCCGGACAACTTCTGGGGCGGCCCCAGCTACCGCCGCGGCCAGGACTACCAGTGGCTGCCCAACAATGGCGCCCTGCGGCACGGCGAGCTTCGCCAGGCCGCGGACGACGGCGGCAGGTTCAGTTTTGCTCATACCCTGCAGTGGATTACCCAGGCGGGGTCGCTCGTGGTTGAGGAGGAGCGGTCCTTCCAGGTAGTGCCGGATAACGACGACAGCTACATCCTGGTCTTCGATTCAGCCATGACCAACGTCTCCGGCGAGGACATCCACATCGGATCGCCCACCACGGAGGGACGTGACAACGCCGGTTATGGCGGACTGTTCTGGCGCGGCCCCCGGTCCTTCGCCGGCGGAGCGATCATCGGACCCGGCGGGGCCACAGGTGAGGAGCTGCGTGGACAGCGGGCACCGTGGCTTTCCTTCGTGGGCCAGCATGATGAAACGTGCCGCTTTTCCACGGTTGTGATGGTTGACGACCCCCACAGTGATCACCCCCAGCCGGAGTGGTTTGCCCGGTCCGAGCCCTTCGCCTGCATGGGCCCGGCACCGTTCTTCAGCAAGGAAGTCCTGTTCCCGGCCGGCTCCACCTTGCGGTACCGGTACGGGGTGGTGATAGCGGACGGCGAGTCGGATGCCGGCCGGGCTGAAGCACTTGCCGCCGCCGCCCGCGATGTCCTGGCAGGTGCGGCTGAGCCGCGGGCAGGCCGGGGAACGGAACGATGAATTCATCCGCAGTGGTGCCCGGCTTCCCCGGCGGTACTGCCGTCAGTGGGCTGCGGGTCTACGACTGGGAGGCGAGTGACGGGCTGTGCGGCGGCTCCCCGCACCTGCATACGGTGTCCTCCGAGGCCTACCTGGTGACAAGCGGGGCCGGCCAGGTCCACACCATCTCAATGGAGGGCCCGGCCGAGCATGACCTCACTGCAGGATCCCTGCTCTGGTTCAGCCCCGGAACAATCCACCGCCTGGTCAACACTGCAGAGCTGACGCTCAACGTCATTATGTCCAACGCAGGCTTGCCGGAGGCGGGGGATTCCGTGCTGACCTTCCCGCGGCACATCCTGCAGGACCCGGACCTTTATGCGCAGCACGCGGCCCTCCCGCCGAACGCGGATCAATCAGTGATTTCCTCCGCCGCCCGCCGGCGGCGGGACCTTGCGCTGGAAGGATACGCCGAGCTGCATCAGTCGGTCCTTCGTGACGGGCCGGAAGTCCTGGCTGAATTCCATCTCCTCGCCGCGGCGCTGGTCCGGCCGAAAGTGGAGCGCTGGAAGGAAATCTGGGCTGCGAACGTACGCAGCCAAGTGGCAGCAACGGAGCAAGCGCTGCTGGAGCTGGAGGACGGGTCGGCAGCTTCGATGGCGGGAGCGGCAGTGGTCCGGGGCCGGCAGCGAACTGGTGAAGGCTACGGCATGTGCGGCCGGCTGACCACGTGGGAAGATTCCAGGCTGTGACACAAACCCCGGCCGAGTCCCGGCAACCCGCCCGCGCCGCCACCATTTATGAGGTGGCGCGGCTCGCCGGCGTCTCGCACCAGACGGTTTCGCGGTACATGGCGGACCGTTCGAAGCTGAAGGCGGCCACCTCCGAGAAGGTGGAGCGGGCCATGGCGGAACTGAACTACTCGCCCAACCTGACGGCCCGTTCGCTACGGACCAAGGCCACGTACCGGCTCCTGGCCCTGGTGCCCGGCGCCTCGCCGTACTTTCCGTCCCGGATGCTCAACGGGGCAGCCGACACGGCCCATGCAGCGGGCTACCAGCTCGACGTCGTGGCCCTGGAAGGAACGGGGCCGGAGCGGACAGCGAGGCTGCGGAGGATCCTCGATGGCGGTCCGTTCGCCGGGGCCCTGTCCTTTGTGCCGATTTCGAACAGCGACCTCCTGCAGGCGCAGGAACGCATCCCAGTGGTGGTCGCCGGGGAGTACGACGACAAGATGCGCGGCCAGGGCCGGATCTCCGACGGCTCCGCAGCGCAGGCCATCGTGGCACACCTCGCGAGCCTGGGACACCGACGGATTGCCCACATTGCCGGACCACAGGAGTGGCCAGCCGCGCGCAACCGCCTGGCCATGTACCGGCGGGCCCTCAGCGACATAGGCCTGGAGGACGCCGGGGTCGCAGACGCGGAATGGAGCTCGGCCTCCGGCTACAGGGCCGCAAGAACCCTGATGGCCGATACCTCCATCACCGCCATCTTCGCCGCCAATGACCAACTGGCTATCGGAGCCATGCGCGCCCTCCACGACCTTGGCTACAGTGTGCCTGCGGATGTCAGTGTGGTGGGGTGGGATGACCACCCGGAGTCCGCATTCCTGGTGCCCTCGCTGACCACCGTGCAGATGGACCTGGAGGCCCTGGGAAGCAGCACCATGCACCAGCTGCTCGCTGCGCTTACCCCTGATGCCCCCGCTCCCCCGGAGCCCGGCCCTACCGCGATGCGGCTGGTCGTGCGGGAATCCTCAGGACCAGCGCCAAGCGGGTTGCGGCAGACTAGGCTTGGTTCATGAACGTGGATGAGACGGATCTTCCGGGCCTCGGCCGGCGGAAAGATTTTATGACGGCATCCGGCCGCCGAATCGGCGTGGTGGAGCTGCGGGAAGGCCAGATGGAACTCATCGTTTCCACCTGGGATGATCCCGATACGTGCCAGGCTTCGATTCCCTTGACCGGGGACGAGGCTGCAGCCCTCGGAAACCTCCTAAGCGGGCAGCACCTGGCCATGAAGCTGACTGAAGAACACAAGGATGTTCCCGGCATCGTCACCCGGCAATTCTCGATCGCGCCGGACTCCCCGTTCCAGAACCAGCCCATGGGGAAGGCCTGCATCCGCACCCGTTGTGGCGTTTCCATCGTGGCCATCATGCGCGAAGGCGAGGTGCTCCCCTCGCCGGGGCCCGACGTCGTCCTTCACTCTGGCGACCTGCTGGTAGCTGTTGGCACCCAGGAAGGCCTCGACTCGGCGGCCGATATCCTGCGTAACGGATAAACGCGATGGACCCGTTGGCCCTGACCCTCATCGAACTGGGGGCCGTTGTGTTCTGCCTCGGCCTCCTGGCCAGGCTGGCCGGACGGATCGGAATGTCACCCATCCCGCTGTATCTCCTGGGCGGGCTCGCCTTCGGGGCCGGCGGGATCGTCAAGCTCGAAGGCATGCATGAGTTTGCCCACCTCTCCGGGGAAATCGGCGTCATCCTGCTGCTGCTTATGCTCGGACTGGAATATACGGCCGCCGAGCTTTTCACTGGCCTTCGCCGCTCCTGGCAGGCCGGCGTACTCGACCTGGTCCTGAACTTCCTCCCTGGAGCCGCCCTTGCCCTGCTGCTGGGCTGGGGCGGGGTGGGCGCCATGGTGATGGGCGGCGTCACTTACATCTCCTCGTCGGGAATCGCGGCGAAGGTCATCACGGACCTGGGCCGGCTGGGCAACCGTGAAACTCCCGTAGTGCTGTCCATCCTGGTTTTTGAAGACCTGGCGATGGCTGTCTACCTGCCCATCCTCACAGCGATGCTGGCCGGCGTGAGCTTCCTCGGCGGACTGACCACCGTGGGTGTCGCGCTGGCCGTGGTGAGCCTCGTCCTGATGATTGCGCTGCGCCACGGACACCGGGTGTCGAAGGCCGTGCACAGCGAGAACTCAGAGGTATTCCTGCTGAATGTCCTGGGCGCCGCGCTGCTGGTGGCCGGTTTGGCTTCAGCCATGCAGGTGTCCGCGGCGGTTGGGGCCTTCATGCTCGGGATCGCCATCTCCGGCGCCACCGCCCACAACGCCACCCGCATCCTGGAACCGTTGCGGGACCTGTTTGCCGCCATCTTCTTTGTGGCATTCGGGCTCAACACGGACCCCACGTCGATTCCGCCGGTGCTCGGCTGGGCACTCGTGCTGGCCCTCATCACCGCAGCCACCAAGATGGCAACCGGGATCTGGGCTGCAAAGCGGGTGGGCATCGCCCGTCCCGGCCGGTTCCGTGCGGGAGCCACACTGATAGCACGCGGCGAGTTCTCGATTGTCATCGCCGGGCTGGCCCTGGCCTCCGGGGCAATTCCAGACGAACTTGCCGCCCTCGCTACTGCCTATGTGCTGATCATGGCGGTTGTTGGTCCACTGGCGGCACGCTACGTGGAACCGCTGGTTAAAACGGTGCTGCCCCCTGCGGGCATTGCCGCGAAAGCCTAATCAGCGGTTGTTGCGAAAGCCTAGATAGCGGTGCGGTGGAAGTTCAGGTGGCTGCGGCTGGCTGTTGGCCCACGCTGGCCCTGGTAGCGGTTCCCGTAATCGCCTTGCCCATAGGGGTAGGCGGCCGCCGAGGTCAGCCGGAAGAAGCACAGCTGGCCAATCTTCATACCTGGCCACAACTTGATGGGCAGCGTGGCCATGTTCGAGAGTTCCAAGGTGACGTGGCCTGAAAAGCCGGGGTCGATGAAACCTGCGGTGGAGTGGGTCAGCAGCCCAAGCCTGCCCAGCGAAGACTTGCCTTCCAGCCGGGCAGCAATGTCGTCGGGAAGCGTCACCGTCTCATAAGTGGAGCCAAGGACGAACTCGCCCGGGTGCAGGATGAAGGGTTCGTCCTGCTCCACTTCCACCAAGCGCGTGAGCTCCGGCTGTTCTTCGGCCGGATCGATGTGCGCGTACTTGTGGTTGTCGAACAGACGGAAGAACTTGTCGATTCGGACATCCACCGACGACGGCTGCACCATCGCCGGTTCGTACGGTTCCAGCACGATCCGCTGGGAGTCTATTTCGGCGCGAATGTCGCGGTCAGAGATCAGCACCGTCCCAAATTACCGTATCGGTTATACACAGCCGCATTCTTTCGTTGTTCCTGTGATCTAGTGGGGCTAATGTTGCCTCAGTGATTCAGGCGCCGGATGGTCTCCCGGATGGCCCAACAGAGCTGGGGATGTAGTGAATAAATTGGTCGCGCCCTCTTTTATTGGCGTGCTCTGCGCGCTGGCGCTGGTTTCCTCGTCCGCAGGCACCGCACCCCTGCCGCTTACGGCGAGCCAGGCAGCGAGCGCGGCGGGACCGCGGAGTGTCACCCTGGGCCCAGTCAGCGTGAACGACGACGGCGGCGCTTCCTCGAGCGACCCTTCGGCTGCCTCCGGGCTCACCCCCGCCGTCGAACCGGACATCCGGCCGGCATCACCGGCCGGGACCACAGGTCCGGCCAAAGCGGAGCCAGCCGCGGGAGCAACTGCTACGGAGGCCCTCACCGCACCTGCGCCGGCCACCGCCGCAGCCGCAGAACCAGCCGCAGCACCAGCCCCCGAAGTCCCCTGGATCCCGCCGCTCTGGGGGCCGGACGGGGACCCGGCCCCATCGCCCCAACGCCTGGCGGCCCCCGAGTCCCCTGCTGCTTTGCCCTCGACGGAAGCGCTGATACAGGACAGCAATGCCGCGGCGGTCCTCACGGTGTTCAACAGGATCAATGAGTACCGGGCATCCAAGGGCCTGAACCCGGTGAAGTACCACCCCACCGTGGCAGGGCTGGCGCAGGAGTGGTCGGACAGCATCGCCTCCCGTGAAGTCATTGAGCACCGCGCCAGTTTCTGGACTGACGCCCGTGCCATGAATGCCAACAACGGCGCCGGTGAAGTCATCGCCATCCGCACGGACCGTGACGCCGCACAACTGGTGGAGTGGTGGAAGGGGTCTGCCGGCCACAACGCCATGCTGCTCGATCCACGTTTTAATGTCATGGGTGCCGGGATCTCTTACACGGACCGAACGTACAAAATCTGGGGCGTGGTGAACTTCTTTGGCTACACCAGCCTGCCGGCCGGCACCGTGAATTCCCCCGGCGGCGCAGTGTCAGGCCCTGCGTTCCCCCCGCCCACGCCCAGCATCTGCGACGCTCCCGGCCGGCATATGCCGCCCACTTTGGACCTCTCGGCCGCAGCCATCAAGGGGCCAGCCGACCTCGTGGCAGTTGACTCAGCGGGCCAAGTCCTCGCCCGCGCGGCCACCGGGGCGCGCACCTATGCCGCGGCCCGGTCCATCGGGTCAGGCTTCGCAGGCGCCAAGGACGTGTTCACTACAGACTGGGACCGCGACGGCGCATACGACCTCCTGACGCAATGGACCAACGGCACCGTCACCCTGCACCGCGGCATAGCCGCCGGCGGATTCCAGGTGCCGGTCACGCTTGGGAGCGGCGGCTGGGAAACACTCACCCTTGCAGTGGGCGGCTGGTGCGCCAACAACAGGTACCCCCAGCTTCTGGCACTGGACGGAGGCGGGAACCTTTACCTGTACCCCAACAAGGGGCTGGGAGATCTCTCCGAGCGCGCTTTGATTGGGAACATCGGTACCGCCCGGAAGTTGTCCATGGTGGATTACGACGCTGACGGGTTCCAGGACATCCTGGCCGTGCGGTCGGACGGATCCGTCCAGCTTCACCGCGGCTGGGGCACCACCGCGCTGCGCGCGGAGACAAGGCTGACCATTGCCACCGGCTGGGGCGACGTTACGGGGATTCGCCCGCTGCGGGACGTTACCGGGCTCAACTCCACTGGGGTGGCGCTCCGCCGGGCCTCGGACGTGGTGCAGTACTGGGACCTGACGTCAGGAAGCCTGGCCTCGCCGTCGAACATTACAGGCCCATGGACGGGGCAGCGGCTGGCGCAGTAAAGGCTATACGGCCGGTTGGAGCTCCAAGACGTCCTTGAGCCGCTCCAGCTGGCCTACCTCCGAGCTGAGGCTCCGCCGCATCATCGTGCTAAGCAAACCGAGCCGGTTCAGGAAAGTCATCGGGTTCAGGAACCCATAGGGCCCCTCCTGCTCGGCTTCAACCGCGAACCGGACGCGCGTGCCCGACGTTTCCGTGCTCAGGTAATAGCCGCCCGACCGGCATGACGGGCCCGAAACGACATCAAACTGGATTTCAGCCCCAGGCCTTGCTTGGGTGATTTCCAGGTCGGCCGGGATGCTCAGGCCGGACCGCCCTGCCACCATCTGCCGGTACACGGCGCCCTTGGTTCCTGCGGAGCCCCGCAGCAGTTTGACGCTGCGGACGCCGTCCCGCCAGAGCGGCAGGTTGGTTGCATCGAGCAGGTAGAGGTACACAGCCATGGCATCGCGGCGGATGAGGACCTCATGCTCTGCGAATGCCATCGGGATCTTTCATAGTTGACGTCTACCTGCCGCAGCAGCTGCACCCCCCGGCTTTGCAGCTACCCGGATCAGGTTAGCCCGCACTCCCCCGCCCCCACCTAGCCAGCGCCCGCGACGTTATTGAAGAGTTACTGGATGACGTCCCAGATGTTGGGACACGCGCACCCCGCCCGCCGCTTGGACGGCCCGCCGCCACATCTGCGCTAAGCTATGTTCTGCCCCTGGAACGGGGCGATGCGGCTGTAGCTCAATGGTAGAGCGCTAGCTTCCCAAGCTTGATACGCGGGTTCGATTCCCGTCAGCCGCTCCACGAGTGCAGCGGAAGAGGCACTTACACCCCGGGTCCATTAGGTACCGGCGTGTATCGTCAGAGGTCAGGAACCTCTTCGGTTCCGCTACAGGAGCAATCATGGCTGACAAGTCCCCGCGTCAAGCAGCATCCAAGAAATCCGGCAAATCCATCAAGGAAAAGCGCGCAGACAAGAAGGCCGCTTCCGCGCCGGCCAGCTCCCTGGACCTGACGTCCAGCAAGGCCGCAAAGAAGAAGTGACCGGCCTCGAGAACAAACTGACCCTGGGCGTCCTGGCGTCCACGCGAAAACCGGCCGAGCGCCGGCTCCCCATCCACCCGCTGCATCTTGAGCGCATCGCGCCCGATGTCCGCCAACACATCATCCTCGAGCAAGGCTACGGCGAGCGCTTCGGCGTCCCGGACGCGCACCTCTCCACCCTGGTGGGCAGGATGGCCGGCCGGGAGGAACTGCTGGCGGGGGCCGACGTCGTCCTCCTGCCGAAGCCGCAACCGGAGGATCTCGCCGAACTGCGCGACGGGCAGGTCCTTTGGGGCTGGCCGCACTGCGTCCAGGACCGCGCCATCACCCAACTGGCTATCGACAAGAAGCTGACGCTGATCGCCTTCGAGGCCATGAACCACTGGGCAAGCGACGGCGGCTTCGGCCTGCACGTCTTCCACAAAAACAACGAGCTTGCAGGGTACTGCTCGGTCCTGCACGCTCTGGCGCTGACCGGTTCAACCGGCGACTACGGGCGGCGGCTCAGCGCAGTGGTGATCGGTTTCGGCGCCACGGCCCGCGGTGCAGTGACGGCCCTGAATGCCCACGGTATCCACGACGTCCAGGTACTGACCAACCGCGGAGTGGCCGCCGTAGGCGCGCCTATTCACTCGGTCAATATCGTCCAGTTCGATCACGACGACGAAGCACCCTTCCTGAGCCAGGTCATCACCGAGCGGGGCCGGGTGCCGCTGGCGCCCTTCCTGGCCGAGAGCGACATCGTGGTCAATTGCACCCTGCAGGACCCCAACAATCCGCTGACCTACCTGCAAACAGAGGATCTTGCCGCTTTCACCCCGGGCAGCCTGATCGTGGACGTTTCCTGCGACGAGGGAATGGGATTCAGCTGGGCCAGGTCCACCACCTTCGCAGATCCCATGTTCACCGTGGGTGAACACGTCAACTACTACGCGGTGGACCACAGCCCGTCCTATCTCTGGAACTCCTCCACCTGGGAGATCAGCCAGGCCCTGCTCCCGTTCCTGGCAACGGTCATCGACGGCCCGGAGGCGTGGGCCGGGAACGACACCATTACCCGGGCCATCGAGATCCGTGACGGCGTCATCCGCAACAAGGATGTGCTCGCGTTCCAGAAGCGGGAAGCCGCATACCCGCACCTGGCCCTGTAGCCCGCTTTACGCCGCCGTCGCCTTGCTGACGATGCTCACGGGGTGGCGGCGGTCCTTAAGGCTGACCCTCAGCAGCAGCGAGCCTTTCCGCGCCAGGACGACGGCGACCGTCAGGGCGGCGAGAGCCGGGACTCCCCCGGCGACCAGCAGGGCCACGTGCGGGCTGGCATGCTCGGAGAGCCAACCGAGCATCGGCCCGCCTATTGCCTGGCCGCCGATCAGGACCATGATGTACAGGCTCATGACCCGGCCCCGGATGCTCATGTTGGAGCTGACCTGGACGAGTTGATTCGATCCCGTCAGGAACATCAGGCACCAGAATCCGGATAGCACCATCACCGCCCCGAACACCGGCATGGACGGTGCCACGGCAGCAAGGCAGAGCATGATTCCGTACATGCCGGCGCAGAACACCACGGAGCGGAGCCGCAATTGCCGGCGCCGCGTCGACGCCACGGCTCCCGCTAGCGCGCCAAGTGCCACGAGGGCGTTCAGCAGCCCGTAGCCTCCGGCTCCGACGTCGAAGACGTGATCGGCGAAGGCGGCAAGCACTACCGGCAGGCTCATGGCAAAAACCGCGATGAACCCCGCCATCAGCCACGGCCAGTAGATGGTGGGCTTGCTGAGGGCATAGCTGAGTCCTTCGCGGAGCATGCCCTTGCTCTTGGGCGTCGGTGCACTGACGAACAGCTGGTCCTTCCGCAGGATCAGGAGCATGGCCACCGTGGAACAACAGGCCACGGCATTGCCGGCAAACGCCCAACCGGCCCCCACGGCGGTCAGCAACCATCCAGCGAGGGCGGGACCAATCAGTCCTCCAAGTTGGAAGGTGGTGGAGTTGACGCTGATCGCGTTGCGCAGGTACTTCGGCCCCACCAGTTCGTTGACGAACACTTGCCTGGCGGGCTGATCCAGCACGGTGACCAGGCCGAGGACCAGGGCGATGACGTAGACGTGCCAGACTTCAACGGTCCCTGTCAGCGCAAGAACCGCGAGCGCGGCAGCCAGGACCGCGGCCATACTCTGGCACAGGATCAGGATTTTCCGTTTGGCGAATCGATCCGCCACCATGCCGCCCCAGGGTCCCAGCAGAAGGGAGGGCAGGAACTGCAGCGCCACGGTGATGCCCACCGCAGTTACGGATCCGGAAAGCTGCAGGACCATCCAGTCCTGGGCGATGCGCTGCATCCAGATGGCGATGACGGCGATGAAGTGACCCACCGCGAAGATCCGGAAATTCGGGACCTTCAGCGAGATAAAGGTGTGCTTCCACGGCAGTCGGTCAGGGACGACGGCGAGGGGCTGGGTCTGGTTATCCGGCGGCGCAGCGCTTGTGGAGTCGGTGACGGGCTGGGTGACGGTTGCCGATGAAGGCGGAGGGGGTGCCACAGGTGTGTCCTCAAATTGCGGTCGGTCCGGGATGCCGTTAACGCTAGGCTGGGTGCACGTGATTATGGAGGCGTATTGTCCCTATAACTCGTATTGCAAACTGCAATGCCGCCTCTATCCGCACCCTGCCCCACTGGAGTCCACAGTGTTTGAACCTGCGCAGCTGCGCTCCTTCCTGGCGGTCGCCGAAACCCTGAGTTTCACAAAGGCTGCTGATCGGCTGGGGCTGGCCCAACCAACCGTCAGCCAGCACGTCCGCAAGCTAGAAACAGCTGCCAAACGGGTGCTGATCACAAGGGACACGCGGGATGTCCGGCTGACGGACAACGGGGATGCGATGGCAGGCTTCGCACGGAACATCCTCTCGGCTCACGATGCCGCTGCACGGTATTTTTCCGGCTCCGCCATGCGTGGAAGGCTCCGGTTTGGTACCGCTGATGATTTGGCAATTACCGGCCTGCCAAGGATCCTTCGCGAATTCCGGCAAATCTATCCGCAGATCAACCTGGAACTCACCGTCGGCCAAAGCGATCAACTGTACCGGAAGCTCAATGCGGGCCAGCTGGACCTCGTCTTTGTGAAATGGGTCGCCGGGGCCAAGGACGGCACAGTGGTGCAGCACGACTCGTTCTCCTGGGTGGGCCAGGAACAGACCGTGCTGGAACCCGGGGCTCCCGTCCCGCTGATCGCCTACCCCTCACCCAGCTTGAGCCGAAAGCTCGCCATCGATGCGTTGGAGGCGCACGGCAGGACCTGGCGCATCACCTGCACCACGCGCCAGATCAGCGGCGTCCTTGCCGCAGTCCGGGCCGGCATCGGGGTCGCCGTCATGCCGTCCTCGCTGGTGCCCGACGACTTGAAGATCATCACCCGCCGCTTTGACCTGCCGGCAGTGGGCGACGTGGATTTCACCCTGATCCGCAACCCCTTGGCAAACTCCGAGGTGATCGATGCGCTGACGCAGTCCATTGTGGGCCGGACTATCAACCGCCCGGCCTAGGCACTTTCGAACCTATTGATGCCGGTCCCCGCCTGCGGGCTCACGCCGAGTAGGTTGTACGCATGACAGCAACCACCGGCGTTGTACAGCAGTTCGCCCTTGACGTTGGATTCGGGGTCCGGATCAACTACTTCGACACGGGCGGGGACGGTTCTCCGGTCGTTATCCTGCACGGCCTTGCCGGCAGTGCAATGGAATTTTTCGAAACCGCCGGCGCCCTTCCGGAGTTCCGGACCATCCTGGTTGACCTGCGCGGCCACGGCCGAAGCACCTCACGGCCCAGCGACCTTTCCCGGGAAGCCTTTGTTGCCGACGTCGTCCACGTGATCGAGTCCGCGGTGGGCGGCGCCGTGGCACTCGTGGGCCAATCGATGGGCGGCCATACCGCGATGCTCGTTGCAGCGAAGCGGCCGGACCTGGTCAGCAAGCTCGTGCTTCTGGAAAGCAGTGCCGGCAGCAGCAGCGCTGCCGGGAATATGCAGCTCGGAGAATTCTTCCGTTCCTGGCCGGTTCCATTTCCAAGCCGGGCCGCCGCGAAAGAGTTCCTGGGCAACGGGCCCCTGCAGGACGCGTGGGTGGCCGACCTTGAAGAACGGGAGGACGGGTACTGGCCTCGCTTCTGTGCTGACGTCATGGCGGGCACGATGGAAGGGCTGAACCGGCCCCGCTGGGAGGAGTGGGAAGCCGTCGCGGGGCCAACCCTCGTGGTGTATGGCGAAGAAGGAATGTTTTCAGCGGAGGAGAAAGCGGAGTTCGTCGCCCGCGGCCATAACGTCCGGCGCGTTGACATTCCCAGGGCATCCCATGACGCACACCTTGATGCCCCCGGAGCCTGGGTAACAGCCCTGAAGTCGTTTCTGAACAGCTGAAGCTTTGGCTGGAAGACAACCCGTTCTCCATTGATGCCGGAACGTTACATCCCCTATGCTGGTTTTCCCATGGTCAAGCAGCTGGCCGTTCTTCAATACGAGCACGGCCCTGCCCGGCAGGTGGCGCGCTCGGGACAGGCAGCCAATGACGACAGCCAAGAACACCCGCCTCAGCACTTCACATGCCCGCCCGCATAACACTGCGCGGCCACTGGCCACCCGCCAATCCACCCTCGGCTCCGGACTGGCCACCACGGACTCCGGATACGTCGGCAAGCCCACCTGCGACAAGTGCCGCACTGATGAATTTATCTACCTTGAGTCCTACATCCCCCCGACCTACCGGCGGGACGGGGCTGTTGCAGCCCTGGGCGAAGTCGCCTATACGTGCACCCGCTGCGAGGAGTTTTCCGCTCACAGCGTGCCGGTGACATGGACACCGCCGGGCTGGTACCTCGGCTAGCGGATAGCCAACCAGTCCGTACAGCAGAAGGCCGGGTGGCCACCGTCAAGGTGACCGCCCGGCCTTTGCTGTGCCCCTGCGAATGAAGCTAGATCAACGCGTCCGAGAGGTGGTTCGGCGTGCCGAAGCGGTGCGCCGTGATGCTGACAGCCTGCTCATGCAGGAACGGCAGCAGTTCCACGCGGCCGGCCTCGGTGACCGGGTGGGAGTAGACAGCAAGGTCCGGCCGGCCGCCGGTCGCGTGCGCCAGGGCAGCAGCATCTCCGCCGATCAGGCGGATGCGTGCTCCGGAAAGCCTGCCGGCAGTGGCGAGCTGGCCGGCGGTTGACAGCCATTCGGCGTCGGACTCAACTTTGACGTCGATGTCCAGTGCGGTGAGCACCGCGCGCAGTTGGGCAGGAAGCCCGGCTGCGGTGGACACCGTAAGCTCGGAGCCCGCCAGCACGCCCGCCGCCACGGTCCGCACGAGGTGTGCGAGAGGCGCGCCCCCCGAGAGTCGGATTGTCACGGGCAGGCTGCGGTAGCGGAAAATGTTGCGCTCCGCGCTGAGGCCGGAGACGTCCTTGGCCGTACCGAACTCGCTGGCCCAGGCCTCAGCATCGGAGGCCAGTGCGCGCTGGACGGATTCGAGTTCTGCAGGTTCCAGCGCGGCACCGGCTGCATTGATGATCCGCCCGACACCGGGATTGGTCACAGGCGTATCCGCCGTGCTCGCGGCGGAAGTCCACTCGCCCAGGCCGGCAAGGTAGTTGGGGCCGCCAGCCTTGGTGCCGGCTCCGACTGCTGACTTCTTCCAGCCGCCGAAGGGCTGGCGCTGCACGATGGCGCCGGTGATGCCGCGGTTCACGTACAGGTTTCCGGCCTGGATAGTCTCCAGCCAAGTACCCAGCTCCGCCGTGTTCAGGGAGTGCAGGCCTGCGGTGAGGCCGTACTCGATCTGGTTCTGGATGGCGATGGCCTCTTCCAGCGTTTCAGCGGTCATCACACCCAGCACCGGGCCGAAGAATTCGGTCAGGTGGAAGTAGGAACCGCGCTTGACGCCGTAGCGCACGCCTGGGCTCCAGAGCCGGCCGGTGTCATCCAGCTTCTTCGGTTCCACGGCCCAGTTTTCCCCGTCACCCAGGGTGGTGAGGGCGTTGAGGAGTTTTCCGTTGGCAGGCTCGATGATCGGCCCCATCTGGCTGGTGGGATCCTCCGGGTAGCCCACCTTCAGGGAGGTCACGGCGTCGATCAGCTGGTTGTGGAACCGCTTGGACTTGGCCACCGAGCCCACCAGGATAACCAGTGAGGCCGCGGAGCATTTCTGGCCGGCGTGGCCGAACGCGGAGTATGCCACGTCCTTGGCTGCGAGATCCAGGTCCGCGCTGGGGGTGACGATGATGGCGTTCTTGCCGCTGGTCTCCGCCAGCAGGGGCAAGTCCTGGCGGAAGGACCGGAACAATTCGGCGGTCTCGTAACCGCCGGTGAGGATCACCCGGTCAACGGCCGGGTGCGAAATCAGCTGCTTGCCGAGCTCCCGCTCACCAAGCTGCACCATGGTGAGGACGTCGCGCGGCACGCCCGCTTCCCACAGGGCCTCGATCATCACGGCGCCGCTGCGGGCGGCCTGCTTGGCAGGCTTGATGACGACGGCGGAGCCGGCGGCGAGTGCCGCCAAGGTGGATCCTGCCGGAATCGCGACCGGGAAATTCCACGGCGGCGTGACCACGGTGAGTTTGGCCGGGACGAACGTGGCGCCGTCGACCTCATCCAGCTTCCGGGCCGACTCGGCGTAGTAGTGGGCAAAGTCCACGGCTTCGCTGACTTCGGGGTCGCCCTGGTCGATGGTTTTGCCGGTCTCGCTGGCCATGACCTCAAGCAGGTCGGCGCGACGGGCCTCCAGGACGTCGCCGGCGCGGTGCAGGATCTCCGCGCGCGCGGCGCCGGAGAGTTCGCCCCAGGCCTTGCCCTTTTCGACGGCGGTGGTGATGGCCGCGTTCAGCTTTGCCTCATCCTTAATGAAGGCGGCTTCCACGGAGGCGTTGCCGAGCGTGGAGGACGGGACGCGTCCCAGGATGGCCCGGCCCCAGTCGCGGTTGGCCGGCAGGGAGGGATCCGTGTCCGGGGTGTTCCCAAAGCCTTCATGGGGCATCGGAACCGGCGGCAGGTTGCGGTTTTGCTGGCGGTTGGCCGGGGGAACGCTGTTGTCCAACGCCGCAAGCGAGGCGAGGAAGCGCTGCTTCTCACGCTCGAACAGGACCTCGTTTTCGCTCAGCTCGAACACCGCAGACATGAAGTTGTCCTGGCTCGCGCCCTCTTCGAGGCGGCGAATCAGGTAGGCGATGGCGACGTCGAACTCGGCCGGGTGCACCACGGGGGTGTAGAGCAGCAGCGAGCCGACGTCCTTCTTGACGGCTTCGGCCTGGCCCTGCGCCATGCCCAACAGCATCTCGAACTCGATGCCGGTTTCAACGCCGCGCTGCTTTGCCAGGAGCCAGGCGAAGGCGATGTCGAACAGGTTGTGGCCGGCCACGCCGATCCGGATGTTCTGGATCCGGCCCGGGTGAAGGGAGTAGTTGATGACGCTCTTGTAGCTGGTATCTGAATCCTGCTTGCTGCCCCAGGTCGCCAGCGGCCAGTCGTGCAGCGAGGACTCCACCTGCTCCATGGGCAGGTTGGCACCCTTGACCACGCGGACCTTGATGGCGGCGCCACCGTTGGCACGGCGTTCGGCCGCCCAGTCCTGCAGGCGGATCATGGCGGACAGGGCGTCCGGGAGGTAGGCCTGGAGCACGATGCCGGCTTCGAGGTCCTTGAACTCTGGCTTGTCCAGGATCCTGGTGAAGACCGCGATGGTCATGTCCAGGTCCTTGTACTCCTCCATGTCCAGGTTGATGAACTTGGCCTTCTTACCGTTGCCGGCGAAGGAGGCGGCGCGCTGGAACAGCGGGGTCAGCTTCTCGACGACGTGCTCAACCGCTTCATCGAAGGCCCAGGCGGAGTGCGGGGCAACGGTGGAAGACACCTTGATGGAGACGTAGTCGACGTCGGGGCGGGCCAGCAGGGTGTGCGTGCCCTCGAGCCGGCGGGAGGCCTCGTGCTCACCGAGGACGGCTTCGCCGAGGAGGTTGACGTTGAGCTTGATGCCGTCCTTGCGGATCTTTGCGATGGCAGGGCCGAGCTTGGCGTCGGTGGCGTCAACAATCAGGTGGCCCACCATTTCGCGCAGCACCTTGCGGGCAATGGGGATAACAACCTGCGGCATCACCGGAGCCATGGTCCCGCCCAGCTGCACCGCGCGGCGCATGTACCAGGGCAGGAACGCGGGGACCTTGGGCGCGAGCGCGGCGAGGTTCCGCGCGGCCACGTTCAGGTCTTCGGGACGGACCACGCCGTCCACGAAGCCAACGGTGAACTCGAGCCCGTTGGGGTCCTTCAGCACCCCTGCAAGTTGCTGGGCGGAAGCATCCACGGGAACCTTGGATGCCTCGGTCAGCCAGTGGCGGACCAGCGCTACCGCTTCGCTGGCCAGCGCCTTCGCCTGGGGCACATCGACGTCGACGGTCCGTGGCGTAGTTCCGGTTGCAACTGCCGGTTCCATTGCAATGTGGGTCATGGCTTTTCTCGTTCTTTCCTGTGATTCGAGGAGGTCTTACCCACCAGTATGAGCTTCCTGTCACGTAAGATAAAGCGATCTTTTCTAAGCAATACAGGTTAGAAAACCCAAAGGTTCAAAGGGCTCAAACATGACCCCGCACCCTTCCTCAGACGCCCCATCACTTACCGCACCATTTGGGCCACCCTCTCTCACTTAATGCGGGAAAAACGGAAACGCTCTATCACCCTCCAGAGGAAGGTGATAGAGCGTCCGGGTTCAAGCGACATTAAGTGGGAGAGCGTCCCGGAGAGGGTCAGCCGACAGGCCGGTGCATCTCCACGATCTCGTCGTGCCGCGGGCTATTCGGGTTCATCAGGGAGTTCTTCTTGCCATAGAAGAAGTAGATGGCCAGGCCAATAACAAGCCAGACACCGAAGCGGGCCCAGGTTTCCCAGTGCAGCTGGAACATCAGGAACGCCGAGGCCAGCACACCGAAGGCCGGGATGACCGGCATTAGGGGCAGGCGGAAGGACCGGGGAGCATCCGGCTTCTTGTAGCGGAACACGATCACAGAGAAACAGACGACGACGAACGCGGCCAGGATGCCGATGTTCGTGAGGTCAGCAACTGCCTTGATGGGGAACACTCCGGCCAGCAGGGCGGACGTCACGCCGGCGATCCATGTGACGCGCTGCGGGGTGCCGTGGCGGTCGGTCTTGGAGAACCAGCCGGGCAGCAGGCCGTCGCGGCTCATGGAGAACCAGACGCGGGTAACACCCAGGAGGAAGGTCAGCATCACGGTGAGGATGGACAACACGGCGAACACCGAGATGATGGTGGCAATCACCGGCAGGCCTACACCTGTGAAGGCCGAAGCAAAGCCTGCGGTGGGGTCGATGTCCTTGTAGTTCTGCATGCCGGTCAGCACCAGTGTGGCGGCCACGTACAGGAGCATCGCAATGATCAGCGAAAGGATAATGGCCTTGGGCATGTGCTTCTTGCCGTCCTTGGCCTCTTCGGCCGCGGTGCTCATGGCGTCGTAGCCGAACACGGCGAAGAAGACAGTGGCAGCACCCGCAAGGACGGGCCCGAAGCCGCTGGGCATAAATGGGTTGTAGTTGTTGGTGTCGATGTAGAAAACGCCCAGTCCAATAATGAAGAGGATCAGGACGACCTTGATGGCCACCGCCACGAGCTCGAACCGGCCGAACGCCTTGGTGCCGCGGGAGAGGATCCAGGTCACGATGAGGCACACGACGATGGCCGGGATGTTCACGATGCCACCCCTGCCTTCCTCGGCGGTGGAGGTCATCCAGATGGGCATGTTGATGCCGATGCCTGAGAGGAAAGCGTCAAAGTAACCGGAAATGCCGATGGCCACAACGGCCACGATGGCAATGTATTCGAGCAGCAGGTCCCAGCCGATGAACCAGCCAATGATCTCGCCCAACGCCACATATCCGTAGGTGTACGCCGAGCCGGCGCGGGGAATCATGCCCGCGAACTCTGCGTAGGACAGCGCCGCGGCCGCCGAAGCAAGGCCGGCCACCAGGAAGGAAATCAGCACCGCGGGCCCCACCCCGGGTGCGGTTTCGCTTCCTGCTGCCACCAGTCCCGCAAGGGAGAAGATGCCGACGCCGATGATGCCGCCTACGCCGATAGCCGTAAGCTGCCACAGCCCGAGTGACTTAAAGAGGCCACTGTGTTTGTTTTCTTCCTCAATGTCGTCGATGGGCTTGCGCCTCATGATCGACTGGCTCATATCTCTAGTGCTCATCAGGAACTCCTGCTTGGGGTGCGACCCCGCCGCGGCACGCCGTTAGGCGCTGTGACGGGGGTAACTCGGTCCCAACAGTATGCAAGCCTGCTTGCATTAGATAAAGTGACTACTTCTAACCTATATTCGTTAGTTTCAGTTAGGAATTCCCCATGCTTGACCTGCGCAGGCTCCGGTTGCTCCGGGAATTAAGCATCCGGGGAACGCTCGCAGAGGTGGCAGAGGCACTGCAGTACAGCCCGTCGTCGGTATCGCAGCAGCTTGCCCTGCTGGAGAAGGAAGTAGGCGTTGAGCTGCTCCGCAAGACCGGCAGGCGGGTGCAGCTCACGCCGCAGGCTGAAGTGCTGGTGGCGCACACGGCGAGCCTGCTGCAGACCATGGAACAGGCCGAAGCCGACCTCGCGGCTTCCCTGACCACTGTCACGGGGACCGTCCGGATCGCGGTCTTCCAGTCCGCGGCCCTTGCCCTGATGCCGGAAACGCTGACGAGGATGGCCAAAGCCTACCCGGAGGTCCGCATCGAGATGATCCAGCGCGAACCGGAAACCGCGCTGCACGAGACCTGGGCGCGGGACTTCGACCTTGTCATCGCCGAACAGTACCCGGGGCACGCTGCCCCGCGTTATCCCGAGCTGGACCGCGTTCGGCTGACCACCGATGCGATCAGGCTGGCAGTTCCACCGGCGTCCGACGGCGGGCCCGCCATCAGCTCGCTGGCGGACACCGCAGAGCTCGCCTGGGTTATGGAACCGCGGGGAGCCGCATCGCGGCACTGGGCGGAGCAGGCCTGCCGCAGCGCCGGGTTTGAACCGGACGTGCGCTTTGAAACCGCCGACCTGCAGGCGCAGATCCGGCTGATCGAGTCCGGCAACGCCGTAGCCCTGATGCCGGACCTGGTCTGGACAGGCCGCGGCACCACTGCCCAACTGCTGGAGCTGCCGGGCAAACCGCACCGGACAGTCTTCACGTCAGTGCGCCGTTCCAGCGCCAAGCGGCCCGCCATCCTGGCAGCAAGGGAGACGCTGGCCGCGGCCGCCGCGGCGGTGGCGACAGACGACGCCGGGTGACCGGCCGCCGTCGGGCCCTTCACTTCGCGGTTTGCAACTTCCGCCTGCGGTGTTCCCTGCGTCACTGCGCGGAATGGCCCCCGGCGCTAGACTGATGCCGTTATGAATCGAACAATGTTCAAGTCCAAAATCCACCGGGCCACCGTGACGCACGCCGACCTGCACTACGTAGGTTCGGTCACCGTCGACCTGGACCTCCTGGATGCTGCCGATATTCTTCCCGGCGAGCTGGTGTCCATCGTGGACGTGACCAACGGCGCCAGGCTGGAGACGTACACCATTGCCGGCGAGCGCGGCTCCGGCGTCATCGGCATCAACGGTGCTGCGGCCCACCTGATGCAGGAAAACGACATTGTCATTCTGATTACCTACGCACAGATGACCACCGAAGAGGCGAAGGCCTACGAGCCCAAGGTGGTCCACGTGGACGGAAACAACCGCGTTGTCCAACTGGGCAACGACCCCGCCGAGGGACTGACGCCCGGGCTGCTCCGCCCCCCTTTTGCCCTTAACAACGCTTCCCTCTAAACCGGAGCGTGTGTCCCAGTACCTTCCGCCGCCGCGCCCTGCAGTTTAACTACAAGCGGTATAACTCCCAGCGGGTTGTCCCTTGTTAGGTGTCCTTGCTGGCTTCTTTGTGGTCTGGTGCATCATCCTGGTGGGCTGGTTCGTGGGCCGGCAGAAGATACTGGGTGACAACGCACGCCAGGTCCTCAGTTCCCTCACCTTCTTTGTGGCCAGCCCGGCGCTGTTGTTCGAAACCCTGAGCAAGGCGCGCCTCGCCGAGGTTTTTGCGGCTCCCCTGCTGGTCGCCGCGGTGTCGGCCGTCGCCACGGCCGCACTCTTCTTTGCCATCGCCAAGTTCTGGCTGAAACGCTCGCTTCCCGAGTCCCTGATGTCCTCGATGGCGGCCTCCTTGGTGAACTCCGCCAACCTGGGCATCCCCATCGCCGTCTACGTCCTGGGCGATGCGAGCTACGTGGCGCCGCTGCTGATCTTCCAACTGGCCTTCTTCACGCCGCTGTTCCTGATGATCCTGGACTCGAGTACCAGCTCGCACCGCACCACTCCCCTGAGCTTTGCGGTGATGATTCTCAAGAACCCCATGATCGTCGGGTCCGCCCTGGGCCTGCTGGTGGCAGGCACGGGCTGGCAGGTTCCGCCGCTGGTTATGGAGCCCATCCACCTGATCGGTGGTGCGGCGATTCCGGCCATGCTGATTGCCTTTGGCATGAGCCTTAACGGCACCCGCCCGCTTCAGGCCTCCACCGCCCGGCGGGTGGATACCCTGCTGGCCAGCGCGTTCAAACTGGCGGTCCAGCCAGCGCTTGCGTACGTCTTTGCCCGTTTCGCGCTGGGGCTGGAGGGCCACATCCTGTTTGCCGTCGTTGTCACTTCAGCACTGCCCACCGCGCAGAATGTTTTTGTGGCCGCCAGCCGTTACAAGACGGGCCTAACCGTGGCCAAGGACACCGTGCTGATTACTACCGTGGTGGCCGTCCCGGCGATGATTGGCGTAGCGCTGCTGCTGACGTGATGGGAGTTTGATGGAGAACATGCTGGACACCGTGGTGATTGGCGGCGGAGCCATGGGCTCTGCTGCGGCATGGGCGTTGTCCCGCCGCGGCCGCCAGGTAACGCTGGTGGAGCAGTTCGGGCCGGGACACAAGATCGGTGCCTCGCACGGGGCCACGCGCAACCTAAACCCCGGCTACCACCGGCCGGAATACGTGGCCATGCTGGCCGAAGGTTTGAGCCTGTGGGACGAATTGGAACAGGACAGCGGCGAAAAGCTGCTGGCCCGAACGGGAATCGTCAGCCACGGCCCCGATCCCCGGCTTCCGGAGGTCGCCGATGCGCTGAACCAGGCCGGTATTCGCGCCGAGTTCCTGTCCCCGGCGGTGGCTGGCGAGCGCTGGCGCGGCATCCGTTTCGACCAGCAGGTACTCCATATGCCCGACGGCGGCCAGCTCAACCCGGAGGCGGCCCTGCCCGCCTTCCAGCGGCTCGCGGTGGCCCGCGGCGCCGAGATGCGGCATCACACCAAAGTGGTGGAGCTGAAAGTGATGGACGACGGCGTCCGGCTCACCTTTGAGTCCGGCGCGGGCACCGAAGTGGTCACCGCCGCCCAGGTGGTGGTCACCGCCGGCGGCTGGACTCAAAAACTCCTGGCCGGCGCCTCGGGAAGTACCCAGCTGAGGATTCCGAAGCTGCGGGTCACCCAAGAGCAGCCGGCGCACTTCCGGGTGGCGGATGCGGGCGCCCGGTGGCCGGGGTTCAACCACATGCCCGGCGCGGGCGCGGAGTACAAGAGCTGGTACTCCCCCGTCTATGGCATGCAGACTCCAGGCGAGGGGATCAAGGCCGGGTGGCACGGCGTGGGCCCGGTAGTGGACCCGGACCGGCGATCCTTCCAGCCGGAACCCGTACAGCTCGCCGCCCTGCAGGATTACGCCCGGGCGTGGCTGCCCGGCGTTGACGCCGATTCATTCGAGGCCATCAGCTGCACGTACACCACCACCCCCGATGAGGACTTCATCCTGGACCGGATTGGCCCCGTGGTCATAGGCGCAGGATTCTCCGGACACGGGTTTAAGTTCACTCCCGTCGTTGGCCGCATCCTTGCCGACCTCGCCACCGGCACTCGGCCTGCGCCGGAGATCTTCCGCGCATCCCGCTAGCCTTTAGCGCTCCTGACCGTCTTCGGCCCCGCTGGCGACCGGCTCGGCTTGGGCGGGCTTCCCCGCGGCCTGCTTTCCCGTGTTCGCCTTGACCGCGGGCATTGACAGCACCGCCGCCACAGTGAGGAGGCCTGCGGCCAGCGCCGCCAGGAAGACGGCCCCTGAAGCGGCGACGACGGCGGGCGCCTCACCGCTGCCTCCTGCCGTGGTTGCGTACACCGAGTTCGCGATGGCGCCAAACACGGCCACGCCGAGGGCGCTGCCAATGGACCGCGCGAACATATTGGTGCTCGTCACGACGCCGCGCTCATTCCATTCCACGCTGGACTGGGCAGCGATAAGGGTCGGGGTGGCCACCAAGCCCAGGCCGAGTCCGACGACGAAGCAGCTGGTGGCAATCAGCGCCACGTTGGGAGTGGCCGAAGTTAGGGCAAGGACCAGAAGGCCTGCCACTGTGACGGCGATTCCGATCAGGGCTGTGGGTTTGAACCCGATCCGCAGGTAGAGCCGCCCCGCCTGCGAGGCGCTGATCGGCCAGCCGAGGGTCAGCGCTGCGAGCGCCAGGCCGGCAATCAACGGCGAGGTGGACAGGGCCCCTTCGAGGAACGTGGGCACATACGAGGTCAGTCCGATCATGACTGCTCCGACGCCGAAGGACACCAACGCAGTGGTACCCAGCAGCCGCCGCGACACCACCCAGGTTGGTAGGACTGGCTCCGCGGCCCGCCGCTCCACCAGGAGGAACAGGACCAGGAGGGCGGCACCCACGGCGAAGACGCCGATACCAACCGGTGAGTTCCATTCCCATGCCTGTCCGCCCTGGAGGGCCCCAAGGATCAGCAGGGTAAGCGAGCCTGCCAGGAGCGCAGCGCCGGCGTAGTCCACGCGGTGCTTGGCGCGCTCGACGTTTTCGTGCAGGGTCCGGAGCAGCATCCACCCTGCCAGCAGGCACAGCGGAACGTTGACCAGGAAGATGCCGCGCCAGATCCCCAGCGAGGAGAAGATGCCGCCCAGGCTGGGACCCACCACTGAGGAGACCGCCCACACACTGGCCAGGTAGCCCTGGACTTTGGCCCGCTCTTCAACTGAGTAGATATCACCGGCGATGGTGATGGACACCGGCAGCACGGCTCCCGCGCCGAGGCCCTGCAGCGCCCGGAAAGCGATGAGGGCGGGCATGCTCCAGGCGATCCCGCAGAGGATTGAACCGAGCAGGAACAAACCGATGCCTGCCAGGATGATCGGCTTGCGGCCAACCATGTCCGAAAGCTTTCCGTAGATGGGCACCGAGACGGCCTGGGCCAGCAGGTACGCAGAAAAGAGCCAGGGGAAGGATTCGAACCCGCCCACGTCGCGAACAATCGAAGGGACTGCGGTGGCAACGATGGTGGAATCAATGGCAACCAGTCCGGTGGACAGCATCAGTGCCATGAGAATGGGGCCCCGCTCTGAACGGAACCCCACTCCTTGGGCTCGCGTAGTCATATGTCTCGTTTCGGTCCCTGTTTGCCTGTTTCCCTGTCAACTCCACTCTAGGGACCGAAGCGGAACCGCGACTACCTTCTGTGTTGGTGCCCGTCGAGGAGCCGGGCACAGCGGATGAAACCCAGGTGCGAGTATGCCTGCGGGTGGTTCCCCAAGTGGGTTTCCGTGCCGGGGTCGTATTCCTCCGGCAGCAGGCCCGTGGGGCCGAAGAGGTTCACCAACTGGTCAAAGAGGTCCCAGGCCTCCTCAATCCTCCCCACCGCGACGTACGCCTCGATCAGCCAGGTGGTGCAGATGTGGAAACCGCCCTCCAAACCCGGCAGGCCGTCGTCGTACCTGTACCGGAAAACGGTGGGTCCCACCCGCAGCTCCCGTTCCACGGCCGTAACGGTATCCAGGAAGCGCTGGTCGGTGACGTCGAGCAGGCCTGAGAGGCCGATGTGCAGGACGGCCGCATCCAGGTCCGGACTGTCGTAAGCCACGGTATAGGAGGATGCGGACTCGTCCCAGCCTTCCGTCAGCACCTCTTCCCGGATGGCTGTGGCCGTGGCTTCCCATGCCGGTTCGGATCTGCGTCCGTGCCGGGCCGCGGTCCGCAGGGCCCGGTCAAGGGTCACCCAGCACATCACCTTGGTGAACACGTGGTGCCGGGGAGCCCGCCGGGCTTCCCAGATGCCGTGGTCCGGTTCCTGCCAGCGGGCCAGCACTGCCGAGGCCATCTGGACCATCAGCTCCCAGTGGCCGTCGCTCAGGGCCGCTTCCCTCTCACTGAGAGCGTGGATCAGTTCCGCGATGGGGCCGAACACGTCCAGCTGGACCTGGTGGTCGGCGGCATTGCCGATCCGGACAGGGCGGGAGCCGGCATAGCCGGGGAGGCTGTCGATGACCGCTTCTGTCGAGAGTGGCGCGCCGGTGACCGAGTAAAGGGGATGCAGCCACTCCGGGCCGGGGGCGTGCTCCAGGATCCGCCCGAGCCAGCCCAGGAAACCCACTGCTTCCTGTGTGGAACCAAGGTCCACCAGCGCGTTGACCGTCATGGAGCCGTCCCGCAGCCAGCAGTACCGGTAGTCCCAGTTGCGGGTGCCGCCGATGCCTTCCGGCAATGATGTGGTGGGCGCAGCCAGCACCGCGCCGGTGGGCTCGTGGACCAGTGCGCGGAGGACCAAGGCGGACCGGCGCACCAGGGATGGCTTGACGCTGGGCAGGTCGAGGCGCTGCACCCAGCTGCGCGAGTGGAGCGCCACGCCGGCCCGCCGCTCGGTTTCGCCGCCGGGGTCCACGGGTTGATGCTCCGTGTCACCGCACCTCAGGTTGAGCACTATTGGACCGTCCTGCAGGTTGACGGCGGCTGTGGCCGTGCCATGCCGGCCATCCGAGGCAATGGCAAACGTCACGCCTGGGGCGAAGAGAACGATGGGGTCGGAGGTTCCCACCACGTGCAGCCCGTCACCGCGCGCCTCCATGCTGAAGGGAGCGTTGGCGTAATCGGGGCGGGGCGCAAAGACGATCCTCGCCGCACCGCTTCCTGAGAGCACGCGGACAAGGCTGGTGATGCCCTCGGGGGCCGGTTCCAGGTAGTCCGTGACCGTAACATCGGCCCAGCGGGTTTCCACAATCATGGTGCTGTCCACGTAACGCTGGCCCAGCACCTGGGAAGCTTTGACGGGCTCAACAGAAAAGTGTCCGGCCGCGTCCCCGCCAAGGATGTGGGCAAAGAGCGATCCGGAGTCAGGCAGAGGATGGCTCATCCAGCAGATCCGGGCGTCGGGGGTGACGAGGGCTGTGGACGATCCGTTCCCGATCATCGAATGCCGTTCAAGCCCCACGGCGTCCTCGCCGAACAGCCACGCCCGCCGGAGTTCGAACAGGATGGCAAGCACGCGGGCAAAGCACTCCGGGTCGCGCAGCCGGTGTGAAGCGCCTGTCTCCCCCGGCCCTACCCGCAGGCCCATGTCCGGCCCCCGCAGTGTGGCGATGGCAAGCTCATCGCTGTAAGCGTCCCCGGCGTAGATGGCAGCACTCGCGCCAAGCCGCGACCGGAGATTTTCCAGCGCCTCGGCCTTGGCCGGTTCCACGACGGAGAGATCCAGGACGGACCCGTCCACGATGAAGAACAGCCCGTGCTCACGGGCAATCTCCCGGGCAGTTTCCGTGACCGCCTCCACCACCTCTGCGGCGGCGGGGCGGGTGTGGATCGAAACGGCCACAGGCTTACGCTCGATCCAGACTCCCTTGTGGAAGCCCACCGCCTCAGTGACTGCTGCACTGACTTTCTGCAGGACCGCTTCCGTGGCCAGGGGCTGGACGTGGGCAAACTCCATATCCGATTCAGCGCCGTGCGAGCCAATGAGGTGCACCTCCGCGGGCAGGCGGGACACGGCCGCCAGGTCACGGAGGGAGCGGCCGGAGATGACGGCGGCATGGGTGTTGGGCAGCGCAGCCAGGGCGCGCAGGGCGATTGCTGCGCTGCCCAGCGGGAGGGTTTCGGTGGAGATCCCCTCGGCATCGCACAGCGTTCCGCCATAATTGCAGGCCACCAGCAGCCCCGGAACCCGGGCGAGGACCTTGAGTTCCGCCATCAGGGTGGGCGTCAGCCCGTCGTCGGCTGCGTCGGACCGGACGAAGGATCGGAGCAGCCCCAACGGAAGGGACCGGGTTAGAAGCGCGGAATCCGCCACGCTCTGGTTCAACGGCATCGCCATTCGTGCACCCCTTAGGCAGGACACACCCGGAAAGGCAGCCGAGGGATGGCCCACGGCTATCGGGTGGTGCCCCTCCCCGGAGTTCCGCAGGGAACTTCGAAGGGGGCATTCCTCATGGTCCGCCCGGCGGGTTTCCCCCAAAAGTCCCCATCATTGCGTATGTGTAAAAGCACTGAGTATGTGGAAAAGTCCGGCGGCGGGCCGCCGCCAGCTGCTACACGCGGGCCAGGCCCGCGACTTCAGCGAGGAGTTCCACGGACCGCAGCCGCGCGGCGGTGCCCGTGCTTTGGTGCGCCACGATGAGTTCGTCGGCGTCGGCGTGCCTGCCGAATTCGTCCAGGTAGTCCATCACTACGTCGGGCGTACCCACCGCAGAGTAGGTCATCATCTGCGAGACGTGCTGGCCCTGCGGTGAGTCGAGGATCATGTCCGCTTCGTCGTCCGTGAACTCGCGGCCGCCGCCGAAGAACAGGGAGACCCTGGCGCGCTTGGTCTCCTGCAGCATGGCCTGCGCCTCAGAGGCAGAGTCGGCGGCAATGACGTTCACGCCCGCGATGACGTGCGGAGCATCCAGCTGTGCCGAGGTCTTGAACTCACGGCGGTAAAGGGCCACCGCATCCTGCAGCGCGTTGGGGGCAAAATGCGAGGCGAACGCGTACGGCAGGCCAAGCTGGGCGGCGAGGCGCGCGCCGAACAGGGACGAGCCCAGGATGTACAGCGGGACGTTGGTGCCCTTGCCCGGCGTTGCTTCCACCCCTTGGATCCGGGTGGGCCCGGTGAGGTAGCCCTGGAGCTCCAGGACGTCCTGCGGGAAGCTGTCGGCGGACATCGGGTCACGGCGCAGCGCGCGCATGGTGTTCTGGTCGCTCCCGGGCGCACGGCCAAGACCCAGGTCGATCCGCCCTGGGTGCAGGGTTTCCAGGGTGCCGAACTGCTCCGCGATGGTCAGCGGCGAGTGGTTGGGCAACATCACGCCGCCGGCGCCGAGCCGGATGCTTTCGGTGTGTGCGGCAACGTGGGCGATCAGGACGCTGGTGGCGGAGGAGGCGATGGAGGACATGTTGTGGTGCTCGGCGTACCAGACCCGCCTGTAGCCAAGCTTCTCGGCGCTCTGCGCCATGGCAACGCTGCCCGCCAAACTCTCTGCCGCCGTCTGGCCCTTACCGATGGTTGCCAGGTCAAGGATGGAGAGGGGAAGTGCCACGGTGGGAGCCGACCTTTCAAAACGTTTCGCAGGGATGTGCCGGCCGGGTCGCGGCGGCACTTAGTGCATAACGACGGCGGCGGCCGGCTTATTTCTGTGACGTTCGGAATACTCAGCAGGCTGATGAGGTTGCCGCCCCTATGAGCCTAGAGACAACGAAACAGTTGGAACTGTCCGCAACGATTGACCTGAAGGACCTCGGGACCGTGCACCGGCTCGGCTTCGGTGCCATGCGCATCGTGGGCGACGGCGTCTGGGGCGAACCCGCTGACCGCCGCACCGCCATGGACGTGGTGCGCCGCGCCGTTGAACTCGGTGTGGACTTCATCGATACCGCAGACTCTTACGGGCCGAACATCAGCGAGGAAATCCTGGCCGAGGCACTGCACCCGTACAAGGAAGGGCTGAAGATCGCCACGAAAGTGGGCTTCACGCGGACTGGCCCCGGCAAGTGGATTCCCGTTGGCCGGCCGGAATACCTGCGCCAGCAGACCGAGCTGAGCCTGCGAAAGCTTAAGGTGGACACCCTGGACCTGCTGCAGCTGCACCGGATCGATCCGAAGGTGGATGCTGAAGAGCAGTTTGGCGTGCTCCGCGAACTCCAGGACGAGGGCAAAGTCCGGGCGCTGGGCCTCTCGCAGGTGAGCGTGGAGGAACTGGAAGCGGCCGGCAAGCACTTCACCGTTTCCACTGTCCAGAACCGCTACAACCTGACGGACCGGAGCTCCGAGGATGTGCTGCGGTACTCCGAGGAGAACGGGATCGGCTTTATCCCCTGGGCGCCTATCTCGGCGGGCGAGCTTGCGCAGCCGGGCGGGCCGCTGGACGAGGCCGCGAAGCGGCTGGATGCCACCACCTCGCAGGTGGCACTGGCCTGGCTGCTGCGCCGCTCCCCCGTGATGATGCCCATCCCCGGTACTGGCTCCGTGAAGCACCTTGAGGAGAACATGGCCGCTGCGGGCATCACGCTCGACGCCGATACCTACGCGGAGCTCGAAGCCCCAGGCCAGTAACTTCGGAGGGGAGCTGTCCCACCCGCTGATTCTGACAAAGAAGTGGCCCGGTCTCGCTGACCGGGCCACTTCCTCTTGGGACATCCTTGGGTGCCGTCGCCTAGTGGCTAGACCGCGCAGCCCCCGTTCGCGATGGTGGGATCGATCGCCGAAATCTGCTTCTGGACATCCGCAAGCTTCGACTGAAGATCGGCTACCACGTCCCTTTGTAGCTTGATGCCGTCATTGTTCTGCTTCTTCTGCGCCTGAAGATCCGCCAGTTTCTTTTGGGCGGCTACGAGCTGCGGATCGAGGCTCGTCAGCTGCAACTGAAGTGCGGCGAGTTTTGATTCAACCTCGCTGATCTGACCATTCAAGCTGTTGAGCTGGTCCAGCAGCGGCTTCACCCGTGCATGCAGGGCAAGAACAGCAGCTTCTTTGTCGGCGATCTGCTCGTTGAGTGCCGTGATCTTGGATACCAGGCCATCTCCGAGCCGGTTTAGCTCCTCAACATCCGTCGTCGTGTCCGTGACTGCCTGGTTGGCCGCGTCCAAGGTTGCCTGCAGTCCCTCGCGCTCGTCCTGCAGGGTGGAGATCTCCGACGTCTTGGTTTCGGCCGCCCTGTTAGCTGCAGCCAGCGCATCCTGCGCCTGGGTCAACGCCTGCGTCTTGGACTCCAAAACCGCTTTCTGGTCCGCGATGTCCTGCTGGGCCTTCTCGACGTTTTCTGTCAGGTTCGACAAGGTTGCGTTGAGGTCTGCCACCACTTTCTCCTGGGCAGCGACGGCATCGGTTGCCGCAGTCGCAGCCTGTTCCAGTGCCGGGAGTTGGCCCTGCAGGGCGCTCAGCTCGGTCTGCTTGGAGGTAACCGCGGCGTTGGCCTGATTCACTCCAGCTTGGAGCGCGGGCACCTGGGCATTAAGTGCTGCGATGTCCTCTTGCTTGGTTGATACGGCGAGGTTGGCGGCATCGAGCGAAGCTTGGAAGGGCTGAACATTCTTCTGCAACGCGCTGCTTTCCTGCTGCTTTGTGAGCAACTGAGCGTTAAGGGTAGTCACCTGTGTCTGGAGTGCAGCCAGGTTGCCCTGGAGACCTGAAATGATCGTGTTCTTGTCCGCGATCTCGCTGTTCACTGACGTCAACTGGGCCTTGGCCGCGTCGCGCTGTGCTTCCAACTGACGCTTTGCGATGGAGTTGCCGTTGATCGCATCGATCTGCTTGGTCAGGTCAGCGATCTGCTTTATCAGGGCCTCCTTTTTCGCAGTCAGGGTGGCCAGCACGCTCTGGGCGGTCGCCAACTGCGCCTGCTTCGTTGAAATCTCACTGTTCAGCGCCGAAATCTGTCCCTGCAGGGCGATGAGGTCAGCCTTGACCGCAGTGATCTTGGCGGCGTTGTCGCTGACGGCTTTCGCTGCCGTCGCCGCAGTGGCCTGGAGGGCTTCCAAAGCTGTCTGGGCTGTCGTAATCGCGTCATTCTTGGCGTCGAGGGCTGCCTTGGCCGCTGAGGCCGCCGACTGCAGGGCCGTGAGCTGAGCCTGGGCAGCGGTAATCTGGTCCTTCTTCGTCGTGACGGCGGCGTCGGCGGCGGCGGCATCGCGCTGCATCCCGGCCAGCGTCTCCTTCGCGGCGTCGACCTCGGCCTGCTGGGCCTGCAACTCTGCTGCGGCGGCAGTTCCAGTCGCCTCAAGCGCTTGCAGCTGGGCGTCGGCATCATTGACTGCCTGCTGGGCGGCGGCCACGTCGTCGGCCGCCTGCGCTGCCGCGATATTCAGCGCGGCAAGGTCGGCCGTGGCTTGCTGAATTACAACGACCTTGGCCGCAACAGCGGAGGCGGCATCGGACGCTGCCTCCTGCAGCTCGTCAAGCTGCGTCCTGGCGGCGTCAAGGGACTTAGTGTTCGCGGCCTGCTCTGCCTTAAGGTCAGCGAGCGTAATTTTGAGGTTCGCAGATTCGGACTCTGCTGTTGCCAGTTCGTCCTGCAGTGGCGCCAGCTCGCTTGCCACCTTTGCCTGCTGGCCCTGCAGGTCGGCGAGGTCAGCCGTGGCAGCCTTCACGGCAGCCGTTGTGTTCTCCTGCTCAGAGGTCAGCTTGTCCACCTCGGCCTGCGCCGCGGATTCCTGACCGACGAGCTGCTTCTCCTGGTCTGAAAGGTTGGCCAATTCCTTCTCTGCTGCCGCAACCTGAGTCGTGAGCGAGTCTGCAGAGGATTGGAGCTCCGCCCTGTCCGCCTGCAGCACAGCGATCGCGTCCGCATTCTTCTTGGCCGCGTTCTTCAGCAGGTTCTCCTGCACGGCACCCCGGTGCGCCAACTGGTTCACCACGCCATTGCACATACCTGTTACGGACGTTGTTCCTGCTGCAACCGCCGGCTGGACCAGCACAAGGCTGGTGGTGAGCAGTCCTGGCAGCACAACAGCTGCGGCCAGACGGCGGGAAAGGGCAGACTTTGACGCTGCAGTGCGCATGTGAACTCCTGTTGAGACCAATAAGCGGCCCACCCGGGCCGCTGCCTGGACCAACCGTACGGGCGGGCGGAGGACGGGCACACGCGTAATGCCCCACCTGTCTTTGGCCTTTAAGTACTCGTCTTCTGATGCCGCCCCCGACTGGCACCACTTGGTTTCGGTTCAGCACTCGCTCCGAATGTGACCGCCGCGGTCCTCCCGTGACCTGCCGTTACTCCCCGTATCTCCGGGTTTCAGCGCCTTTGATTCCCCTGCTCGGGCTGCCGGATAGTTGCTGCAACGAGCACACTCCGATGCATCCGCTACCCACCTCCAAGGAGGACAAATGACCATTTTCAAGGCGAAACCGACTGCTGCCGCCGCCCTCACCATCACCGCGCTGCTGGGGCTGGCAGCGTGCTCCGACCCGGGCGCGACGGCGGCGACAGCACCGACGTCGGGATCCTCCACCACGGCGGCCGGCAAGACCTTCAATCTGTCCCCTGAGCAGGACCGTTTCAAGGTTTCCCTCGACTCCGAAGCCGCCGCACTTGTTCCCGACGTCATCAAAGCCGACGGCAAGCTCACGGTTGTCAGCACTGGCGGCACGGCCCCGCTCAGCACCTTCGCCACGGACAACAAGACCCTGATCGGCAGCGAGGTGGACATCGCTTATGCGGTGGGGGAGACGCTCGGCCTGGAGGTCGAGGTCCTTCCCGTGGCTTGGGCCGACTGGCCCCTGGGCATTGAGTCCGCGAAGTACGAAGCCGTGCTGTCCAACGTGACTGTCACCGAAGCCCGCAAGGAAAAGTTCGACTTCGCCACCTACCGGAACGACCTCCTGGGCTTCTACGCGAAAAGCGATTCGGACATCGGCGAGATCAAGGAGGCCAAGGATGTTGCGGGCAAGCGCGTCATCGTTGGCTCCGGCACCAACCAGGAAGCCATCCTGGTGCGCTGGGACGAGGAGAACAAGAAGAACGGCTTGAAGCCGGTCGAGTTCCAGTATTACGACGACGACTCCGCCTCCACGCTGGCCCTGCAGTCCGGCCGCGCGGACCTGACGTTCGGCCCCAATGCCGGGTCTGCCTACAAGGCCGCGCTGGACGGGAAGAGCAAGCAGGTTGGCACCCTCAACGGCGGGTGGCCGCTGACCGCGCAAATCGCCTTCACCACCAAGAAGGACAACGGCCTGGCGGTAGCAGCACAGGCCGCACTCAATGAGCTGATTGAAAACGGCACGTACGCCAAGATCCTGGACCGCTGGGGCCTCTCATCAGAGGCCATCCAGAAGTCCGAATTGAACCCGGCAGGCCTGCCCAAAAAGTAGGGAAGCCTGCCGACGAATGGATCCCCGCCTCGCTTCAGCAAGGCGGGGATCCTTCACGTTTTGGCGCGTCGCGAGGAGCCACCAGCCGGGCTGGCCGCCGGGCTGGCCCCGACCCTCATCGCCCGAAGACCAGTCACGTCAGGCCTCATATTCTGAGAAGGAGCCGCCCCCGATGCTGAAGGAGCCCCATGCCCCACCCCACACATCCCTTGCGCAAGCTTGGATTCCTCACTATTGGCCTGTTCGATCCGGCAGATCCCGCCTCGGGCCACGAATCTACTTTGCAGATCATCGAACGTGGCGAGCGGCTTGGATTCGACAGCGCCTGGCTGCGCCACCGCCACCTGCAGTTCGGAATCTCCTCCCCCATTGCGGTGATGGCCGCCGCCAGCCAGCGCACCTCCCGGATTGAGCTTGGAACCGCTGTGACACCGCTGGGCTGGGAAAACCCATTGCGCCTGGCCGAAGACCTGGCCACCGTGGATCTGCTCGCCGGGGGACGCATCAATCCGGGGCTGAGCGTGGGCGAACCGATGCACTACGACACGGTGAAGCACGAGCTGTACCCGGACACCTCAGAGCTTGAGGACTTCAGCTACGCCCGCGTGGACCGGCTTGCACGCCTGATCGCAGGGGAAAGGGTGCGGGACTTTTCGGGCAGGCAGGGTGTGGTCGAGGAATTCTCCAATCGCGTCGAGCCGCACTCGCCGGGCCTGCGGACTCGCCTTTGGTACGGGGCAGGCAGCAGGAAGTCGGCCGTCTGGGCCGGGGCGAACGGTTTCAATCTGCTCTCCAGCAGTGTGATCTTCCCCGAAGCGGATCAGGAACCGGACTTTGCCCGCGTTCAGCAATCGCAGATTCGTGCCTTCCGTGAGGCCGCCGCAACGTCAGCCCAGGTACATGGACCGGCCCGGGTGTCGCAGGGCCTGGTGGTCATCCCCACCGATTCGGCGTCACCGCTACAGCGGGAGAAGTACCAGCGGTACGTCGATGAACGCACTCCCCGCACACGGGCGCCGCAGGGGCCAAAAGGCATGATGTTCGCCCCGGACCTCATCGGCACCAGCGATGAAATTGCCGAGCAGCTGTACGCACACGCAGGATTCCAGGAAGTGGATGAGGTGGCCTTCGCACTCCCCTTTAGCTTTGACCTCGAGGACTACCTCCAGATCCTCACCGACATCGCCGGCAAATTGGGCCCCGCCCTGGGATGGGCCCCGGCGGGGGTTGGGCAAGACTCACCGTAACCGCCAAGACCTAATCCACCCTTCCACCCGCCCTGAAAGTGCACGCCGGGCAGGTTTGGCCATAGTCTGGCCAGATGGGGACGAATACCGTGAACTCCGGCGAACAGGTCGACAGGCAGTCGCGCATCCTCGAGGCGGCACTCGATCTGCTGTCCCGCCACGGTATCTCAGGGGTGAGTATGCGCGCTGTTGCCCGCGAAGCCGGCGTTGCGCTGGGGCTGGTGAACTATTACTACGACGACAAGGCCAGCCTGATCCGGGCGGCCCTGCACCGGGTAGACGAGCACGACCTTGCACTCGTGGCACCAGACCCCTCGTCGGCCCCGGACGAACAGTTGCGCAAGGCCCTGCGGCGGGTTGCGGGCGCCGAACTGCTGACCACACGGTACCTGTCCCTGCGCCTGCACCTTTGGGCCCTCGCGCAAGCCGATGAGGACTATGCGGAGATCAATGCCGCAGCTTTTGACCGTTACCTCGACGGGCTCGCTTCACTGGTCTCCAACGCCGTCCCCGGGCTCCCGTGGGAGCACTGCCGGGAACGGGCAGCCGACATTGTCGTCGTACAAAACGGCATGTGGCTCACGGCGCTTCTTGGCATAGACAAGGCAGCCATCCAGAGAAGTATTGCCCGCACCGAGCAGATCGCGTTCGCCCCGCCGCGGGACCAATAGCCGCAGCCAGGGCGCAGGGCTTCCGCAGCACATCCGTCGTCGGGCCCCGCACTGGCGGCGGCGCCGGCAGAAGCGTAAGTGCCGGCGTTAAAAGTACCTTAGAGCTGCAGCTCCCATACTGTCAGCTGCAGCCTGACGCTGCCCAGGGAAGGGTCGACGACGGCAGTCTCCGTGCCGTCGTCGGCCCTTTCCCCGTAGCCGGCCGCGCTCATGATGCGCGGACCGCCTCATCAGCACGCACCGGCGTCGGCAGCCCAAGGTTTTCGCGCAGGGTGCTGCCCGGGTAGTCCGTGGGGTAGACGCCGCGTTCCTGCAGCTCCGGCACCAGGTGGTTCACAATGTCGTCCAGGCCACTGGGGATCAGCCACGGGGAGATGTTGAAGCCATCCACCGCGCCAACCCGCGCGTACTCAGCCAGCTGGCTGGCGACTCCCGAGTAGGAACCCGTGAAGGTGGCGTCCACCCGTGCTGTCCGGGAGGTGACGAACTGGCGGATGGAGAGGCCCTTGTCCTTGGCCTCCGCCCGCCACTGGTCCGCCAGCTGCCTGGCTTTGGCTCCGTGGAAGCCGCTGCCGCGGGTCTCGGAGGTTTCCTCCACCACGGGATCAATCTCCGGAAGGGGCCCGTCGGGATCATATTCGGAGAGCTCACGGCCCCAGAACTGCTCCAGGTACGCCACCGCCTGCTGCGGACCGATCTGCAGGCCGCGGACCCATTCCTTCTTCTCCACCGCTTCTTCGGCGGTGGGCGCCAGGATGAACTCGCTGGCCGGCATGATCTGCACGGCGTTCGCGCCACGTCCCGCTTTCAGGGACCGTTCCACGAGGTCCTTGCGGAACTCGACTGCGTCGTCGAACTTGGGATGGGCCGAGAAGATGACGTCCGCCTGGCGGGCGGCAAAGTCCCGGCCTTCCGGAGAGTCACCCGCCTGGAACAGCACGGGCCGGTACTGTGCACTTCGAGGCAACCGCGGCGTCACGTCCACTGTGTAGTGCTGCCCTTCATGGAATACCCGGCGCGCCGGTCCTTCCGCGGTCTCCCAGGAATCCCAGATGCGCTTGGCGGTCTGCACGAAGGCTTCCGCATGCTTGTAGCGGTCGGCGTGGTCCAGGTATCCCCCGCGCCGGAAGTTGGCACCGGTCCAGGCGTTGTCCGTGGTCACAATGTTCCACGCGGCCCGGCCACCGGAGATCAGGTCGAGGGACGAGAGCCGGTGGGCCAGGTCCGCGGGGTCGTTGTACGTGGTGTTCTGGGTGGCCACCAGCCCGATGTTCTTGGTGACGGAGGCAAGGGCGGCGAGCATGGTCTGCGCATCCGGCCTGCCCACCACGTCCAGGGCGTGCGGCCTGCCGAGGTGTTCCCGCAGGCGAAGGCCTTCGCCCAGGAAGAACGCGGCGAACAGCCCGCGCTCGGCCGTCTGGGCAATCCTGCGGAAAGACTCGAAGTCGGTCTGTGAGCCCGACTCGGCCGCCTTCCAGATGGTGCCGGAATTGACGCCTTGGAAAAAGACGCCGAACTGCAGCTTGCCTGTAGGCGTAAAAACTTCGGCTGGAGCACCGCTGTGCTGTGTCATGGTCTTCCCCTTAGTTTCCGGCAGCAGTGGCCGGGGATGGATCTGGGTAGCGGCTGGCCGGGCGCGGGAGCCCGAGCAGGTCGCGGCCAGGAGCACCACCTCCGGTGAGGCGTAGGTGGCCACTGCTGCCGCAATTTCGTCCAGCTCCGCAAGGGTCTTTGGCAGCTGCAGCAGGACCGT